>NZ_CP011025.1:960208-1280278 GCF_000238395.3 Pseudoalteromonas arctica A 37-1-2
TCTTGCTGCAGCAACTCAACCCTATGCAGTGCACGTTCTAAGCGTTTAGTAGAGCGTACAATACCTACATAATCCCACATAAATAAACGTAGTTCATGCCAGTTATGGGTAATAACAATTTCTTCATCAGAGTTACTAACACGGCTTTCATCCCAATGAGGTAGAGCCATTGGCTCTGGTGCATGTTCAATTTTACTTAAAATATCTTTAGCTGCAGCGTGGGCAAATACAATACATTCCAATAATGAATTACTTGCCATACGGTTTGCACCATGTAGGCCTGTGTAAGCGACTTCGCCAACAGCATACAAGTTATCAAGATCTGTTTTACCGTTAAAGTCGGTCATTACGCCACCACAAGTGTAATGCGCAGCAGGTACAACTGGGATTGCTTCTTTTGTTATATCAAGCCCTACACTTAGGCATTTTGCGTAAATAGTAGGAAAGTGCTCAATAATAAAGTCTTTATCTTTGTGGCTAATATCTAAATAAACACAATTAGCACCTAAACGCTTCATTTCAAAATCGATTGCGCGTGCCACTATATCGCGTGGAGCAAGTTCTTCACGACTGTCAAAATCTTTCATAAAACGAGTGCCATCAGGTCGTTTTAAATAAGCCCCTTCACCGCGCATAGCTTCTGTAATTAAAAAGTTTTGTAGCTCTGGATGATAAAGGCTCGTTGGATGAAATTGATTAAATTCCATATTGGCAACTTTACAGCCTGCGCGCCATGCCATTGCAATGCCATCACCACTTGATACATCTGGATTAGATGTATACAAATACACTTTGCTTGCGCCACCAGTGGCAAGAGCAACAAATTTAGCTGAAATGGTTTCTACCTTTTTAGCTTTTTTGTTCCACACATACATACCTTCAATGTGTGAGCCTGTTTTTCCGGCGCTTTTATCTGTAATTAAATCAATAGCATTGTATTGCTCTAAGAGCGTTATATTCTTATGAATTTTAACTTGGCTAATAAGCGTGGTTTGCACAGCTTTGCCAGTAGCATCGGCTGCATGCAAAATACGACGATGGCTGTGACCGCCTTCACGTGTTAAATGAAAACGCTCTTTTCCTTTGCTATCAAACTCCATATCAAAGGGAACACCTTGGTCGATTAACCACTGTAGGCAATCGTGAGCATTGCTGGCAGTATAATGAACAGCGTCTCTATCGCATAAACCGCCGCCCGCATCGAGTGTATCTTCAACATGAGATTCTATGCTGTCGTTTTGTTTATCAAATACAGCTGCTATACCACCTTGAGCATATAAAGTAGAACCTTCTGTAAGCGCTCCTTTACTGATCACGGTAACGTTACAATAATTAGCTAGAGATAATGCAAGTGATAAGCCTGCTGCGCCGCTACCTATAATAGCGACATCTGCAATGTGATGTTTATTTTGGTTCATGTCAGAGGTACTTTGCGGTTACAATGCTCATATAGAGCAATATTTGTTTTTAATATCTGTAGTTGTACCATATTTGTCATACTACTACGTAGTGATTTTAAAGGCTTAGCGCCGTTATTTATCATCTATTTTATAAAAAAATAATATTAAGCAGAACTTTTTATTCATAAAGAGGTCAGAGTATTTGTGAACAATGACGACAATATGAATAACAAGCAAAAATCAGACATAGGAGTACCGGCTCGAATGAGCGAGCAGGAATTAGATTTAGTGCTAGTAAAAAGGGTCCAGCAAGGAGATAAAAACGCCTTCAACCTATTAGTAAAGAAGTATCAAAACAAAATTGCAGGTTTGATCTCACGTTATGTATCAAACCAAGGCGATATTGCTGATGTAGCACAAGAGGCTTTTATTAAAGCTTACCGTGCACTTCCAAACTTTAGAGGTGACAGCGCCTTTTACACGTGGTTATACCGTATTGCCGTTAATTGTGCTAAAAATTACTTAGTAGCCCAGGGGCGTAAGCCGCCAGCAAATGATATAGACGCTGAAGATGCCGAGTTTTATGATTGTGCAGATTCAATGCGATCTAATGCATCTCCTGAAAACCTACTTTTAAGCGAAGAAGTACGCGCTGTTATTTTTAATACGATTGATAGTTTGCCTGAAGATCTTAAAACCGCAATCACCCTTAGAGAAATCGAAGGGATGAGCTATGAAGAAATAGCAGTGGTAATGGATTGCCCGGTCGGGACTGTGCGTTCGCGTATATTTCGTGCCCGTGAAGCAATAGATAACAAATTAAACCCATTAATAGGCGAGTCTTAGTATGACAAAAGCACACCTTAACAAGTTAGATAACGAAGCGTTATCGGCATTACTTGATGGCGAGCAACATCTGACTGATGCAAAAATTGCAGAGCAAGATGTAACTACGTTTGGCCGTTATGCGTTAATTGGTGATGCGATGCGTGCTCAAAAAAATAATAACGACATACATATTGATATTAGCGATCGCGTTGCATTAGCACTTGAAAGCGAGCCTGTTTATGCTGACTTTAGTCAGTCAAAAACACAGCCTCAAGCAATCACTGAGACGGTACAAGATAATAAAGTAGTGGCTTTTAATTGGCGCAAGCCAGTTGCTCAACTAGCAATTGCAGCCAGTGTGGCAATGTTTGCTATTGTTGGAGTTAATACGCTTCCTCAAAGCAACAACGAGCAACAAAGCGAAATTCCATTACTACAAACCACACCGCTGACAGGTATGGCATCGCCAGTAAGTTACTCATCTGAGCCTGCGCTTGAAAATGCAGAGCAAGGTTTACGTGAATTACAGCAACAACGTATTGGTGCATTAGTTCTTGAGCATCAACGCCAAGCACGAGTTGCGAATTCTTTAGAAACAGCGCAAACTAATACCAAAGCGTCTGAGGAAAAAAACTAATTAAATGAAAGTAATCACTTTTGTTCTGTCGTTGGTAGTAAGCTTTAATGCATTTGCTAACGACACAAATCCTGCCAAAGATTTATTACTAAAAATGGCTAATGCCGTTCACACCCGTAATTTTGACGCTTCGTTTGTGGTTGTCAAAGGTAAAACAATGGAACCCTACCGATGGGTGCATGCTTTACAAGGTGACACAGAACTTGAGCATTTAAGTTTACTTAACGGTGCTGGGCTTGAAATGGTCCGTATTGACAACCAAGTTACTTATTTTGAACCTCAGTCTGAACCATACTCCCTAAAAACAGATTCAATAGCGGGTCCAATCCCTGAAGTACTTTTTAAAGATATAGATCGCTTAAGCGCGCACTATGATTTTGTACTAGGCGGGAAAGGTCGTATTGCTGGGCGTGCTGCACAACTAGTTCGCATAGAATCTAAAGACGAGTATAAATATAATTATTGGATTTGGCTGGATATGGAGTCGTCGTTGTTACTAAAAGCCGCGTACGTTAACCATGAAGGTGAGGCCTTAGAGCAGTTACAGCTTACTCACATTAGTGTGACAGAGCAGCCAGCAGGTATGTTACTTGAAGTCCTCAATCGAAACTTTCCAACGCCTTTACCAAACGATGCACTTATAAACGAAGACAGTACAGCGACTAACTGGCAAATTAGTTGGTTACCGGATGGCTTTGAATTACTAAAATCAGACAGACATAAGCTCGATTTAAATAACGAATTAACAGACTATTACTTGTTCTCTGATGGTTTTGTTGAAATTTCGGTATTTATTCAGCGTCCATTACCGGGTAAGCGTTTAAGTGGTGCACTAACCTCTGGTGCAACGACAGTATATGTGCATAATGGCGGTAATTTTGATGTATCGGTTGTTGGTAATGTACCGAGTATGACCGCAAAAGCGATTGCTGAGTCAGTTACCCGCGCATTATAAACGATTCGTAAGGATTGTTATGATTGAACAAACCCTCACTGTTGTGGCCCTCGATGGCCACATTGCTCATTTAGAAGCACAACAAAAACAAGCTTGTGAAGGCTGCAATGGTCGTTGCGGCTCACAAGTGTTTGGTAAGCTATTTGGCACTGCAAAAAAAACCTTCCCTTATAAATTCGAATCCTCTGTTGAAATAGGGCAAAAAGTAACTTTGTCACTTGACGATAGCCACGTCGTTAAGCATGCATTTGCGGTATACATGCTACCTCTATTTTTAAGTCTTGTGTTTGCAATGATTGCATCTGAGTTATTTTTAATAAGTGAAGGTTGGCAAATATTAGCGGCAGCGTTAGGTGGTGTTACTGGTTTCTTTATAGCTAAAACTCGCGTGAAATCGCTAAAGCACGATATAAAAGTTATAAAAATTCACCCAATTAGTATCCCTTTAACTCAAATAGATGGTGATTGACGCCAATTAAATGTAAAATTGCCGTTTTATACCAAAGTAACTTGGAAATACAGGGAATAGTGTTTTTTTAAATTATTTTATCTAGCTGAATTATGTAAGTTAAATAAGTTTAACTTATTGTTATTCAATAAATAAAATGGTTTTAATCAATATTGAAAAGCATTCGTGATGTTTGTAATTTACAAACTGAGCTTATGGCATCCTACAGCAAGTATTTTCAAGTCACTTAGGTATTCATATTTAGTCCATTAAAATAGAAGTATAGAATCCAGTTTATGAAGCATATCCGTAATTTTTCGATCATCGCCCATATTGACCATGGTAAATCGACCCTTTCAGATCGTTTGATCCAAGTTTGTGGCGGTTTAACCGACCGTGAAATGCAAAAACAAGTTTTGGATTCAATGGATATTGAGCGCGAACGTGGTATTACCATTAAAGCGCAAAGTGTAACGTTGAATTACAAAGCGAACGATGGCGAAACTTATCAACTTAATTTCATTGATACTCCAGGACACGTTGATTTTACATATGAAGTATCGCGTTCTTTAGCTGCATGTGAAGGTGCACTACTCGTTGTTGATGCAGGCCAAGGCGTTGAAGCACAAACATTAGCTAACTGTTACACCGCTATTGAAATGGAATTAGAAGTAATTCCAGTACTTAACAAAATCGATTTACCGCAAGCGGATCCTTTGCGCGTTGCAGAAGAAATTGAAGAAATTATTGGTATTGATGCCCTTGATGCAGTGCAATGTAGCGCTAAAACGGGTGTAGGTATTGCCGAAGTTCTTGAAATGATTGTTAGAGATGTTCCGCCGCCAGTAGGCGATACAGATGGACCTCTACAAGCACTTATTATCGATTCTTGGTTTGACCCATACCAAGGCGTTGTATCATTAGTGCGTATTAAGCACGGTGAATTACGCACTGGCGACAAAATAAAAATAATGTCGAATGAGCATATACATACTGCCGACCAAGTGGGTGTGTTTACACCTAAGCAAACTAACACCGGTATTTTAAGAACCGGTGAAGTAGGGTTTGTTATTGCTGGCATCAAAGAGATACATGGTGCGCCAGTAGGCGATACTATAACTCATCAAAAAAATGCGGCTCCACTTCGTTTACCTGGTTTTCAAAAAATTAAGCCTCAGGTTTATGCAGGTATGTTCCCAATTGCATCAGATGAGTATGAATCATTCCGTGATGCGCTTAATAAATTAAGCTTAAACGATGCGTCGTTATTCTTTGAACCAGAGAATTCAACTGCATTAGGTTTTGGTTTCCGCTGTGGCTTTTTAGGTATGCTACACATGGAAATCATTCAAGAGCGTTTAGAGCGTGAATACGATATTGATTTAATTACAACGGCACCTACGGTAATCTATGAGATAGTTACTAAAGAAGGTACATTCCAGATTGATAACCCGTCTGATTTACCTGCAGTAAACGATATTTTAGAAATTCGTGAGCCGATTGTTGAAGCTAATATTTTGGTACCACAAGAGTACTTAGGTAATGTTATTACTTTGTGTATTGAAAAACGCGGTAGCCAAACAAAAATGACCTATCACGGAAAGCAAGTAGCTGTTACGTATGAGCTACCTATGGCTGAAGTGGTAATGGACTTTTTTGATAAATTAAAATCAACAAGCCGTGGTTTTGCATCGCTTGATTATAACTTTAAACACTTTCAAACATCAGATATGGTGCGTGTTGATATTTTAATCAATAGTGAGCGTGTTGACGCACTTGCGATTATTGTTCACCGTGATGGTGCTCAGTCTCGTGGTCGCCAATTAGCTGATGCATTAAAAGAGCTTATTCCTCGTCAAATGTTTGATATTGCGATTCAAGCAGCTATTGGACAACACGTTATTGCACGTACTACGGTAAAACAGTTACGTAAAAACGTAATTGCTAAGTGTTACGGTGGCGATGTGAGTCGTAAGAAAAAGCTACTTAAAAAGCAAAAAGATGGTAAAAAACGTATGAAGCAAGTAGGTAATGTTGAAGTGCCTCAAGAAGCGTTTTTAGCTATTTTAAAAGTTGGTAAATAAAAACAAAGGATTATAAATGGCTGGTTATTTTTCAGTTTTATTGGTGCTATTAACCTTAGGCTCAGGCTTAATATGGTTAATAGATCACTTAATGTATGCACCTAAAAGACAGGAACGCTTAGCGATAGCGCAAACGTCTGCTGGAGCTCCGTTAGATGAAGAAACTGCGGCATTAATTGCACCAGAACCAGTACTAACAGAAACAGCAAAGTCGATTTTCCCGATGATTGCAGCAATTACTATTTTTAGATCATTTATTTTTGAACCGTTTCAAATTCCATCTGGTTCAATGATGCCTACACTGTTAGTGGGTGACTTTATTTTAGTACAAAAGTATTCATATGGAATAAAAGACCCAGTTTGGCGCACTCAGTTAGTTGATATCGGTGAGCCTGAACGTGGTGATATTGTTGTTTTTAAATACCCTTTAGATGAAAGTGTTGACTATATTAAACGTACGATTGGTTTACCTGGCGATAAAATTGTTTATCGTGATAAACGTTTATATATTCAGCCAAACTGTAAAGAAGGCGAAACCCAACAGGGTGAGCTTTTATGTAATGAATTCAATAAAATTGATTTTAAACTAATTAATGATAACGAATTTAAACAAGGCCCAATGCCTCTAGCTCGTGTGAATGAAAATTTAACAACAGTTACGCATGATATATTAATCAACCCACAAGCGCCTGAAAGAAAAGGGCGTTACTATCAGCAACCGGGCACGCCTTCTGATGAATGGACTGTTCCTGCTGATCATTATTTTATGATGGGTGATAACCGCGACAACAGCCAAGATGGTCGCTTTTGGGGCTTTGTACCAAAAGAAAACTTGGTGGGTAAAGCTGTCTTTATATGGATGAGTTTTGAATTTGAGAATGGCCCTGATGATATTTTACCAGGATGGGTTCCAACTGGTGTTCGCTTTGAACGCCTAGGTAATATTCAGTAACGATGAAAAAAAATGTAACAGAATTATATAAAAAAATTGGCTATGAATTCGCTGATCAAGGTTTACTTGAACAAGCAATGACGCACCGCAGCCACAAAGGCCAACATAATGAGCGACTAGAATTTTTAGGCGACTCGATTTTAAGCTTTGTGATTGCCAATGCACTTTATGCCAAATTCCCTAAAGCGCGTGAAGGCGATTTAAGCCGCATGCGCTCAACACTTGTGCGTGGTCAAACACTTGCTGAGTTTGGTCTTGAATTTGGTCTAGGCGATTATTTACGCTTAGGGCCGGGCGAGCTTAAAAGTGGCGGCTTTCGTCGCGAGTCAACGCTTGCTGATGCAGTAGAAGCTATTATAGGCGCTGCATTTTTAGATTCAGGTATCGACAGTTGTGGCGATCTTATATTGGCGTGGTACCAATCACGTTTGGATGCTATTTCACCAGGGCTTAACCAGAAAGATCCTAAAACCCTGCTGCAAGAGTATTTACAAGCCCGTAAATTATCGTTACCGGGCTACACAGTGGTTGATACACAAGGCCAAGCACACAATCAAACATTCACGGTTGAATGTATTGTTGATGGAATGGATAGCATAATTTCTGTTGGTAGCTCGCGCCGTAAGGCCGAACAAAAAGCTGCTGAAAAAGCATTGAAGATACTTAAAAATGAACCTTGATACCTTAATACAGCCTCATGAACGTGATGTAGATACATTTTGTGGAATGGTGGCGATTGTCGGTCGACCAAACGTAGGTAAATCGACTTTGCTTAATGAAATCATTGAGCAAAAAGTGAGTATTACCTCACGTAAACCACAAACTACACGTCATCGTATTATGGGTATTCATACCGTAGATAAACACCAAGCGGTATACATAGATACACCGGGTCTACACGTTGAAGAAAAGCGTGCTATTAACCGTCTAATGAATCGAGCAGCGTCTAGTTCTATCGGCGATGTAGAGCTTATTATTTTTGTCGTTGAAGGCACTCATTGGAATGCAGATGACGATATGGTACTTAATAAAGTATCGCAAAGTGGTAAGCCTGTATTATTAGTTATTAATAAAATTGACCAAGTTAAAGACCGTGATCTTGTATTGCCTCATATGAAGTGGTTAAGTGACAAGTTTGATTTTGTTGGAATTATGCCAGTATCAGCAACGCAAGGTAAAAACGTTGATTTAATCAAAGCAGAAGTAACTAAACGCTTACCTCCTTGCGAATTTTATTTCCCAGAAGATTATGTAACTGACCGTTCGATGCGCTTTATGGCAGCTGAAGTTATCCGTGAAAAGCTAATGCGTTTTATGGGTGAAGAACTACCGTATTCTGTGACTGTTGAAATTGAGCAGTTTAAGTGGCAAGACAACGGTATTTGGCACATCAATGGGTTAATTCTTGTTGAGCGCGAAACACAAAAACGCATGGTTATTGGTAATAAAGGCGAAAAGCTAAAAACCATTGGCCGTGAAGCCCGTAAAGACATAGAAGAAATGCTTGATAACAAAGTATTTTTAGAGCTTTGGGTTAAAGTTAAGTCAGGTTGGGCTGATGATGAACGTGCACTAAGAAGCTTAGGTTACAGTGAAGACTAAACCAAGCAGTAGCTTAGTGAATGGATAGCGACTTCTACACCGCGTATTTATTACATCGGCGTCCTTATAGTGACTCCCAAGTAATGTTAGATATGCTTGTAGAAGGCGTTGGCCAGTTAAGAATGCTGGCCCGAATTAGTGGTCGCCAGGCCACTAAACATAAAGCACAACTTCAGCCGTTCCAGGCACTCCTTGTTAATTACAGTGGCAAATACGATTTAAAATATATCAATAAGTTTGAACTGCATGGTAACTCGCACTTTTTAAAAGGTGATGAGCTTTATTGTGGTTTTTATTTGAATGAGCTAACTAATCGCATCGTTCCTGTTAATGAGCCAATTGAACAAGTATTTGAGCTATATAAATCTCACCTAGGAAACCTAAACAGCGGAGCCAATTTACAAGAAGTGCTTCGCTCGTACGAATTTCAATTATTGGAATTACTCGGTTATGGCGTGGATTTTAGTTTTGATGCCAGTGGTGAACCAATAGATGAAAAGCAGACGTATAGTTATTTCCCCGAACTTGGTTTTTTAGTACAAGAAGATACGCGTTCTGGATTTAGTGGCAAACAACTCAACGCCATAGCAAATCATGACTTTAGCCAAAGTGATGTGCTATATATGGCAAAGCAATTAAGTCGCTATTTATTAAAACCCTTATTAGGTAGTAAACCATTAAAAAGCCGTGAGCTATTTATGGCCTCTCAATAAACGTAATTTTACAGGTAAGAAAATGAAAGATATTCTTTTGGGTGTAAACGTAGATCATATTGCAACACTTCGTCAAGCGCGTGGAACAAGTTACCCAGATCCAGCCCATGCAGCCAGTGTAGCAGAGCATGCAGGCGCAGACGGTATTACGATTCACTTACGTGAAGACAGACGCCATATTCAAGATCGCGACGTTTATGTGATGGCTAAAACTATCCAAACTCGCATGAATCTTGAAACCGCTGTTACCGATGAAATGATACAGATAGCGCTTGAAGTAAAACCCGAGTACGTGTGTTTAGTACCTGAAAAGCGCGAAGAGTTAACCACCGAGGGCGGCTTAGATGTAGCGGGTAATATAGATAAAATTAAAGCCGCAACAAAAACGCTTACCGACGTGGGTATTAAAGTATCGCTATTTATTGATGCAGATAAAGCACAGTTAGATGCAGCCAAAGAATGTGGTGCTCCTTATGTAGAAATACACACAGGCGCATATGCTGATGCAACAAATGATACTGATTTACACAAAGAGTTAGAGCATATTCGTGAAGGTGTTAAATACGCAGCAAGCTTAGGTTTGATTGTTAACGCTGGCCATGGTCTTCATTACCATAACGTTAAACCCATTGCCGCAATGCCTGAGATTTATGAGTTAAATATTGGCCACGCTATTATTGCTCGTGCAGCGATAGATGGACTCGATAAAGCCGTACGCGACATGAAACGATTAATGATTGAAGCAAGAATGTAATACGAATCTACATAAGTATTTAAAAAGCTTAATTAAAAAAACGCGGTTAATGCCGCGTTTTCTTATATCTAAAATTCAAAGCTTATCTTTGTAGCTCAGTTACGCTTGCATCAGCAAGTAAGTTTTCAAGCTCGTCCTGTAACTCAAATAATTCAGGTTCAATATTCTCTAACAAGCATTTATTTTTAAGTGATGTTTCAATTGTTTCTGCGAGTGATTTAAGTTTTGGTACACCAGTGTAACAACATGCGCCATGAAACTTGTGGACAATACTTAAGACTTGCTGACAATCATTACTCTCTATCGCTTTAGCAAGCAATGTAAGAGTTTCAGGGACGCTTAGAAGTAGCATATTAAGCATCTCTAGCGCTAACTCGCTCTTTCCGCCAGCACGCTGCAGGGCTTGTGCCCAATCAATTCGACTACTTTGAAATGGTGCAGGACTTTGTGGTGTATCTGTTTTAGCTTTGTCACGATTAACTGGGGTCTGTGGACTATGGTCGCTAATAATTTGTTTAAGCATATCTTCATCAATAGGCTTAGTTAAATAGCCTTTAAAGCCATCTTTTAGTAGTTGCTCTTTTTCGCTTTGAAGGGCGTGTGCCGTTACAGCTATAATGGGTGTATCTTCATTAAGTGATGATTCTTGTATAAGCTTGCATGCGGTTATACCGTCCATAATTGGCATCTGAATATCCATAAAAATTATGTCGTATTTATGACTTTTACTTAAGCTGTATGCTTGTGAACCATTATGTGCCGTTTCTATTACTTCAATCTGTTCACTTAATAAAGTATGGAGAAGTTTTAAGTTGGCATCGTTATCATCAACAACTAATACTTTTAACGGCAGCAAAGCTTGATCGTTTTGTTCAATATTATGAGTAGGGTGGTCAAGCCTGTAAGGTGCAGCAAGTACTTCACATAACTTACGGTGATTAAGTGGTTTACTTAAACACGCATCAGCACCGCTGCCTATAAAGGCTTCTCGCATATTGTGCGATACAGTATTAAGCATTAAATATAAGTAATCAGTAGATTCACGCACGGCTTTCACATAGCTTTTTAGTTGCTGCATATCATCAACTGATGCCATATGGCCAATTAAGCAAACATCATATTTATGTTCAGTATTTTTTATAGCGTCTAAAAAGCTAGTTTCGTTAAAACATGCCGTCACGCTTGATTCCCACTGAGTCAATAACGAAAGTACAGCGTGATGTGTATGCTCGTGTGGCTCTAAATATAAAATACGTTTACCAATGAGCGATTTAGTCGGTAAGTCGTTAGTAAATACATGATTGGGCAAACTAAACACACTATTGAATGTAAAACATGTACCGTTACCTGGTGCAGAGTTTAATGTTATGCGGCCATTCATCGCTTCAACAATATGCTTGGTAATAATGAGGCCAAGACCTGTACCACCAAACTTACGTGTAATGCTTGAGTCTGCTTGCCCAAATGGAGTAAATAAAGAGTCTTGCTTATCCATAGGTATACCCACGCCAGTATCTGTTACTGATACAAGTAAAGAAGTACGTTCGTCGTCGAGTAACCGATGGCTTATGTCGACCTTAATGGAGCCTTTTTCAGTAAATTTAATTGCATTACTTAATAGGTTTATCAGCACTTGTTTAAAGCGAGTGGGATCGCCCGTTAAGTCATCTGGTACTTGTTGGTTAATGTAAATGGATAGCTCTAATTGCTTATCGTGTGCGCTAGGAGCGAGTAGCGTCATCACTTCATTTACAGCATCACGAAGTTGAAACTGAATCGACTCAAGTTCCATTGCACCCGCTTCTAGTTTGGAGAAATCTAGAATGTCGCTAATAATAGTCATTAAACTATTTGCTGATAGCATAATAGTATCGAGATAATCTTTTTGATGCTTGTTTAGTGGTGTTTTATAAAGCTGGCGTGTAAATCCAATAACACCGTTGAGAGGAGTACGAAGTTCGTGACTCATTTTAGCTAAAAAGTCTGATTTTACGCGGTTAGCATCTTGAGCTTCTTTTTTTGCAAACGAAAGTTCTATATTTGAAGTTTCGTATTGCTCTAGTGTTTCACGGTAGTCGCTAGTTGCTTGGTCAATATTTTTTTGCATTTCATCTTTTTGCATCACCATAGTGTGAGCAATGGTATTTAAGCCTTCTCGCAATAGCTCAAATTCACCTATCATGTTGTCGTTAAGGCCAGTACTTCTTTTACCTTCAACTAACTTGTCGGTTGCAAGTACTAACTTATTAAGCGGCGTCATAAACATGCGGCTTAACCTTAAAGCTAAAATTGCTGCAAATACCAATGATAAAATAATTACAATACCGCTAATTAATAAAGCACGTTGCTGCCCTATAACCGCTTGGTCTTTGTTTAGCTGTATAATAACGGTGCCCAGAGATGACTGAAAAGCAGATGGATCCCATTTAGAGTCGTGACTTGTATGGTTAATAATGGGCGTGAAGAATGTAACAAGCTCATCTGACTTTTGCACATGGGTCGTTTTTAAATTTATGAGCGTCTTTTGATTAATTAACTTTTCAAATGAGCGGTGATAATTACTCGTCATTAATAGCGCATTATTTTTATCAAAAATTGCAATCGACTTAATTGTAGGGGAGTGCTTGTTATGTGTGTAGCTTATAAGGCGATTCAATAGCTGTTTGTTTTTTTCGAGCATGGGTTGCTCAAGCGCAATAGCAAGTGGCTCAGAAATAGTAGTACCTTGCTGATATAAAATTTCATCAAGCTCAATGTAACGATTTATTGTAAAATAGCCACCAAGTAGTAATCCTATGATCACCGTTGGGATCAGGGTCAGTGTTAAAACAGAATCGCGTAAGCCTAATTTGGTCATAATGGGAGCGTTTTATCGTTATTAGTATGATTTGAGTATATACGGTTCAACACGCATTCTAAAGCATCTAAATATAGGTGCTTCATAAATAAACTGAAGGTAATGCCTAATGGCGCAAATTTTTAAAGCGAAAAAAAAACCGCTTAAGCAACAAACATTAGAATTAAATATAACGGGAATGGATCATCAAGGGCGTGGCATTGCTAAGCATCATAATAAAGTATGCTTTGTAAGCGGTGCATTACCAAATGAAACAGTTAAAGCAATGCTCGTCGAAGATAAAGCTAAATACAGCAGTGCAAAAGTAATTAAAGTTATTAAAGCGAGTGAATCAAGAGTAGACGCTTTTTGTGAGCACTATAATCAGTGTGGTGGCTGCCAATTACAGCATTTAGAAGTAAGCCAACAAGTTGTAGAAAAACAAACTGCAGTTACTCAGCTATTTAGTAAGTTTGCTAAATTAAACAGCTTAAACTGGCAAGCTCCATTATTAAGTAAGTCTGTGCATTACAGGCGCAGCGCTCGCATAGCCGTTATGTTTGATAAAGCAGCAAAAAAAATGCGTGTGGGTTACAGAGCCAGTGGTTCAAAAAATATTGTCAGTATTAATAAATGTGCAGTACTTGATGAAGTATTTGCAGATGTTTTTACACTTTTTGATGGTTTAATTAATCAACACAAAGCGCTGCACAGTATAAGCCATTTACAGTTATGCCAAAGTGATGAGGAAAACTTTGTTGTTATTCGTCACACTAAAGCAATTAACGATGATACAAAGGCTTTGGTTGAGCACATAACAAAAAGCCAACAGTTTGAAATTGTATGGCAAAGCGAGAGCGATGTAATTGAGCATTCACACTTAGCCATGCCGTTTTATTATCTTAAAGAGTTTGATCTAAAATTTGAATTTGGTTTAGGTAATTTTATTCAGGTAAATGCGCAAGTTAACGAAGCTATGTTAAAGCAAGCCGCAAATTGGCTTGATTTAAAAGGTGATGAAAATTTATTGGATTTATTTTGTGGCATTGGTAATTTCTCATTAGTGTTGGCAAAACAAGCAAAATCTGTAATTGGCGTAGAAGGTGTGACTTCAGCGGTTGCAATGGCTGCTCAAAATGCGCAAACTAACTCTATTACCAATGCGCAGTTTCATTGCTTTGATTTAACGCAAAGCATACAGAGCGCCCCATGGTTTAGTAAAAACTTAGATGTGCTTGTACTCGATCCTTCTAGGACTGGTGCAATGGCTGTATTAGAGCAATTATCTTTAAAGCAGTTTAAAACTATTTTATATGTCTCTTGTGACCCTGTTACTTTAGCCCGTGACAGCGCAATTATTTCACAAGCTGGCTTTGATCTTAATAAAATTGGGCTAATGAATATGTTCCCTCATACAGGGCATATTGAAACTATGGCGTTATTTCAACGGAGGTAGAACGCATTATGGTAGCTACACGACAATCACATCAACAAGATGAGACAACAGATTTTAGCACTCGGCTTTCATTTCTTGCCTTGTCTGAAGAAAAAACAGAGCTACTTACTAAAGCGCAAGCGCTCTGCGTAAAATGTGATAATGAAAGCAGGCAAACTACTGCAATCGAAATGGTTGAAATTTTAGCTGAGCTAAATCTCGACCCCGAATCGTTAGCTACTGCGTATTTAACCCCGTATTTTTTAAACGATTTAATATCACTAGAAACCATAGAAGAGCAGCTTGGTAGTAATATAGCCATGCTGTTAACTGGGGTTGCACAAATGGCCACTATTAGTACTTTATCGCATCAAGGTAAAGGCACTATGCAAGTTGATAATATTCGAAAAATGTTATTAACCATGGTTGAAGATGTGCGCGCCGTGGTCATTAAGCTTGCCGAGCAGGTATGTCATTTACGTAATGTAAAAAATGCGGATGAAGAAGACCGCGTCATTGCCGCTAAAGAAACGGCTGATATTTTTGCACCATTGGCAAACAGATTAGGAATAGGGCAATTAAAGTGGGAACTGGAAGATTTATCGTTTAGATATTTGCACCCAGGCACCTATAAAAGCATAGCCAAACAACTTGACGACAAACGTCTTACGCGCGAAGCCTATATGGAAGATATGGTTGAGCAAGTAAAAAACCGTTTAAGTGAAGCGGGCATAGAGGCCCAAGTTTATGGCCGCCCCAAGCACATTTACAGCATTTATAAAAAAATGCAGCAAAAAAACTACGAGTTTGATCAGCTTTTTGATATTCGTGCAATGCGTATCGTTGTTGAACGCCTACAAGATTGTTATGGAGCGCTGGGTATTGTGCACACCAATTGGCGTCATCTTAATAAAGAGTTCGACGACTATGTAGCAACCCCAAAACAAAACGGCTATCAGTCAATCCATACCGTGGTATTTGGGCCTGAAGGTAAAACAGTAGAAATACAAATTCGTACCAGCGATATGCATCAAGATGCTGAGTTGGGTGTGGCTGCACACTGGATGTACAAAGAAGGTGCATTACCAGGGCGCGGCTCGGGTTATGAGCAAAAAATTAGCTGGCTACGTAAGTTACTCCAATGGCAAGAAGAAGTGGTTGATGGTGGTGATTTAGCAGAAGAGCTTAAAAACCAAGTAGTAGAAGACCGCGTATACATATTTACCCCAAGCGGCGATATTATCGATTTACCACTTGGCGCTACACCACTTGATTTTGCTTACTACATTCACTCAAATGTAGGGCATCGTTGTATTGGCGCAAAAATTTTCGGCAAAATAGTGCCGTTCACGCATCAACTTACAACTGGGGATCAGGTAGAAATACTGACCCAAAAACAACCAAATCCAAGTCGTGATTGGTTAAACCCGTCATTAGGATACATTAAGTCATCGCGCGCTAGAGCCAAAATTCATCACTGGTTTAAACAGCTCGACCGCGACAAAAACTTAAGTGCGGGGAAAGAAATTCTCGACAGTGAATTACAAAAGCTTAATTTAACATACAAAGATTTAGAGCCTGCCATCAAGCGTTTTAACTTTAAAGAACTTGATGACTTAATGGTTGCAATTGGTGCGGGTGATGTACGTCTCAATCAAATGCTTAACTTTGTAAGTGATCGGACAGAAGATGAACCGGTTATTCGTATTAAAGCGCCTAGCAAAGTAACGGGTGATAAAAACGGCATAGTGGTTGATGGCGTTGGTAGCTTAATGAGCCATGTAGCAAAATGCTGTCGTCCTGTCCCTGGCGATGAGATAATAGGTTATATAACGCAAGGTCGAGGAATAGGTGTTCATAAGGAAGACTGTGATTCGTTTAATAACTTAAAAAATCAGCATCCAGAGCGTGTTATTTCGGTAAGTTGGTCTGATGATATCAACGGCTCGTACGCACTAAGTATTAAAATAGAAGCAACCGATCGTTCAGGGTTAATACGCGATATAAGCTCAGTACTTGCTAACGAAAAAGTAAATGTTTTAAACATGAACGTAAATACGGTTGAAGATAATCAGTTAGCTATATTTACGATGCAAATAGAAGTACATGACTTATCGGGTACTAACCGTGTTCTTTCTAAGTTACACCAAATTGAAGGTGTACACGATGCCAAGCGTGGTCATTAATCATGAATGATAATGCAGCGCTTACACAACTTCTTAGCATAATGAAAACACTGCGAGATCCCAAGGGCGGTTGCCCGTGGGATCTTAAACAAGATTTTAAATCTATTGTGCCGCATACACTAGAAGAAGCATACGAAGTTGCCGACTGTATTGAGTCAGGCAACTTAGATGAGCTTAAAGGTGAATTGGGTGATTTGTTATTTCAAATTATTTTTTATGCGCAGCTTGCACAAGAGCAAAATCTATTTGATTTTAATGATCTAGTAGAGCAATTAAACGATAAGCTTACACGTCGTCACCCGCATGTATTTGGCGATAAAAAAGAGCTAACAGACGATCAATTATCGCAACAGTGGCAAGCAATCAAAGCACAAGAACGCAGTGCTAGAGCGCAAACAGAATCACCTTCTTTTTGGCAAGATATTCCTGCCAATATGCCAAGCTTAAGTAAAGCTAAAAAAATTCAACAACGCGTTGCCGCACTTGGTTTCGATTGGCCAACGTATCACGGTGCACTTGATAAAGTGAGCGAAGAAGTGCTTGAAGTAAAAGAAGCGATTGAGCAAGACCCGTTATCTGATCATACAGCGGAAGAACTCGGCGACTTACTTTTTGCCACTGTTAATGTTGTACGCCATGTTAAACGAGACCCCGAACAGCTGCTTCGTAGCGCTAATGATAAGTTTTCAGCGCGTTTTGAAAAGGTAAACGCCTATTTGTATGCGCAAGGCAAAAGCTTAGATACAGCCACCTTTGAAGAAATGGACAGTGCATGGGATGCAATTAAAAAAGTAAAATAGGCTTAATGTTAAATAGTGCACATTTTTTGTGCGCGCATTAGCTAATTTTAGCTGGATTGATAAGCAGTGTTTTGGTACAATTTCGCCCCGTCTTGATGATATACCCTTAGGCTCTTCTTTGGGTGTTATATTCCTTTTAATTCCTGATATTCTAGGGTTCGCATGAGTACAAAATTTATCTTCGTTACTGGCGGAGTTGTTTCTTCGTTGGGTAAAGGTATTGCCGCAGCTTCACTGGCCGCTATTTTAGAAGCCCGTGGTTTAAATGTTACCATTTTAAAGCTGGATCCTTACATCAACGTTGACCCAGGCACAATGAGCCCAATTCAACACGGTGAAGTTTACGTTACAGAAGACGGCGCAGAAACTGACCTTGATTTAGGTCACTACGAGCGTTTTATTCGTACCAAAATGACTAGTCGTAATAACTTCACACAAGGCCGTGTATATGAAGACGTATTACGTCGTGAGCGCCGTGGTGAATACCTAGGCGCTACTATTCAGGTTATTCCACATATCACTAACGATATTAAGCAACGTGTATACGACGGTGCTGAAGGTTATGATATTGCTATTGTAGAAATTGGCGGCACTGTAGGTGATATAGAATCACAACCGTTTATTGAAGCAATTCGTCAGATGGGAACTGAAATTGGCCGCGAACGCGCGCTATTTATTCACTTAACGTTAGTGCCATTTTTAGGCCCTGCAGGTGAAGTTAAAACAAAACCAACTCAGCACTCTGTTAAAGAGTTACGCTCAGTAGGTATTCAGCCAGATATTCTTATTTGTCGTTCAGACCGTAAACTACCTAATAATGAGCGTGCAAAAATCTCATTATTCACAAACGTAGAAGAAAAAGCGGTTATTTCATTACCTGACGTAGACAGCATTTATAAAATTCCTGCGTTATTAAAAACGCAAGAATTAGATAACTTCGTATGTCGTCGTTTTCACTTAGATCCACCAGAAGCAGATTTAGCTGAGTGGGAACAAGTACTTTATCAAGAGTCTAACCCAACGGGTGAAGTGACAATTGGTATGGTTGGTAAATACACTGAATTACCAGATGCGTACAAATCGGTTAACGAAGCATTAAAGCATGCGGGCCTTAAAAACCGTTTAACAATTAATATTCAATACGTAGATTCACAAGATTTAGAAAACAAAGGTGTTGAATTACTTTCACACTTAGATGCTATTTTAGTACCTGGTGGATTTGGCGGACGTGGTGTTGAGGGTAAAATCTTAGCGGCTAAATACGCACGTGAAAATAAAGTACCATACCTAGGTATTTGTTTAGGTATGCAAGTAGCATTAATTGAATATGCACGTAATGTTGCAGGCTTAACGGATGCAAACTCTACAGAGTTTAATGCAAACTCAGAAGCGCCAGTAGTTGGCTTAATTACTGAATGGCTAGATGCTGAAGGTAATGTTGAAACACGTAGCGAAAAATCTGATTTAGGTGGCACTATGCGTTTAGGCGCACAAAAATGTCATTTAACACCAGGTTCTAAAGTACGCGAAGTATATGGCAGCGACGAAATTGTTGAACGTCATCGTCATCGCTACGAAGTAAATAATAACTTTGTAGAAATACTTGAAAAAGCAGGCTTAAGCTTTACTGGTTTATCAGAAGATAAAAAACTGGTAGAAATTATCGAAAATAAAGATCACCCATGGTTTATTGCCGCGCAGTTCCACCCGGAATTCACGTCAACTCCACGTGATGGTCATCCGTTGTTTGAAGGGTTTGTAGCAGCCGCGCATATCCACCAAAAAGCGAATTCGTAATTTTAAAAGCCGTGCATATTGCACGGCTTTTTTGTTTTAAGGGCTGACTAAGCTATATAAAACGTAGTAAAGTTAGCTGAACTCACCATTTTGGGAATATAGAGGAATCAAGATGTCAGAAATCGTAAAAGTAATCGGTCGCGAAATTATGGACTCGCGTGGTAACCCAACTGTTGAAGCAGACGTACATTTAGCAGATGGCTCTTGGGGTCGTGCAGCAGCACCTTCAGGCGCATCTACCGGTACTCGTGAAGCATTAGAGTTACGCGACGGTGATAAATCACGTTACTTAGGTAAAGGTGTATTAAAAGCAGTTGGTTATATCAATAACGAAATTGCTGATGCTTTAAAAGGCCAAAGTGCATTAGATCAAAGCGCTGTAGATAAAGTGATGCTAGATTTAGACGGTACCGAAAATAAAGAAAAATTAGGTGCAAACGCAATCTTAGCTGTATCACTAGCAACTGCGAAAGCAGCTGCACAGTCTAAAAAAGTTGAGCTTTATGAACATATCGCTGACTTAAACGGCACGCCAGGTGTTTACTCTATGCCACTTCCAATGATGAACATCATCAATGGTGGTGAACATGCAGATAACTCTGTAGATATTCAAGAATTCATGATCCAACCTGTTGGCGCTAAAAACTTCCGCGAAGGCCTACGTATGGGTGCTGAAATCTTCCATAGCCTTGCTAAAGTACTTAAAGCTGATGGTCATTCAACAGCGGTTGGCGATGAAGGTGGTTTTGCACCTAACCTTGCATCTAACGAAGCGGCTCTTGCTGCAATTAAAGTAGCTGTTGCAAACGCAGGTTACGAGCTAGGTAAAGATATTACTCTAGCGATGGATTGTGCTGCATCTGAGTTCTACGACAAAGAAGCAAACATTTACGATCTTAAGGGTGAAGGCAAAAAATTCACTTCTGAAGAATTTAACTTCTTCTTACAAGATCTTACTAATCAGTACCCAATCGTTTCTATTGAAGATGGTCTTGATGAGTCTGATTGGGATGGCTTTGCACATCAAACTAAACTAATGGGTGATAAAATCCAATTAGTAGGTGATGATTTATTTGTAACAAATACTAAGATTTTAAAACGTGGTATCGACAACGGTATTGCTAACTCAATCTTAATTAAGTTTAACCAAATCGGTTCTTTAACTGAAACTTTAGCTGCAATCAAAATGGCTAAAGACGCTGGTTTTACTGTTGTTATTTCTCACCGTTCTGGTGAAACTGAAGATTCAACAATTGCTGATTTAGCGGTTGGTACTGCTGCAGGTCAAATTAAAACAGGTTCATTGAGCCGTTCTGACCGTGTTGCAAAGTACAACCAATTGCTACGTATTGAAGAGCAATTAGGTGATAAAGCACCGTACAACGGTCTTAAAGAAGTTAAAGGTCAGTAATTCTATTTTATATAGAATCTAATTTTTAATTTTAGATGATAAAATCCTCGCATAAGCGGGGATTTTTTATGCCTGATACTTTTTCAAAGAGATGAGAATTAGTTGTAGCGTTAAGCTTGCTTGCTGGCGCGCGCACGCAGTGCGAAAAGAGGGTACCCACAAAAATGGCTCAACAATTAATATTTTATAACACAGTTAAAGCTGAAACTGCTGTTTTAAAATATCACCTGTAAAACTGGTTTTTAAGTAAAAGCCACGGGGTAGGGTTTTAATTATTTGCCCATTTGGACCAATAGCATCAGTCACTATTTTACTATGAGCAGCTTTAGGGCGTATTTGCATCGCATCGCCTAAATGGCCTGATATTTCGTCGACTCTACCTAGTGCAATTAGCTCCATTTGCTCTTCCCAGTCGCGTTGTAATAAAGCGTCTTGTTCAAACGTGGGTTGCCACAAAAAGCCGCTGCCGATGGTTCTATCAAACGGGGCAATATCACGTTCGCTTAAAATTGGCAGCCATAAAACATGATTTAGTTTTTTACGTACAGAGCTGGTATGCCAAGTCATTCCTGTAACGTTCATTAAAGGTGTAACCGATACAAACGTAGTTTCAAGTGGCCTACCTTTATAGGAAATAGGTAGTGTTTTTAGCTCAATTCCTAAATCTTCAAAATCCGGAAGTGGTTTTGAGCCCGCAGTAGCACCTAATACATATTCAATTAACTGACCAGTCCAACCTTTTTCGCGCAGTAAATCATCTGGCGTTTTAAAATTATACTTGTTAGCAAGCTGCCCTAGAGTTAATCCGGCAATATTATTAACGCGTTGCATTAAATCGTTTATTGAGTGTGGTTTTGTAGGTCGCATGTCATGCCAATTTTATTAAAATATGAATATTATAGAGGTTTAACAACTCACTAACTACGTTGAAATTACTTATGCGGAGAAACTGCATATGATAGTTTTTTGTTATTGAGCTACTTTTTATTGCGATTATAAATATCAATGCAACGTAATTAGTATTCTTAATTTCGGTTGTATAAATATCATAGCCATGATAGCAAATAGGCTAAGCCATGGATATCACTAGAGTTGTGTGTTTTTTGCTCGCTTGTTGTTTGGGTTAATTTTGAACATATTGAAATTAAGCTGCTTTACTTTAAGTTACTGACTCAGTTGGTTTTTTTAATGTTGTACATTCAGTTTTGATTAAGCAATTTAAAAGTTGTAAGGATAAATACAACTATATGAACATGTTTATCCACAGAATCTGTGGAGAAGCCAAGTTTTTAGATCTAATATTGTGGATTTGTTTGCAAAATGAGCGTGTTTTACAAAAGTTATGCACAAACTGTGAGTAACTAGAGGAAAACAAGAACCGCAATAGCCTTGTTAAGTTATTTTCCAAATATTTACCCACTCTCCATAATTTATCAATGTACTAAAAGCTCAAACTTAGCTTACTAATCGGGTTGGGTATAATAGTATTTGCCGTATTGCGGCTAATGTGGAACAATCATTAAAAATCGACTTACAAATGAGGCACTAAGGTGATTGATGCCGAAGGTTTTCGTGCCAATGTCGGAATTGTGATTTGCAATAATCAGGGACAGGTTTTTTGGGCCAGACGTTATGGTCAACACTCTTGGCAATTTCCCCAAGGTGGTGTTGATGATGGCGAAACTGCAGAACAAACCATGTACCGTGAATTACACGAAGAAGTAGGGTTGCGACCAGAAGATGTAGAAATAGTCGCAAGCTCAAAACATTGGTTACGCTATAAATTACCCAAACGATTAATCCGCCGAGACTCTAGTCCGGTGTGTATTGGGCAAAAACAAAAATGGTTTTTACTAAAATTACGCTGTAAAGACGAAGATGTAAATTTACTTAAAACCCATCATCCTGAATTTGATGATTGGCGCTGGGTAAGTTATTGGTATCCTGTAAGACAGGTTGTATCGTTTAAACGGGATGTTTATCGACGTGTAATGAAAGAGTTTGCTCCTTTCGCCATGCCTTTTAATAAGAGAGAACAACATAAAGATCATTGGCGAAGTAAAAGGTAGTTAATTCAGAATAAAATAAAGGAGCAGGACATGCTGGCTACACTGAGATCTATTGCGGAGTCTGTATCGCGACAAGCGAATTTAGACAGCGCATTAGTGTGCTTTGTGCAAATGGTTAAAGATGCCATGAAAACCCAGTGCTGCTCCATTTATTTTGCAGATTACAGCCAAGACAACTTTGTACTTATGGCAACCGAAGGGCTAAACCCCGATGCGGTAGGTAAGTTTAGAATTGGTTTTACCGAAGGTTTGGTTGGCCTAGTAGCGCAACGCGAAGAACCTATTAATATTGCATTTGCTAAATCGCATCCTCGTTTTAAGCTCTCCCCCGAAGTAAACGAAGAAGGCTACAACGCTTTTTTATCTGTACCCGTTGTTCATCAAAAAAAAGTACTGGGCGTTATTGTTGTCCAACAAAAAATGGCACGTGTATTTAGCCAAGACGAAGAGTCGTTTTTAATAACGCTTTCTGCTCAACTTGCTTCACAGTTAGCGCATGCTGAAATTAAAGAAATACTACGCCAAGATGAGTCATCTCATCAAACGTCTGTTTTAAAAGGTGTATCGAGCGCGCCAGGAATAGGTATAGGACAAGCATTTGTTGTATTACCAAAACTTGATTTTAAATCTATTGAGCTTTTAAAAGACAGTGACGTCACTGAGCAGCGTCGTTTATTTACTCAAGCTGTAGCTGCAACGCGCAAAGAATTTAATACCCTATCTATGACGCTAAGCGATTCTATTCCGCACGAAGCTCTTGCGGTATTTGATGTGTATCAACAACTGCTTGACGCTAAAAGTTTAGGGCATAATGTTGAAATGCAATTACAAGAAGGCTGGTGTGCTAAAAGCGCCCTAAAAATTGTAATAGAGCGTTTAATATCTCAATTTAATGCCATGCAAGACCCTTATATAAAAGAGCGTGCTGTTGACGTTAAAGACATTGGTCTTCGCGTATTACACCACCTTGTAAATACCGAGCACGCTGTTAAAAATTATCCGGCCAACACTATTTTAATTGCTAATACCTTAACACCCGCCATGCTTGCTGAAGTGCCAAAAGGTCACTTAACAGGCGTTGTAAGCGTAAATGGCTCTGCAAATAGCCATGCTTCTATATTAACGCGTGCGATGGGCATTCCTGCCATTTGGGGTATAGAGGATTTACCTCTACTGCAGTTTAATGGCAAACCGATGATTTTAGATGCATTTGCTGGGCGTTTATATATATCGCCTTCACAAATGCTGATGGACGAATACACAGAGTTACAGCATCAAGATAACCTACTTAATAACCGCTTTTTAGCTGAGCAAGACTCAGAATCAATTACGCTTGACGGTGAACATGTTAGCTTATTATTAAACGCAGGCCTTGAGCTTAATACTGAGCAAAGTAGCGCTCATATTTGTGACGGTGTGGGGCTTTATCGAACCGAAGCGTGGTTTATGCAAAAGGGTCAGTTTCCTTCGCAATCAGAGCAAGAAAATTGGTACCGAGAAGTACTAACTAGCTATCATCCTAATCCTGTGGTTATGCGTACATTGGATATTGGGGGCGATAAGGTACTTGATTACTTTAATATTACCGAAGAAAACCCATTTTTAGGTTGGCGTGGTATTCGTATAAGCCTTGATCATCCAGAGTTATTTTTAGATCAACTAAAAGCGATGCTTAAAGCAAATATTGGTTTGGGTAATTTAAAAATAATGCTCCCTATGATCAGTGGCACTGAAGAAGTTGATGAGTCACTTGCGTTATTTGAACAGGCTTATTTTGAGTTAAGTGAAAAATACCCAGAGCAAACCATAGAAAGACCCGACATAGGAATAATGCTGGAAGTACCTTCAAGTGTATTTATGCTTCCAGAGTGGTCAAAAAAAGTTGATTTTTGCTCAGTAGGCAGTAACGATTTAACACAGTATTTATTAGCAGTAGACAGGGCTAACGCACGTGTAGCCGAACTTTTTAACCCTTATCACCCAGGTGTACTAAGAGTACTAAATAAAGTGGCGCACGAATGTGAGCAATATGAACTGCCATTTAGTTTGTGTGGTGAACTAGGCGGCGATCCTGAAGGGGCTATTTTGCTTATTGCCATGGGTTACAGACGCCTGAGTATGAATTTATCATCGCTTAATAAAGTTAAATGGGTACTTAGGCGTTTAAATGTCAGTGACATGGAACAACTATTAAGTGAATGCTTAGCGCAATCCACAGCCAAACAAGTACTACGTTTAACGCGAAGCTTTATGCTAGAGCATAGATTAGGTGACTTATTTTATACTCCAAAATAAGTATCATATACTTAATTAGTTTTGATACACAGATGCTATTAGCTCTATAATCCTTTAATATATAAACCCTCCAAAAGGTATTTGAGATTACTATGTATGACTTAGGTTGGTTAGTCGCAAGCTGCGCACTACTAGGCTGTATTGTTGGGTTTTTAGCTGGGTTACTAGGCATTGGCGGCGGTTTAATTATCGTTCCAGTACTAAGCACTCTACTACTCTCATTTAATGTAACGTCGGCTGATCATGTATTAGTAATTGCTATTGCAACCTCACTCGCTTCTATTTTATTTACTTCAACGTCTTCAGCGCTGGCTCATCATAAAAATGATAATGTGCCTTGGGCAATCGCCCCGTGGGTTATGTCGGGTGTGGCTTTAGGTGCACTTATTAGTGGCTTTGCAGCAAGTTTAATCCCTGAACAAATATTACGTACAGTGTTTGCTATAAGTGTTGTATTTATTGCAGCAAGAATGGTGCTCTCCGCGCGTAATAAACCGATGTCAGAAAAACCGTTGCCGGCAGGTCTTATTTTAGGGGGCGTTTCTGCAATAATGGGCGGGTTATCAGGTTTAATAGGGATTGGCGGCGGAGCTTTAATAGTACCGATGCTTAATTATTTTTCGGTTGATATAAAAAAAGCAATTGGCTGCGCGGCAGCGTGCGGAATTGTTATTGCATTATTTGGCTCTATTGGTTACATCAGCGCAGGCTGGCATGTTACCGATTTAGAGAATGGTTTTGCCGGGTTTGTTTATTTACCTGCATTATTTGGGATTGTTATTACCTCGTGGTTTGTTGCGCCCATTGGCGCCAAAGCAACTCACTATTTACCTGTTAATACAATTAAGAAAGTTTTCGCGGTGCTGCTTGTAGTTATCGCAATTAAAATGGTTTTTAGCTAAAGGTTTATTTTTTATGGCACTTGAGTTTCCTCAAATTGATCCAATTATTTTTTCTGTTGGACCGCTAAGCGTACGTTGGTATGGCTTAATGTACTTAATAGGTTTTGCATTTGCGATGTGGTTTGCTAATCGTCAAGCGTCAAAGCCAAATTCGGGTTGGACTAAAGACCAAGTAAGCGATTTACTGTTTTACGGCATGTTAGGGGTAATACTGGGTGGGCGTATTGGCTACGTATTGTTTTACCAGTTTAGTTATTTTATAGAAAACCCACTGTATTTATTTAGGATAGATCAGGGCGGTATGTCGTTCCATGGTGGAACACTTGGCGTTATAACCGCCGTCGCAATTTTTTCGTGGACGCGTAAAAAGTCACTGCTTCAAGTAGGCGACTTTGTTGCACCACTTGTTCCTGTAGGGCTTTTAGCAGGGCGTATTGGTAACTTTATAAACGGTGAGTTATGGGGCCGAGTTACTGACGTGCCATGGGCAATGGTATTTCCAACGGGCGGTCTGCTTGCGCGTCACCCATCGCAATTATATGAAGCATTTTTTGAAGGCTTAGTACTGTTTTTAATCCTGCAATGGTTTATTAAAAAACCACGTCCAGCAGGCAGCGTAGCTGGTGTATTTTTATTAGGTTACGGCGTGTTTAGATTCTGTATTGAATATTTCCGCCAACCCGATGCACAACTCGGTTTATTTGCCGACTTTATTTCAATGGGACAAATATTGTCACTTCCTATGATAGTGGGTGGTTTAGGTTTATTAATTTGGGCATATAAGCAACCACAACACGTTAAAACAGCTAAGGCATAATAAGAAAAGCATGAAACAATATTTAAAATTATGTCAGCGTATTGTTGACGAAGGTCAGTGGGTCGAAAACAAACGTACAGGTACGCGTTGTTTAACCGTTATTAATGCCGATTTAGAATACGATGTGGCTAATAATAAGTTTCCAATGATCACGACGCGAAAAAGTTACTACAAAGCAGCGATTGCTGAGTTACTAGGATATTTACGTGGTTACGACAGCGCTGAGCAGTTTCGTGAAATTGGCTGTAAAACATGGGATGCCAACGCGAACGATAACAACGCATGGCTTAATAACCCTAACCGTAAAGGTGAGGATGACATGGGGCGTGTTTATGGCGTGCAAGGTCGTGGTTGGCAACGTCCAGATGGCTCAACGCTTGATCAGCTTTCCAAAGTTATTAATAACTTAAAAAATGGCATTGATGACCGTGGTGAAATAATCACGTTTTATAATCCAGGTGAGTTTGAGCTTGGTTGTTTGCGCCCGTGTATGCATACGCACACTTTCTCCTTACTTGGCGATACCTTGTATTTAACGTCGTATCAACGAAGCTGTGATGTGCCGCTTGGCCTTAATTTTAATCAAATTCAGTGCTTTGTATTACTTGCGTTAGTAGCTCAAATTACCGGTCACAAAGCGGGTAAGGCGTATCATAAAATTGCTAATGCACATATTTACGAAAACCAACTTGAACTGATGCGAGATGTGCAGTTAACGCGTGAGCCATTTGAATCACCTCAGTTAAAAATTAATCCAAAAATTAAATCATTAGAAGACATAGAAACGTGGGTAACACGAGACGACTTTGAAGTAATAGGCTATCAATGCCACGAAGCGATTCAATATCCATTTTCAGTATAATAAAAGATTAAGGAAAACATAAAATGAAAGCAGTGATCCCAGTAGCGGGCCTTGGTACTCGTATGTTACCAGCCACTAAAGCAATTCCTAAAGAAATGCTGCCAGTGGTAGACCGTCCTTTAATTCAATATGTAGTAAACGAAGCCGTTGCTGCAGGAATTAAAGAAATAGTGTTAGTAACGCACTCAAGTAAAAATTCAATCGAAAATCACTTCGATACAAGTTTTGAACTAGAAGCTACTTTAGAAAAGCGTGTTAAGCGGCAACTACTTGCCGAAGTGCAAGCAATCTGCCCTAAAGACGTAACCATTATTCACGTACGCCAAGGTGAAGCAAAAGGCTTAGGCCATGCTATTAGTTGTGCAGCGCCTATTATTGGTAACGAACCGTTTGTAGTTATTTTACCAGATGTAATTATTGACGATGTAGAGAGCGATCTTAAAAAAGATAACTTAGCAGAAATGATCGCTAATTTTGAGAAAACCAAGCACAGCCAAATTATGGTAGAACCAGTACCAATGGCACAAGTTAACCAGTTTGGTGTGGTTGATTTAGGTGATGTTGACTTAAAGCAAGGTGAAAGCTCACCAATTCTTAATATGGTAGAAAAGCCGCCAGTAGATGAAGCTCCATCAAACTTAGCTGTAGTGGGTCGATACGTATTAAGCGAAAATATCTGGCCGTTACTTGCAAAAACTCCGCAAGGTGCAGGCGACGAAATTCAATTAACTGACGCAATTGCGATGTTAATGGAACACGAAAAAGTAGATGCATACGCTATAAAAGGCCGTAGCCACGATTGTGGAAGTAAAATTGGTTACTTAAAAGCAACGATTGAATTTGCACTTCGTCGCGATGAATTTGCCGATGAATTAAAATCATTTATTAAAAAACTGATTTAACAGTTAACGTAAAACATGAAAGGCGCCTATATCGGCGCCTTTTTTTATGAGTTTTATCAGGATAGAAGTAAGGAAAGGAATAGCTCTAAAATAAAATTTTTTAAGTCATTACAGACATATTGTTATTTATGTTGTAAAGTTTGTGTTAATTGGCATTGAATTTGTATTAAATAATGCTCTCAAGGAAGGGGTGGAGTATGCAGCGTTGTGTTTTACGAAATACTGACAAGCATGCGAAGAGCTAAGTTTTATAGCTCACAGCTTAAATAAAGTTAAACGCTTTCTTGTGAGAATGTTTAACTGAAATGTAGTGAAAAAACACTGCTTTCAGGACAACTAATACATGTTTATATATAAAAAAAATAACATTGGGCTTTTACTTAGCTTGCTAATGCTTTTATTTGGTACAGCATGCAGCGTCTCGCCTGAAATAAAAACCATTGATGAACAACCTCAAAGTAACTCGCCTGACTACGTATCAATTACAGCCCTTGAACTTGCTCAGCTAAAAGATGCCGCAATGCAGTGGCAACAAGCTCGTGAAGGCATCGAGCGAATTTTAAGATTAGAAAAAGAAATAACTTACCTCGTAAATCATATCGATATTATAAACAGCAAAGCTATTGCGCAGTCTAATCAAGGGTATAGCAGCAAGTCTGTACGCTCACCTCGAAACACACGTAATGTTAAGTCACGCCAACAAGTTAAACAAAATTACAGTAATAAAAAACAAACTGTAAAATTAAATAAACCTAAACATGTATTTGCTTTACAGGTAGCTTCGGTTGACTCAGAGCAAGGTGTGGCTAAAGCATGGCAAGAGCTAAATACTAAAGCAGCACCGTTGTTTAGAGACAAAATATTGACTAACGTAGAAACCGCCCAAATAAACGACAAAATGTTTTACAGGCTAAAGCTTGGTTCTTACCAAAACTTTAAAAATGCAAAAGCAGACTGTGACGTATTCAAGTTATATAAACTCGATTGCATAGTAAGTAACTACACTGATAAGCCAGTAAAGCTGTAGTTAAAATAGAAACTTGCTTAAAATCTGTTTATCCATAAAATACACCCTTCATAATTAAATGCGTTTAGGGGGTATATGACCCCATAAAACAACGTCATTTCAGGGAAGGAAAATGCTTTTAAAACGGAGCTTAGAATGCATGATGCTAATGGGTGTACTTGTTTTATCTGCATGTAACTCATCTCAACAAGTTAAAATGGCTCAAGCAACCCCGCAACCGATTCTTATTGAAAAGTCTGATTTAGAGCAGCTCAAAATCTCTGCGGCACAATGGGAAAGCTCTCAACCAAAAGTAGAGGAGCTACTCAAGTTAGAAAATAAATTAACGCAGCTTGCTACTAATCTAAAACAACTAAATGATTCTGATGCTCTAAATACTCTTGTAAATGATGAAGTTAATAACGAAAGTATATTAAAAACCCACTCGGCATTGTTTGCTTTACAAATTGCCGCTTTTAAAAATAAAAATGCATTGCAAAAGAAGCTCAGCGAATTCCAAGAAAAAATACCACAAAATATTATCTCACCCACTGAGATAAATGTAGAAACCGTAAGTGTCAATAACACAACTTTTTATCGATTGAAGTTAGGTGCTTATAGAAATACAGCGGATGCAAAAAGTGATTGTTTAGCCCTTATAAAGCAACAAGTAGCATGTTTTGTTAGCTATTATGTTCAACAACCTTACAGAAGTACGATATAGGCATACAAATTGCTTTATCCTCAGTATGTTTTGAAGAGGATGGCAATTATGCGCCTTTTACTGCCTTTATTATTTTTAAATTTAGCTGCTTGTAACTTGGTGCCACCGCCAGAACCAAGTGTGCCTACAAATGCACCTAAAGCGGCCATGGCTCCTTTTACGGTTAATGATTATGTAGTGAATTTAACGTCGCAACTTAACCACCTAAATGGAGCGTTAAATGCTAATGCACGTGTTGGCGTTAGTAGCTTCTTTTATGCAGATGCACTAGATACAAAATTAGTGACAGGGCAGGCCTCAGGCTTAAGTCAGCAGATCCAAGAAAGTCTGCTTACACAATTTACGCAACTAGGTTATCACACGGTTGAGTACAGACTTGGGAATAACCTCTATTTATCAGAAAACTCAGACAGTATTTTAAGTCGCGATTTAAGTAAATTACGTAATCGCCAAAATATTGACTTAGTTATCACAGGAACAGTGACTCGCCAGCAGCATGCATACATAGTTAATGCACGACTTGTGAATATAGAAAATAAACAGGTGCTCTCTGCGGGAAGTACCGAGATCCCAATTAATGTAATGTGGGGCAATGAAAAAATACAGCAACGCGATGGCTACTTATATCGCAGCGAATACTAACCAGGAGCACAAAATGAGAAATCTATTAATTACCCTCTGTTTACCTTTGGGCTTTGGCTGTTCGCATATACTAAATGGTATGAATACAGGTACGGATGAGACCCAGGTTCAAAATAATAACCAAACAACGCAACTCGTTAATAATCAGCGTGATGTTGCAGATCCAGTATCCAATGACCGTTTATTTCAATCGGACTTTGCTCAAAAAAATAGTCATACTAAGCCGACTCCGCCAATGCGAAAGAACATAAACCATTATGTACGCGGGATAATGCAAGACATGGTTGAAAATCTGCAATATGTTAATGGAAAAACACCATTAGCTGTTTCAAGCTTTGTATTTTTAGATGATGATTTTAATGACAGTAGTTTACTGGGTAATCAAATATCAGAAAGCTTTATGCACGAGCTACATAATTTTGGCATACCCGTTATTGACTTTAAAACAACCGACTACATGCGTGTTACACCTGAAGGAGACTTTGTATTTAGTCGAGATTATTTAGAGCTTAACCAAGATCAAAACTTTAAATACGTACTCGCTGGCACATTAGTGAGTAGTCAAGGAGGAGTCCTTGTAAATGCACGTATTATTGGGCTGCAAAGCAAAGCCGTAGTAGGCACTGCGCAAGGTTTTATTCCGCAGTCAGTTGTTGATGCACTTAATAGTAACTACCGCACTGATGGCATAATGCTTAAGCAAGCAAGCAAGTGAGGCTAACTATGTCGTATATACTAATTACTATCGTTGGATTTACTACTTTAATTGGGTTAACAGGCTGCTCAATGACGCATAATAATGAGCATAACGAAAACACAACACGAACAGATTACACAGTAAACGGTGGTAATGATCAGCTTAATATTGCTTATAGTAATCAAGCAATACAATCGCAAGTTGAATACGATCCATCTCAGCAGTTCACACCACTTAAGCACCATAAAACACTTGCTAACTATGTAGAGCAAATGGCACTTGATTTGGTTGATACGCTTGAATTTGAAAGTGATACCGACACCAATATTAATATTGCCGTTACTACCTTGGTCGATCTTGATTCATCGCTTACTAAAAGCAATCAATTGGGTAATCAAATATCTGAGACGTTAATTCATCAGTTACAAAAGTTTGGTTATGGCGTGGTTGATTTTAAAACAACCCAAACAATAGATGTAAATAGCCGTGGTGATTTTGCTTTTTCACGTGATATTGAAAAGCTTAGTGAAGAGCAAATGGCGAGCCATGTATTAGCGGGTACATTAATTTATCGCCATGATGCTGTTGTTGTAAATACACGTGTAATTAACGCGCATACAAAAAAAATCGTCGCAAGTAGTCGAAAACTAATCCCAATTTATGTACTAAATAAAGAAGATATATACTTATCAAGCAATTAAGTTCAGTTGTCGCTTGATATAAAAAACCAGATGCCGTTATAATTCACACCTCTAAGCACACAGCTTATTTGTGGCCTCTTAGTTAAATGGATATAACGGCCCCCTCCTAAGGGGCAGTTGCAAGTTCGATTCTTGCAGGGGCTACCAATTAAATCAATGAGTTATATTTTAACTTCTCTTCCTTATACTTTGTGTATAGCGTATATGTAGTAGTGTTGCACTTTTTAATTAAAGGCGTTTAAAGCTTCTTGCTCGCATTTTTCACGCTCTGTAATCATGGCTTCAAAGTCAGTTTGAATTTGTGCTAGAACAGTTGGTGGGTTAAGTCGTTTGATTCTTTTAAATTGAATACTTTCTTCTTCATCATAAGCGAGTATTGCTAAAGTAATTTTTTCGCGTTCGATATCATTTGAAAATATTCCCTCGGCATCTAATTGTATGAGCACTTTTTCCATTGTCGTAAGCCATTGATGCCAATTATCCATTGCTTCTATATCTGATTGAAACAAATCAATGCTGTCTTCTAGTTTTTGGCATTCTAGCGTTGTTTCATCAAAGTATTTGGAATAATCCTCAAGCGTGGGGTAGTCTTCTGGATTCCATTTAGCCATGTAGAAACTACTTACATCATTGCCGTACTCTTCTTCAAATACTTTTTTTAAATCCGATAAGGTATTAAATATTGGAAGTAGTGAGTAGCTACCTGTGTGGTAAAAGCCCATTACATAAAGATCGTTACCGTATTTTTGTATAATGTTTTTAAACGCTTTTTTGGTATCTTGATAAAGTATTTTTTCGAAGTTTTTAGTATCTAACATGAGGTCATTATTTCTTTTATTATTACAGAAATTTATATGAAAAAGAGAGCGATTAAAACTCATTCTACTAAAATAAAATAACCAGAGCTATTATATGACTCTGGTTATTGTAAGTTAGTATTAGCCATCACTTGTAATCGTATCGATTAACTCACTAAGCACGGCTTCAGCTTTACTTGTTTCTACTTGGCAAGTACCTGCATTTAAATGACCACCACCGCCGTATTTAAGGCACAGTTCGCCAACATTCGTGTTTGAGCTGCGGTTAGTGATTGATTTGCCAACGGCATACACTACGTTTTGTTTTTTAAGGCCCCACATTTTATGAATCGAGATATTGCAGTCGGGGTACATTGCATAAATAACAAATCGGTTTGTGGCGTAAATTGTTTCTTCTTGGGTTAAATCAAGAACCACTAAGTTTTTATGAACGGTAGCGCATTGAGAAATTTGCTCTTTAGCTTTTTCGTTATGCTCGTTATATAAAGCAACACGCTCGGCTACGTCTTCCATTTGTAGGATTTCTTCGATGCTTTGATCTTTACACGCATCAATCAGTTTCATCATTAATTGGTAATTTGAAATTTTAAACTCGCGAAAACGACCAAGGCCAGTTCGCGCATCCATAATAAAGTTCATTAAGACCCAATCGGTTGGGTTTAATATTTCGTCTTTTGAAAACTGAGCAGCATCGCCTTTATCTACCGCGTCCATCATTTCAACAGAAATATTTGGAAGTTTTTCAGCGCCGCCATAATAGTCATAAACTACGCGAGCTGCTGATGGGGCTTCTGGATCAATAATATGATTTTTTATGTCGCTTGAGTTACGAACGGTTTCGCTAAGGTGATGATCGAATGCGATGTGACAACCTGCAACGTAGGGGAGGTTGGTGGTAATGTCGTTTTCGGTAATGTCTATTTTGCCATCTTGCATGTCTTTTGGATGAACAAACAAAATATCGTCAATTAGGTCTAAGTCTTTAAGCAATACGGCACAAACTAAGCCATCAAAATCGCTGCGAGTGACTAGTCTAAATTTATTATTGGGCATAGCTATTCCATCTTTTTAATTGAATTATCAATTAAGTGTAACAGCTAAATTTTTTTTTGAGAGGTCAGCTTAAAAAAATTATAAAAAAAAGCCAAAACGTTAGTTTTGGCTTTTACTTAGCAAGTTTGTATGTGTAGTAAATAGGTTATGCGCCTGGACCACATTCCATACATGAATTTACAATGTCTGGGCCAAATTTAAGTTTGGCATTTAAGTCGCGAAGGGCGGTACGTAACCCTTCTTCAATTACTGGGTGGTAAAATGGCATATCAAGCATTTCTGGTACGGTCATTTTGTTTTGTACAGCCCATGCTAGTAAGTGAGCGATGTGTTCGGCTTGTGGGCCAATAAACTCAGCACCTAAAAATAAGCCTGTGCCTTGCTCCGCATATACACGCATATGACCTTTGTTTTTAAGCATTACTCGGCTACGGCCTTGGTTTTCAAAGCTGACTTCGCCTACTTCAAAACAACCGCATGGGCCTAAACGGTCGGTAATTTGCTTGTAGCTTTCGCCTACCATTGCTATTTGTGGGTCGCTAAATACAGCTGCAATTTTAGCTCTGCGCAGACCTATACGCACATCTGGGAAGCGCCCGGCATTTTGACCTGCAATAGCACCTTGGTCTGATGCTTCGTGTAACAATGGGAGCATGTTACTCGCATCGCCTGCTATAAATATGTTCGATTCACCACACTGCATTGTATGTGTGTCTGCGTGCGGTACGCCGCGTTCATCAAGTTCAATGCCGGTGTTTTCAAGGCCTAGTTTATCTACGTTAGGTACTCGGCCTGTGGCTGCAAGTACGTAGTCAAACTGTTCGGTGTGTTTTTCACCTTGTTTGTCGGTGTAAGTTAGCTGTGCTTTGTCACCAACTTGCATCATGTCAGATACGTTTGAGTCGGTATCTACAAAAAATTCTTCAGCAAAAACAGTATTTGCATAGTCTTTTACTACTGGGTCTGTAAGTGGGCCAATTGCGCCGCCTACACCAAATAGTTTTACATTTACGCCTAGTCGGCTAAGTGCTTGGCCAATTTCAAGACCTATTACACCAGGGCCAAATACAGCGACTGATTCTGGTAGGTCATCCCAATCAAATACGTCGTCGTTTATAATAAGTTTGTCGCCAAAGTTATTAAATACGCCAGGGTACGAAGGGCGTGAACCGGTGGCAATTACAAAGCGTTTTGCTGTAATAATTGTGTGGTCGTCTATTTGTATGCGGTTTGTGCCTAAAAATTTAGCGTAACCACGAATTTTATCACCATCTGGTAATTCATCTACGGCTTCTACTACGAATCCTGCAAAACGATCTCGTTCACTTTTAACGCGTGCCATAACTGCTTTGCCATCAATGATAGGCTTTGAGCTATGAACACCAAATGCAGGTGCCATTTCAATTGCGTGTGCAGCTTCAGCGGCTGCAATCAATAACTTACTTGGCATACAACCAACACGTGCACATGTGGTGCCGTATGGGCCTGATTCGATCATTAATACATTTTGTGTGAACTGTTTAGCATTACGGTAAGCACTTAAACCAGCAGTGCCTGCGCCTATAACAACAACATCGGTTTGCAATTCTTTCATAGTATTTTTTCCTCTAATAAATAGGGGCATAAAAGCCCCTATTTTTTACCTACTAACGTTAGGTATTTAATTTACTTATTAATTAAGCAAAGTATTTTTCTAAGTCGTCTGAACCACCGATGTGTTTACCACCAATGAATATTTGTGGAACAGTGTCACGACCAGATACAGCTTTTAGGCTTGTTAGTGATGCGCCTGCACCCATAACAATCTCTTCATATGCGAAGCCTTTTTCTGCAAGAAGCTCTTTTGCTTTTTTACAGAAAGGACAGCCAGGTTTAGTAAAGATGCTTACTGGTTCTGGTTTAGCTTGCTTAGGGTTGATGTAATCAAGCATTGTGTCTGCGTCTGATACTTCAAACGGGTCACCTGGTAAATCTGGTTCGATGAACATTTTGTCAATCACGCCATCTTTAACAAGCATAGAGTATCTCCAGCTGCGCTTACCAAAGCCTAGGTCGTTCTTGTCTACTAACATGCCCATGCCGTCAGTAAATTCGCCGTTGCCGTCTGGTAATAAAGTAATGTTTTGCGCTTCTTGATGCTCAGCCCATGCGTTCATTACAAAGGTATCGTTTACTGATAAACATACAATTTCGTCAACGCCGTTTTGCTTAAGTACGCCTGCTAATTCGTTGTAACGTGGTAAGTGAGTTGATGAACATGTTGGTGTGAATGCACCTGGTAGTGAAAACACTACAACAGTTTTACCTTTAAAAATGTCATCTGTTGTTACTGATTTCCAATCGTTATTTTGACGAGTTGCAAATGTAACACTTGGGATTGTTTGACCTTCGATATTGTTTAACATAATTTTTGTTCCTCTTGATTTGTTGATAGCCATTATGGTGAATAATTAAATATAGTTCCAATCGTTTGTTTGTATTAAACTGATAGTTATAAACTATCACGTAGAGCTGAATATGAACTTAAAAGATTTTGAATATGTAAAAGCAATAGCGCAATATAAACATTTTCGCAAAGCTGCCGATGCATGTTTTGTAAGCCAGCCTACATTAAGTGGTCAAGTAAAAAAACTCGAAAATGAGCTTGGCGTTACTTTGTTTGATCGCTCAACCAAGCAAGTTACCTTAACAGCAAAAGGTGAACGTTTGTTGACGCAAATAGAGATTATTTTAGAGCAAACGCAAATACTCAAAGAACTTGCTGCTACTTCTAACGAGCCTCTACAAGGTAAATTAACTATTGGTATTATTCCTACCATTGCCCCTTACTTGTTGCCTGCGTTACTAACATCGATGAAAGCGGCATTTATTGATAGCCAGTTTTCGTTTATTGAGATGCAAACAGCAACAATTTTAGAAGCTTTAAACAAGGGTGAACTCGACTTTGCTATTTTAGCCGATGTGCCAGAGCTTATTAATTACCATACGGTTGCTTTATACAAAGAAGATTTTTTAGTGGCGGTATCACACGATAACGCGCTGTCTAAGCATAAAAAAGTAGCGCTGAGCGATCTTCAGGGATGCAGCCTATTAATGTTAAGTGATGGCCATTGCTTTAAAGATCAAGCCCAAAAGTTTTGTTTTTCTGCAGGAGTCGATGTATCTAACCAGTATAAAGGTAATAGTTTAGAAACATTATTAGCGTTAGTGGCTATGGATGACGGTATTACATTTGTACCAAAGTTGGCATGTACCGACCGTGTAGGGATTGATTACTTGCCTATATTCCCTAATCAGCAGCGTAATGTGGTGTTTGCATGCAGAAAGCATTATCCGCATTTATCTGGTGTAGAACAATTGGGCGAGTGGTTATCGGCTCACCCTAATTTAAAAGCTAAATTGAGTAAAAAACTCTAAAGATCTTGGCTGATTATTTCTACTACATCGTTAATTTGCACGCCAGGTAGCGGTTTGTCATCAATACTGACTGCTACTGCGGTTTGCTGATAAAGCTGCTCTACGCGAATTTTATTAAGCGTGGTGATGGTGTGCGGCATAACATTACCTGCCGCGTCGGTTAAATAGTTATGGTGCGCAATGCTTAGCATTTGGCCTTTTTTTAACCCATGAGCTTTACCCAAGTTAATAACGATTTTGCTATTTTCCATATGCATTATTTTACCTTGAGTAGGTAAACACGCCATGGCTGCTTGAATGTCATAACTTACTGCTTGGTTGATATCGGTTATGCTTTGCCCATAAGGTGATTGCCAAAACCTATCACTATTAACATCAACTATGGTTGTTTTTTCAAATGGCCAAATTGCTTGAGTATGGTAACTATTTTGCCAAAGTTGCTCATAGGTAGTGCCATCAAACAGTGCAAACTCAATGTTGTAACTGCGCTCATACGCCTCGTCTTGCCAAAATGCATAATCGTTATTGAGTTTGTCGCTAGTCGAAAGGCTGGTTATTTGGCTAAGCAGAACATATTGAGCGTTACTGCGCGAAGATATTTCTTCTAATTGAGCGTTTGAATAGTCGTGCTGCTGCGAAAAGTATTTATCAACGCTTATTGCATTATTATAGTAAGCAATAGGTACTGCGCTCATTTTTGATTTTTGTAGAGAGGTAAAAATATTTTTGCTAATCGCTTTGCTTACGTCAAATATTTGACCCATTTTGGCATGTTCACGATGAACAAGTTGGCTTTGTGTAACGGCCACAAACTTATTAAAACTATTTTGTGGGCATTGCTCTGTTTGAGAAAAAATATCGAGTCGTAATGTAACGGCAAATTTATTGTCGTATTTATTTTCGCTGATCAGTTCAATTTTTTGAATCTCGCCGTGGCTGCTAATTTTTAGCTGATCTTGCATTAACACGCCATCTACCAAGGTTTGCACCGAGCTAACCCGTGCGCCAGAGAACACTAACGCTTGTGTAATCGCATCTTTTATAGCGGCAGATTTAGCTGCGCTCGTATCACCATTTTGAACGTTCGCGTGACCCGTTGATTCATACCACTGTGCTTTAGTAAAAGGGGAGAAGGTTAATAATGCCGTTACACTTAATCCTGCAAATGCCAATGATAAAAACGACTTCATACTTTTACTCCAATTAAACGTTAGCTATTAACTAGGTAGAGCAAGGACTGTACCAATGTTATTTGGTAATTATTAGTAATGCTATAAATGGCATTAAACGTGCATATGTACTGCTAATTACTATACAAGGGCTAGATGCTATGCGAGCAATTTCATTACTTATTACACTTGGGTGTTTAACCTTAGGTGGTTGTAGCAGCGTTTTTGATAAGCATGTTGAATATAAATATGTAGAGCCAAATAATTACCCCGTTTTAAAAGCGATAGGGTATGCACCTATTAGCTTGCAAAAAGGTGCTAACGCGTCGCAAAAACAACTTATGGCCATTAAAGCTTCTAAGCTTGAGGCTTACCGCGAGCTTACTGAACAAGTATATGGGCAAAAAATTACCGCAGGAACAACGGTGGAAGGTTCAATTGCTCAAGACGATTACCTAGAAAGTAAAGTGCAGGGGCTTATTAAAGGTGCACAAATAATTAAAACTTACGCAGTAGATGATACTTACGTGACCGAGCTTGAGCTTAATATGAAGCGTGTGCACGATTTATACATAGGTGAAGTAAAACCACGCGAAGTTAAAAAAGTAACTTATTACTAAATAACCCAGTTGATTAAAAAAGTTATTCAAAATATCTCATCCTCTTATATTGAGTGCTATGCTGTTGTTAGGATTAATTTTTAAGCAGATTGCGTAGTGCTCAACAGATGTATTTTATTGCCACTTATATTAACAGTGGCTCTGTAAATGGCGTTTAAGCCAACTCATTTAAATCCTAAATTATTTATATGGTGCAAAGGCAATTTGCGCTACCTATTACTGTTTTTTGTACTCTCTAGTGGTGTGCTTGCAAGCCGACTAACTATTCAATTTAATACCTTTATTGAGCTGATGGGTCAAAAATATGGACCTGCGCGAGCGGCTGTTGCACGTAACTGGCAAAGTATGTTGGTACAAACTCAAAACAAACCAGAGCAACAACAAATTCTTATTGTTAATGATTTTTTTGCGCGTAATTTACGCTATCAAACTGATATTTTGCTATGGAAACAAAACGATTATTGGGCAACCCCTTTAGAAACGTTAGGCAAAGGCTTAGGTGATTGTGAAGATTACGCAATAGCAAAGTATATAAGCTTGAGAGCCCTAGGGGTGAGCGACGACAAGTTACGTCTTATTTATGTAAAAGCAAAAATTGCGGGCACTAACAAAACGCAAGCACATATGGTGTTAGGTTATTTTGCTACACCAAACGCTCAGCCACTTATTTTAGACAGTTTAATAACAAAGGTTTTACCTGCTGCAAAACGTGTAGATTTAAGCCCTGTTTTTAGCTTTAACAGCCAAGGTTTATGGGCTAATAATTCAACCAAAAGTGTAGCCAGCCCAACAGCAAGACTTTCACGCTGGCGTAAAATTTTGGAGCAGACAACCAAAGAAGGAGTTATGTGGTAATGGCATCATTTTCCTTATCTAAGTATCTTAAAAAACGAAAAATAACACTCAGGCAAGAGCTGTGGATTGCATTATTAATTGTTATTTTTGTAGGCTTTATAAGTAGTGTTTTAATTAGCACTAATTCGGCTGAAAGTTATTTTTCGACCCAGCTGTATTTAAAAAATGTAGATAACGCCAGTTCACTCGCGTTAATGATCAGCCAATTAGATAAAGACCCCGTTGAGCTTGAATTATTAGTATCGGCCACATTTGATACCGGTCACTATAAGCGAATAGAACTACAAAACCCTAATGGTGAGGTGATTGTTAAACGCACGTTTACCGATGAACTCGAAGCGACGGCTCCGCAGTGGTTTAGAGCAATGTATGGATTAAATGTACAGCCAGGGGTTGGGCAAGTAAATGATGGTTGGCAGCAGTTTGGTACTTTGTTTATAGAAAGCCACAGTCAATATGCTGAGCAAGCCTTATGGGAAAGTGCGCTTAAACTATTTTTTAGTTTTTTAATTGTCGCTTTTTTTGCTTGTATAGTTAGTGCTTACTTTTTAAGTAGGATATTAAAACCACTAGATGATGTTGTGTATCAGGCTAATGCATTTGGTGAAAAACGTTTTATTAAATCCACCGTCCCTCGTACATTTGAGTTTGCACGTTTAGTGCAATCAATGAACCAGTTATCTACCCGTTTTAGCCGTATTATTAAAGAAGATAATAAACGTTTAGAAGAGCTTAGATTTAAATCGCAACACGATGAGCTAACTGGTTTAGCAAATAGAGAATACTTTGGTGCAACGCTTGAGGCTCACTTACAAAAATCAAAAGATCATGCCCATGGTGCCTTGTTTTTATTTAGGGTTGTTAACCTCGATCGCGTAAGTGAGGAAGTGGGACGAGTAGAAATGGTTAACTTTCTACGTCGATTTTCACAGATGTTGGTTAGCTTCTTAGAAAGCAACCAAGAACACTTTTCTGAAAATTACATTGCACGTATTTCTCACAGCGATTTTACAGTTTTATTTAGTGATATTGATGATATTCAAGCAATCAGTGAACGTATTTTATTGATGCATCAATCGTTTGTTGAAGAGTATAAAAACGTTAAGCTAGCGATACCTCACAGCTGTACTTATATTCAAAAAGACGATACGCGATTTGATGTATTAAAGCGTGCGGATGAACTTTTAAAATCATCGGGTAAACGATCTGATGTACAAGCAAAAGTAGCTCAAATCAAGCAAGAAAGTGAGCTGTTTGATAATGCAACTAGTTGGCAAAATGCCATAGAAGAGGCACTCAACAATAATAATTTAGAAATAAATACTTACCCAGTAACGAGCTTTACGGGGCAGGTAATGCAAAATCAATTAGGGTTGAGCCTAAAGCTTGGTGGGCAAGTATACCGTGCTAGTTACTACTACCAGTGGGCTAACCGATTAAAGTTATTAGCGCGTTTAGATTGGGGTTTAATTAAGGCGTTGGTGGCTCATTATAGTATTGAGCCACCAAGTGAACTGATTTCGGTTGAATTATCTGCTCAAACGTTACTTGATGATGCTGTACTTGCTTCGATTCTTACGTACCTTTCGGCGTTTCCTGATTTAGCCTCTAAAATTTGTTTTGATATTCGTGAAAGTATTGCCGTTAGCGAAATTGAGATATTTAAAGATTTTTGTGAGCAGGCTCGATGTATGGGCGCTAAGGTAGCATTAAAACGTGTGGGCCCTGAATTTACTAAAATTAATAAAATTCAGGAATTTGGTCTTGAAATGATTAAGGTTGATAGCGTTTACGGACACAATATTAGTTACAGCCAAGATAACCAAACATTCCTGCGAGGAGTATGTACGTTAGCGCATTCTATTGGCATTAAAGTGGTGGCTCAAGGTGTAACAAGCCAAGATGATATAGATACGCTTATTAACTTAGGTTTTGATGGGGTTATTAAAGAGTAAGTAATAGGCATTAACTGTGCGGTTAATGCCCTTTTACAACTAACATTAATTGAATTCGGTCGCGAACTTTTAGCTTATTAAATATAGAGCTCATATGCTCTTTAATTGTGCGTTCTGTAATATTTAAAGATTCTGCAGCTTGCTTATTAGTTGCACCTGTTACAACAATATCAACTACTTGACGTTCTCGCTTTGTGAGTACATCAAGCTCGCATGTGCTCGCATATTTAAACGGTGTATTTGATAAAGCTCCTACTAAGTTAGATAGTAATTGCCCTGGTAACCATATTCCGCCGGTACAAATTGTCTCAAGTACTTGTTCAATAATTACTTTAGTAGCGAGTGCTTCTACGTACCCCCTAGCTCCTGCTTCAAGCGCACTTCTTAGTTGATTTATTTCTAGTTCGTTGGTCATAACTATAACCAGTAAACGTTGCTGAGAATACTTTTTAACAAGCTCAAGCCAATTAGGTGTGCCGGCCAAAACCCAAATAATACTTGATGCCGTGACTCTGTGTGGTTCTTTTGTGAATATCAAACAACCAGGAAACGCTGTATGCCAGTGTTTCGATTCAAATTCAGGCTGTGTAATAAAAATACTTTGGCGCATTACTTCTCCATTTATAAAATGTTTTAACGCTCTGTCATTGCTTGCGATGTAGCTCTAAGAACCGGTTTTAAAATATACTCAAGTACGGTTTTTTTACCGGTAATAATATCCACTTGAGTGGTCATTCCTGGAATAATAGTCAGCTCTTTTGAAAAATTATTTTTGGTGGTTTTTAGCTGCACCAAATAAAAGGTATTCTCGCGGTCATCTGTAATTGTATCGGCACTTATATGTAATACTTCGGCTTCAAGGCCACCATATACGGCAAAGTCGTAGGCACTAAATTTTATCATTGCAGATTGCCCAGGGCGTAAAAATGCAATGTCTTTAGGCGGGATTTTTGCCTCTACTACAAGTTGATCGTCAAGCGGGACAATTTCCATAACATCACTACCTGGCTGTAAAATACCGCCAACAGTATTAACTAATAATCGTTGTACAGTGCCTTTAACAGGAGAGCGTATTTCAGTTTGAGTTACTTTATCGGCTAAGCCAGATTCAGTTTCTTTAATTGAATCTAGTCGCAGTAGCGCTTCGGAGAGTTCATTGTTCCAGCGGTTAATCATAACGAGCTCAACTTCGGTTACCTTATTTTTAGCTTCGTTAATGGCCGAAAGACTCCTATTTATAACTGCTTTGGTTCTGTTTATCTCGCCGTTTAAATCAACTATTTGACGCTCTAAACGAATAATATCTATATCCGAAATAGCACCGGTGCGTAACAGTGGGCGGGTCACTTTAAGCTCCCTGTTTGTTAAGCGCAGCGCACTTGTATGCTGCTGAAGTGCCGCTTTTGCTTCAATATAATCTTGGTGTCGCTGCTCTAGTTGGCGTTTGTGTATACTTACCTGTTGCTCCAACTCTTGGCTGTTACTCAAATAAAGAGAGCGTTCGTGTTGAACCACCTGAGGTGCATTTTTTATAACATCTTCGTTAAATATGAGCTCCTTTTTTTGAGTGAGCGCTCTGAGCCTCGCAACTTTTGCACTTAACGATTCAACCTTGGATTGATTTTCTCTAAAGCTAGAAATAAAGCGGGTAGGGTCTATTTTAATGAGTACATCCCCCTCGTTTACTATTTGGCCTTCTCGGACATTTATTTTTTCGACCATACCGCCGTCATAAGATTGAATAAGCTGTAATTTATTAGAGGGAATAACACGACCCTCGCCACGAGCAACTTCATCCAAATTAGCAAAGCCAGACCACACAATAAGGCATATAAACGTTAAGCAAATTAAATAAAGTAGTAACCTAGCGCTTGCTGGTTCCTGCTGCATTTTTTCCCACTGTGCATCTACTACCCAGTCTTGAGTATTTGGCGGTGAAATCCATCCTTTAAATAGTTTATTAAATACGGATGGCTTACCTTGTTTTCTTGCTTCTATTGCTTTGCTAACAGATTCAAAAGAGCGTTGTTCAAGTGGTTTTTTGTTATCACTCATGAGGCTTGCTCCACGGTTTTATTATTTAACGCCGCAATTACTTTTTGTTTTGGTCCATCAGCAACTACTTTTCCGTTATCTAAAACTATAATACGGTCAACAAGCTCGAGTAATGATGAGCGGTGAGTCACTACAATTAGGGTTTTATTTTTAGTATAATTTTTTAAATTGTTAATAATTTTACTTTCACTATTGTGATCTAGCGATGAGGTTGGCTCATCTAGTAATAGTATTGGTGGGTCGTTAATTATAGCTCTTGCCATACCTACTGCTTGGCGTTGCCCTCCTGATAATTGGCGGCCTTGCTCGCCTACTTGTAGATCAAATCCGTCTGGGTGCGAATTAATTAAATCAAATAATTGGCTTCGCTCACAGGCTTCAATAATTTGCTCGTCTTTGGCATGCCAAGCGCTTATCGTAAGGTTGTCTTTTAAGGTCCCATAAAACAGGGCAACGGTTTGCGGTACATAACCAATATTATGGCGAAGCTCTGCAGGGTCAATTTGATGTATATCGTTATTGTCCATCAAAATTGCTCCTGAACAGGGTTCATATAGCCCTAAGATAAGCTTTTCTAATGTACTTTTACCTGAGCCATTACGTCCTAAAATTGCAACTTTTTCACCAGCTTTAATTTTAAAGCTAACGCCGTTGAGTGCATTATGAGATTCGTCAGAGTATTTAAAACATACATCTTTAAATTCTATATCGCCCTTTAAAATAGGGTGGCTTAACCAATGCTTACCAGGTGGGCGCTCGACCTCTTTTTCCATAATCTCATTTAGTGACTGCATTGCTATTGCGGCATGATGATATTGCGCTAAAACAGCGGCTGACTGCCCAATAGGGCCCATAGCACGAGATGATAATAAGTAGGCTGCAATTAATCCGCCTTGAGTTAGCTCACCTTCAATAACGAGGTGTACGCCTATTATCATTATTATCACGCCTACACATTGTTGTATCCACGATGCTGTATTTGATATAGAGCTTGAAACGAGTCGGCTTTGTGCGTTTACTTGCGCAATGTAAATGGTCGACTTTTCCCATACAGATTGTGTTTTACACTCTGAGTGAAAACTTTTTACATCTTCAATATTGGTTAAACTTTCTACTAATACTGCATTTCGCATTGAGCTTGCTTTCATTGTTTGCTCTGAAAGGGCTTCAAGTTTGCGGTGTGCGGCTATAGCGTAAGCTAATAATATAAGTGCGCCCGCTATAATGGGTAAACTTAGAGGTACGCCAATAATGGCGATAACAATTAAATATAAAACTACGAATGGTAAGTCGACTAATGCGACAAGCGTTATGGAACTAAAAAAGTTACGTACAGCTTCAAATGATTGAATATTGCTTGCAAAGGAGCCAGCTGATGATGGACGGTTTTTTAGTTTCATACCTAATACCCGCTCCATAATTACAGCCGATACTTTTACATCTATTCTGCTTGCAGCAAGCTCTACAAAATAGCCTCTTACTAAGCGTAAAACAAAGTCAGCAGTGAGTGCTATTAAAATACCAATGGCAAGTACCCAAAGGGTTTCGGTTGCATGGTTGGGCACTACGCGGTCATATACATTCATTACAAATAAAGGCATAGCAACCGACAAAAAGCCCAACGCAATAGCTGAAATGATTACGTCTTTATAAAGTGAGCGGCATTCTTTAATTACTCCCCAAAACCATCCGTCTTTTGATAGTTTTTCAAGTACAGGTGTTCGCTCATCAAATGCAAATTCTGGTTGTGCATAAATAATTAAACCAACACTGTTGCCTGCTAATTCATCAATGCTTTGTTCGATAACTGATTCGGTAAGCTCTGGGTAAATTACACTCACCACCTGCTTATCGTAATCAATAGAATTAATAACACAGGCTTGATTGTCTTTTAAAATTAAGATGGCAGGCAGTAGTGCTGTATTAATTTTTTGTAGTGGCTTATTAACTACTTTCGATTTAAAGCCAATGCGCTTAGCTGCGCGCGAAAAACCTGATGGAGTAAGATTTCCATCAGTTAGAGGAAGTCCATTTAATAGTGCTTCTCTTGAAAACTCTTTATCATGATGGCGACATAAAACTGCTAGGCAGTCAACGAGTATGCCACCATGATCAAGTACATCGTTTAATTCCATAAACCATCCAATGTTATGTAGAACTGCATGCGGTTGTTACTACTAAACCTAAACTCGAGAAATAAATTTAGCTTAAATATTTCAAGCCGAGTTTAGGCTATTTACATAACGTTAATTGACTTAGCTATCAGTAATTACAGCTTCGATACGTCGATTCGCAGCATTTGCTCTTACTGATATTTCGTTTACTCGAGGTTGATCAATACCGTACCCGAACGATTTAACACGTTTTGGTTTTATATCGAATTGTTTAATTAGAATTTCAGCAACAGCAAACGCACGTTTTTCAGATAGTTTGCGGTTATATGTTCGATCTCCATCTAGAGAAGCATGACCTTGTATTTCAACCTGCTTATTTGGGTTTTCTTTTAAAAAATCTGCAAGCCGACTAATTTCTTGAATATATTGAGACCTTACATCGCTTGAGTCAGCAGAAAAAGGGATACCAATCTCTATATTCGAGGTTGATGCGCTATAAATTGTACAGCCAGATAAATCAACATTAGTTGACAGTGGTGTACTCGAACAAGTGTCTTGCTCGTTTGGTACGCCGTCACCATCATCATCTAAAAAGCTACTTTGTGTAGTGTCGGTTTCCAACGGTATATCTAAGTACCTTGGCATAGCGGTTACACTCATGTAGGCATTATCTTGCTTCGCTTTTTTTTGTAGAAATGCCTTGCGGCTAAAGGTGGTTGCTACATCGTAACTCGGACAAATATTTTGTGCGTTATGCACAATAGGATCGTCAGTTAGCTCTTTTAATGTAGGGTATTTACCTGACATTACGTCAAGTGCTGGCAATAATTTCCCCATTTCTTTTAGCATAGTTAAAATAGCCGATTGGCGGTCGTAAAGCGCAACTATGTATGAACGTGTTGATTGGAACGATTCGTTTTCGGCATCAAGTACGTCTAGTAGAGTTCGTTGGCCTATATCAAATTGATCTTTATATGCAATTTTAACTTTAGTTGATGATTCGCGGTGTTGATTAAGCGCTGGCAACTTTTGCTCTAGTATAGTGACGTTGTAGTAGGCAATTTGCAGACTTTGACGAATATCAATACAGGCTTGATCTCGTTGATATTTTGCAATGTTTATATCTTGATAAGCTTGTTCTAAATTAGCGCTATCAAGACCACCGTTATACAAGTTATAACTAATATCTATGCCGACTCGCGCTTCTGTTCTGGTTTCATTTTGACCAAGCTCATCTCTATCTTGGCTACCGTAGCGGGCAGATAAATCTACGTTAGGATGAAAGGCCGCTTTTTGTGCTTTGGCGTTCGCCTTTTGCGCTTCAATATTATACAAAGAGGCATAAAATGAAGGGCTGTTTTTGTAGGCGACGTCTAGCGCTTGGTTAACCGAAATTGGTATATTGTTTTCATCAAGGTCAGCTTGCTTTATATCGTTCATAGGTAGCTCACCTACAACTCTTAGGTAGCGAGCGCTTACATCATGTAAATTTGAGTACTCCGTTAATACATTAGATTGCGCTAGAGATAAACGGCCACTAATTTGTTCTAGGTCTGCTGCGCGCGCTACACCGGCGCCTACGCTTTGCTCTATTTGTTGGTATACAGACTCGTGCTCTTGTAAATTAGCTTCTGCAAGTTGTACTAACTCTTTGAATTTTTGTACGTCAAGTAGTGCAATCGAGGCTTCAAGTGCTGTTTGTTCTGTTTGAGAAATAAGCTCAAAGTACCTAATAAGTTGAATACGTTTAAAACGGTCAACTGTATTAGATGTTCTAAAACCGTCATAAAGCATTTGAGTAACGCTTAATTCGGCTGTATTACGGTTATATTCTTCTTCAATACCGTAATTTCTTCTTTCATATCCTGCACTTGCTGATACATCAACACTTGGTAAATAACCTGAACGGGCAGCATCCACTCCATAAATAGAAGATTTAAAAGCATGCCATGCTTCTTGTACTTCAGGATTGTTTTCAATCGCTTTACTTGAGACGTATGTAAGTGGCATTGCTGATTGTTCGTTTGCATGCACGTAGTTTGATAAAGTTACGGCTGTAATCGCTAATCCGATTAACATAGTCCCTTGATGCTTTTTAAAAGTGTTTTTTATAATCATTTCTTCCTCTTAGATCCTGTTAAGACCGAAAATACTCTTTTAAATATTTAGTAAAGGAGTGCTAATTTTGCAAGTAATCTTTTCGGGTAGCATGAAAAAAAATTTCTACCACTTTTTTGTTGATTTTTTATTTTTGAATTTTTCTTCTAAACCTGTACTTGAGTCCAGTATCTATGTGCTTTTTTTGTTCTACCTTTAATTTATTAGATTGTTATTTTAAAAAGTTTGAGGGTACCTAAATGGAAGCAAATCAACTTGTAGTTATTGATATTCAGGGTTCGGCGGGTGTTGTGTTGGATGATGGATCAATAAGAGCGTTAAACGTGGGTGACATTATTACCGTAGGTGATTTAGTTGTTACTGCTATTAAGTCGTCGTTACAAATAGATGTGCAAGGTGAAACCTTATCTATACCCGCAAATCAAAAGGTAAAAATAACACCAGACCTATTAGCGAAAGAAGCAAGAGACTCTAGCGAAACAACTGTTTTTGATGAAAGTTTAGATGAAGCAATCGCAAGCTTAGATTTAGGTACAGAACAAGACTCATCAACGGCGGCTAATTCAGATGTAACAGATTTTTTAGATGCATTAGAGGGTGATGGGGACATTTTAGATAATTTAGAGGCAACAGCCGCTGGTGGCGGTAATGCAGCTGGTGCAGATGGAGGTAGTTCGTTTGTACAGTTAACCCGAATTTCTGAAAGTGTTGATCCTAGTAGTGTTACTTTTGATTCTTCTTTTGATCAAAGCGCTACTGAAGCTTTTAATTTAAGAGATACCTCTGATGGTATTGTGCCTGACGCAACTTCGGCTTCTATTTCACTTAATGAGCTGGGCGTTACTAATTCATCACAACCAACAATTACCGGTACGAGTGAAAACTTAATTGGCGAAACGGTTAATGTAACGGTAACTGATGTTGATGGAAATTCTCAAGTAGTTAGTGTTGTGATTGGCCCTGATGGTACCTTTGAAATAACCCTACCAACTCCAGTTGCGGATGGCCCTGTGACCGTTGTTGTTGAAGCAACAGATCCTGTTGGCAACCCTATAAACGACACTATTTCTATAGAAATTGATACAACACCTCCGCTTATTGCTATTGATCCTGTTGCCGATTCTGCTTCGCAAACAGTGACAGTAACAGGGACTGTATCTGGGTTGAACACTGGGGATAATGTGTCGGTCACGTTAACGGATAGTGCAGGTACGGTACAAACAATTGTTACTCAGGTTGATGCGCTAGGAAATTGGGTTGTTACTACTACCTCACCTTTATCTGAAGGAGAGTTTAACGTAAGCGCAGTGGCGATTGATGCAGCTGGAAATCAAGCTGTAGATCAAGCTTTAGCGAATGTAGATTTAACTGCTCCGGTAATCACAGTAAATGTAACTGATGAAACAAATAACGCAACACCACCACTTGTTGGAACAACAAATGGGGTTCCTGAAGGCACGCAAGTAACAATTACTGTTACAGATAGTGCAGGACAAATACAAACATTAACAGCGGTTACTCAAGCCGATGGAAGCTGGAGTGTAGAAGTTGGGACTCCTTTACCTGAAGGTGATTTTACTGTTGATGCACAAGTAAGCGACAGTGTAGGAAACTTAGCATTAGCAAGTGATTCAGGAGTAGTTGATTTAACGGCGCCTACGGTACAAATTAATAATATTAACGACACTCAAGACACCACGCCAACTATTACAGGTAACGCGCAAGATGTACCTGCAGGCTCTATTATTAGTGTGGTTATTACCGATTTTAATGGTCAAACTCAAACATTATTAACCCAAACTAACGCTGATGGTGATTGGTCTATTGACGTAACTACGCCATTGGCTGAAGGGCAGTTTGAGGTTGATGCAAGTGTAAGCGATGCTGCAGGTAATCAAGCCCAAGCAAATAACCAAGGTGTTGTTGATTTAACAAATCCAGATATTACCGTTACTGCAATTGCTGATACTAACGATACTACACCAACATTTGTAGGTAGGGTAGAAGACGCTCCAGCAGGCTCTGTAATTACAGTATTAGTAACCGATATAAACGGTAGCGTACAAACTTTAACTACTTTATTAAATGAAGATGGCACATGGAGTGTTGATGCTAATGAAATCTTGCCAGGTGGTGAGTTTACAGCAACTGCGTCAGTAACCGATCCAGCAGGTAATGAGGCTACTGCGCAAACAAACGGCGAAATAACGTTTGCTCCTATTTCAATTCAAATCGATGCAATTGCTAATACTAACGATACCACTCCATTTTTAAGTGGTAACACCGGTAATGTGCCTGCAGGTACAACCATTACTTTAACTATTACGGCAAGCGATGGGAGTACATTTACATTACTTGCAGTGACGCAAGCAGATGGTTCGTGGACTGCACAAGTAACAACCCCTCTACCTGAGGGCGACTTTACCGTAGTTGCTGCTGTTATAGATGACTCGGGTAATGAAGCGCAAGCAAGTGCAGTAGGTAATGTTGATTTAACTGTAAGCATTAATTTTATTATTGATACTAACGATACAACACCAACAATTAGCGGTTCTACACAAGACGTAGAACCTGGTGCGTTAGTAACCGTTACATTTACAGGAAGCGATGGCGTAGCAGAAACCGTGGAAGTAGTTACAGGTGCTGACGGAAGTTGGTCAGTTGAGGCAAGTAATGAATTAGTTGAAGGCCAGTTTAGTGTGGTTGCAACAGTGACTGATGCTGCAGGTAATACAGCTTCTGCAAGCGAAACTGGAGAAATTGATTTAACAGATCCTGCAATCACGATTAATCCTATTGAGGATACGAATGATGTAACCCCATCTGTAAGCGGTAATGTAATTGATGTACCTGCAGGGACCGAAGTTACATTAGTAATAACTGACAGTGAAGGTAATGAACAAACACTTACAACAACTACAAATACAGATGGTACATATACAGCGGATATTATTGCAGATCTCAGTGAAGGTGATTTCACAGTAACAGCAAGTGTTAGCGACACTGCAGGCAATAGCAGTACGGCAACTGTTACAGGTACGGTCGATTTAACCGCACCAAGTGTCACTATCAACAATATTGCTGATACAAACGATACAACACCTACTCTTACCGGCTCTACCCAAGGATTAGCATCGGGCAGTGAAGTGACTTTAACTGTTACTGATAGTCTAGGGGCTGAGCAACAGTTAGTTACTACTATAAGTGCGGATGGTACTTGGAGTATTGAGGTTCCAACTGCTTTAAGCGAGGGGGATTTTACCGTAACTGCTAATGTATCTGATAATGCAGGTAACGCAGCTCAAGATTCACAATTAGGCTCAGTTGATACCACCCCTCCTTTAGTTGCAATAAATGACTTTGCTGATTCAAACGATACAACGCCTACATTTAGCGGAACAACAAGTGATGTAGCTCCGGGTAGCCTTGTTAGTGTTTTAGTTACTGATGCAAATGGTGAGTCTCAAACATTGACGGCGGTTGTGTCAGAAGATGGAACTTGGCAAGTTGGTGCAACTCAAGCTGTTGCTGAAGGCGACTTTACAATTACGGCAACAGTAACAGACGCTGCAGGTAATGAAGCAAGCGATACCGGTACTGGAACAATTGATTTATCAGCTCCAATTATAGCAATTAATACAATCCCAGATAGTGCCGATACTACTCCAACAATATCAGGTTCCGTACAAAATGTGCCAGCTGGAACAACGGTTACGTTAATATTGACGGATGCTGGTGGTAATACACAAACAATTACAACACAAACGCTAGCTGATGGTAGCTGGACAGCTGATGCTATTAATGAGTTAGTTGAAGGTGACTTTAGCGTTAATGCCATCGTTAGCGATGAAGCAGGTAACCAAAGTGAAACTTCAGCACAAGGAACTATCGATAATACCGCACCAACTATTACGATTGATGCACTCGCTGATAGTAACGATACAACACCGACAATTTCTGGCACTGCAACGGGCGAGCCAGAAGGCACGGTTGTTACTATTACGGTAACTGATGAAGCAGGTAATCCACAAATAATTACTACAGAAGTGCTCGCTGATGGCACTTTCACTGTTGATGTGCCGAACGAATTAAGTGAAGGTGAATTTACTGTTGAGGTATCGGTTACAGATACTGCGGGCAATGAAACCACAGCAACTACGACTGGCGAGGTTGATACTTTAGCACCGGTGATCACGATAGATGCACTGGCTGATAGTAACGACACCACCCCAACTATTTCAGGCACCGCAACAGGTGAGCCAGAAGGCACGGTTGTTACTATTACCGTGACTGATGAAGCAGGTAACCCACAAATAATTACTACTGAAGTACAAGCTGATGGTACCTTTAGTGTGGACGTACCAAATGAACTAAGTGAAGGTGAATTTACTGTTGAGGTATCTGTTACTGACACTTCAGGTAATGAAACCACAGCAACAACGACGGGCGAAGTTGATACTGCCGCGCCAACAGTTACTATTGACCCCATAGGTGATACTAACGATACCACACCAACAATTTCAGGCACCGCAACGGGTGAGCCAGAAGGCACATTAGTTACAATTACGGTAACTGATGAAGCAGGTAATCCACAAATAATTACTACTGAGGTACAAGCCGATGGCACCTTCAGTGTAGATGTGCCGAACGAATTAAGTGAAGGCGAATTTACTGTTGAAGTATCGGTTACAGATACTGCGGGTAATGAAACCACAGCAACAACAACGGGAGAAGTCGATACTACCGCGCCAACAGTTATTATTGACCCAGTAGGTGATACTAACGATACCACCCCAACTATATCAGGCACCGTAACGGGTGAGCCAGAAGGCACGGTTGTTACTATTACAGTAACTGATGAAGCAGGTAATCCACAAACCATAACCACAGAAGTACAAGCCGATGGCACATTTAGTGTTGATGTACCAAATGAATTAAGTGAAGGTGAGTTTACTGTTGAAGTATCGGTTACCGATACAGCAGGGAATGAAACAACCGTAACAACAACAGGCGAAGTTGATACTGCCGCGCCAACAGTTATTATTGACCCCGTAGGTGATACTAACAACACCACTCCAACTATTTCAGGCACCGCGACGAGTGAGCCAGAAGGTACAGTTGTTACTATTACGGTAACTGATGAAGCCGGTAACTCACAAATCATTACCACTGAAGTGCAAGCTGATGGCACCTTTAGTGCTGATGTGCCAAATGAACTAAGCGAAGGCGAATTTACTGTTGAGGTATCGGTTACAGATACCGCAGGTAATGAAACCACAGCCACAACAACGGGAGAAGTTGATACCACAGCGCCAATAGTGACTATTAACGCGTTAGGCGATACGAGTGATACAACACCGATCATTTCAGGTACGGTTAGCGGGGAGCCAGCTGGTTCAACCGTAACTTTAACCGTGACCGATGCTAACGGTGAATTACAAACAATTACAGCACAAGTAATTGCTGATGGAAGTTGGACTGCAGAAGTATCCGCGGCTTTAGCTGAAGGAAGCTACTCTGTAGATGCAAGTATTAGTGATAGCGCTGGTAATGAAGGCACAGCAAGTGCTTCAGGCACAATTGATACAAGCGCATTGACCATTACCATTGATATTATTGGCGAAACTAACGATCAAACACCTCAAATAAATGGTGATACTTTTAATGCACAAGTTGGCTCTCAAGTGGGAGTTCAGATCACTGACTCAGCGGGTGCAATAATTACTTTAACCACAGTTGTTGATGAAAACGGTCTTTGGAGTGTTACTCCGCCTGCAAATTTAGCTGAGGGCACCATTTTAATTAGTGCAACAGTAACAGACATAGGTGGTGGAACGGCTAATGCAGAGCTTGATGCTGTAATTGATATTACGCCTCCAACAATACAAGTAAATGAACTAGAGACAAGTAATGATACAACACCGGTTATTTCTGGTAACACAACTGACGTAGCTTCAGGCACAGTTATAAATTTAACGGTTACTGATTCTCAAGGGGTTGTTCGTACATTTAGCACTACAACGGATGCCGATGGTAATTGGAGTGTTGAGCTTTCTCAAGAGCTGGCCTCGGGCGATTATTCTGTAGAAGCTGAAGTATCTGATGCTGCAGGAAATAGCGCTTCAACCACGGCTACCGGTAATATAGACACATCAGGGCCTAGCTTAACCGTTGACTTTGATACTCTAACTAACGACTCAACACCTACCATTTCAGGCACTAGTGATGCAGACGTTGGTACCAGCATCACGGTTGTTATTACTGATGGAAACGGGGTTGAACAAACACTTACCACCACAGTAGATACAAATGGTAACTGGGAAGTAACTCCACAAGCAGATTTAAATGAAGGTGATAACACCATAGAAGTGAGTGTGTCTGATGAAGCAGGAAATACGACAACAGTTACGGATACAATTACGTTAGACACACAAGCGCCAATACTCACCATTCAAAACGTAGGCGATGTCAGCGATTTAACACCTGAGCTGCAGGGCACTAGTAATGAAATTGGCGGCACCGTAACACTGACCATCACCGACAGCCAAGGCGCTGAGCAAACCTTCACCACCACCGTTGAAAGTGATGGCCACTGGAATATTGAAATTCCAGGTGCCCTTGCACAAGGTGACTTTAGCGTTGTTGCCAGCATCACTGATGCTGCAGGCAACGACACCATGGCCAACAGTAGTGGTAATGTAGATACCATTACACCGGTTATCACCGTTGATGCACTGGGTTTAGGCAACGACAGCACCCCAGTTGTTAGTGGTACCTCAACAGAGCCTGAAGGCACCGTTGTGAATATTGTTATCACAGACAGTAACGGCGATGAAACACCAATTACAGCCACAGTCGATGCGAACGGCAACTGGCAAGCAATCAGCCCTGAATTACCAGAGGGCAGCTACAGTGTGCAAGCCAGCATTACCGATGCCGCAGGTAACACCGATAGTGCCGTGCAATCGGGCACCATTGATAGCCTCGCGCCAACGCTTGTGCTTGATACCGTGGGCGCAACGAACGATAGCACCCCGACTATCAGCGGAAGTACCAATGCGCCAGCTGGGACTGTTATTAGCATCAGCGTGAGTGATGGCACCACAACAGAAACGTTCACCGCAACAGTACAAGCTGATGGCAGCTGGTCAGCGGATGTACCGAATGCACTGAGCGATGGTGAGCTCACCATTGAAGCTAGCGTGAGTGATAACGCCGGTAATACCACTACATTAAGTGAAACCGCAACACTCAACACCACGGCCCCAAGCATTAGTATTAATGCATTGGTTGATACCAACGACACCACCCCAACCATTAATGGTACAAGCGATGCGGCAGATGGCACCACCATTAGTTTAACGTTTGAAGACAGTGCAGGGAATATTACGACTGTTGATACGACCGTAACGGGTGGTGTATGGAGCGTAGACGTACCAAGCGTTCTAGCTGAAGGCGAATATACTGTCACCGCAGAGGTAGACGATGGTCTAGGTAATATCGGCAGCGCCACCGAGACAGGCGAGATTGACTTAACCGCACCGAGCCTTGTTATTACCAACAACGGTGTAGGCAACGACACCACCCCAACGATTGCAGGTACCAGTGATGCAGTGCAGGGAAGTGAAATAACGATTGTTGTCACTGACAGCAGTGGTACACCGCAAACAATAAGCGCCACCGTACTTGCCAATGGCACATGGTCAATCCCTGTACCGGTAGCACTAGCAGAAGGTGCATACACCATTAGTGCAAGTGTTGAAGATGCCGCAGGCAACGACACCACCGCCACAGGCGCTGGTGAAGTAGACACCACTGCACCGACACTTGTGCTTACCAGCCCAGGTTCAAGTAATGATGTAACGCCGATATTTAGCGGCACAAGCGATGCGGTTGAAGGCACGGTTATTAACTTCACCGTAGTGGATGATTTAGGTAGCTCACAAACGTTCACCACCACGGTTGATGCCGATGGCAACTTCTCGGTCGAAGTAACCACCGCACTGGCAGAAGGACCGTATACGATTACTGCTAACATCAGCGATGTAGCAGGTAACAGCACCGATATTACCGGCAACGGCACAATAGACACGTCCGCGCCGAGTGTGAGTGTAAATGCACCATTATTAACAAACGACAGCACGCCAACAGTCACAGGCACCAGTGATGCACCAAATAGCACCATTACGGTGACGTTTACAGATGCCGCGAATGCGACTCAAAGCATTGATGTACAAACCGATGCCAATGGTAACTGGAGTGCGACACCAACAGGCACATTAGCTGAAGGTAATTACAGCGTTAGCGCCAGCATTACCGATGCTGCAGACAATACAGGCACCGGCACTGACAGTGGCGAAGTAGATATAACACCGCCAGATTTAGCGTTTACACCTACCTTCTTATTAGGCTCATTGGTGTTATTAAACGGTACCTCTGATTTACCGGCTGGCAGTGAAATTACGATTACTGAGCAACTTGTTGGCGGTGGCGTAGGGTTAAGCTACACCACAACCACTGATGCCAATGGTAACTGGTCACTGACTGGTATTGATATCTCATTACTGAACTTAGGCTCAGTGATCGCAACAGCGACCGATGCCGCAGGTAATACCCGTACAATTAGCTCAGATGACTTTGATAATACGCCACCGACACTCACTGTTGATGTTGCAGCACAAAGCGACAGCAACACGCCAATCATAAGCGGCACAAGTGACGCAGGTCAGGGTGCGCAAGTGACGATTGTGGTTACTGATAGCGCAGGCAACCCACAAACCATCACCGCTTTAGTGGATGCCAATGGCAACTGGAGTGCCACACCAGCGACACCGCTAAGCGAAGGTGAAACGACCATAGAAGTCAGTGTGCGCGACAGTGTAGGTAACGAAACCACCTTGAGTGATACCAGTACCATCGACACGCAAGCGCCAACACTCACCATTCAAAGCGTGGGCGATATAAGTGATTTAACACCAGAGCTGCAAGGCACCAGTAATGAAATTGGTGGCACTGTCACACTCACTATCACAGATAGCGCAGGTGCTGTGCAAACCATTGATACAATAGTTGACAGCGATGGCCACTGGGTTATTGAAGTATCAAACGCGCTTGCCCAAGGTGACTTCACAGTTGTTGCGAGCATTACCGATGCCGCAGGCAATGAGAGCACAGCGAATAGCAGTGGCAATGTTGATACGGTTACACCAATCGTCACTGTTGACGCATTGGGTCTAGGTAACGACAGCACCCCAGTTGTTAGTGGTACCTCAACAGAGCCTGAAGGCACGGTTATCAACATTATTATTACTGACAGCAACGGTGATGAACACCCAATTACAGCCACAGTCGATGCAAACGGCGATTGGCAAGCAACTAGCCCTGAATTACCGGATGGAAGCTACACCGTGCAAGCCAGTATCACCGATGATGCAGGCAACACCGGTGGCGCCACACAAACTGGCACCCTTGATACCTTAGCGCCAACATTGACGTTAGACACCGTCGGCGCCACCAACGACAGCACGCCAACAATTAGCGGGACATCGAACGCGCCAGCGGGCACAGTGATAAACATCAGCGTAAGCGACGGCACCACAACCGAAACGTTCACCGCGACAGTACAAGCCGACGGCAGTTGGTCAGCAGATGTGCCGACAGCATTAGCTGATGGAGAGCTTACTATTGAAGCCAGCGTGAGCGATAACGCCGGAAACACCACCACATTAAGTGAAACCGCGACACTCAACACCACCGCGCCGAGCATTAACATTAATGCCTTGGTTGATACCAACGACACCACACCAACCATTAATGGTACAAGTGATGCGGCAGATGGCACCACCATTAGTTTAACGTTTGAAGACAGAGCAGGGAATATTACGACTGTTGATACGACCGTAACGGGTGGTGTATGGAGCGTAGACGCACCAAGCGTTCTAGCCGAAGGCGAATATACTGTCACCGCAGAGGTAGACGATGGTCTAGGTAATATCGGCAGCGCCACCGAGACAGGCGAGATTGACTTAACCGGACCAAGCCTTGTTATCACCGACAACGGTGTAGGCAACGACACCACGCCAACGATTGCAGGTACCAGCGATGCACCGCAAGGCAGTGAAGTAACCATTGTTGTCACCGACAGCAACGGCGCAGCGCAAACAATAAATGCCACCGTGCTTGCTAATGGTACGTGGTCAATTCCTGTACCGGTAGCACTTGCAGAAGGTGCATACACCGTAAGCGCGAGTGTTGAAGATGTGGCAGGCAACGAAGCCACCGCCACAGGCGCTGGTGAAGTAGATACCATTGCACCGACACTTGTACTTACCAGCCCTGGTTCAAGTAATGACATCAACCCGACATTTAGCGGCACAAGCGATGCGGTTGAAGGCACCGTTATTAACTTCACCGTAGTGGACGATCAAGGCAATACACAAACCTTTGCGACCACTGTGGATGCCGATGGCAACTTCTCTATAGAAGTACCGACTGAATTGGCTGAAGGACCATACAGCATCGAAGCAAGTATTAGCGATGTGGCAGGTAACAGCACCGGTATTACAGGCAACGGCACCATTGATACGACCGCACCGAGTGTGAGTGTAAATGCGCCGTTACTAACCAACGACAGCACGCCCACGGTTACGGGCACCAGTGATGCACCTAATAGCACTATCACAGTTACGTTTACAGATGCAGCAAATGCAACTCAAAGCATTGATGTACAAACCGATGCTAATGGTAACTGGAGTGCGACACCAACAGGTACATTAGCTGAAGGTGACTACAGCGTCAGCGCTAGCATCACCGATGCCGCAGGCAACACAGGCACCGGCACGGACAGTGGCGAAGTAGACGTAACCCCGCCAGCACTTGCCTTTACGCCAACGTTTGAGCTTGGCTTATTAGTCACATTAAGTGGTACGTCTGACTTGCCAGCAGGTAGTGAAATTACTATTACCGAGCAACTTGTTAACGGGGGTATTGGTGCAACTTATACCACTACAACGGATGCGGATGGCAACTGGTCATTAGTCGGATTAGATGTATCGTTACTTGATGTTGGCTCAGTGATCGCAACAGCGACCGATGCCGCAGGTAACACGCGTACAATTAGCTCAGACGACTTTGATAACACACCACCAACGCTTACTGTTGAGGTTGACGCACAAAGCGACAGCAACACGCCAATCATAAGCGGCACAAGTGACGCAGGTGAGGGTGCGCAAGTGACCATAGTGGTTACTGATAGCGCAGGCAACCCACAAACCATCACCGCACTTGTGGATGCAAACGGTGATTGGAGTGCCACACCAACCACACCGCTAAGCGAAGGCGAAAGCACCATTGAAGTGAGTGTACGCGACAGTGTCGGCAATGAAACCACCGTGAGTGACACCACGACTATCGACACGCAAGCGCCAACGCTCACCATTCAAAACGTAGGCGATGTTAGCGATTTAACACCTGAGCTGCAGGGCACCAGTAATGAAATTGGTGGCACCGTAACACTCACCATCACCGACAGCGGAGGCATCAATCAAACCCTTAGCACCGTTGTAGGCAGCGATGGTCACTGGGCAATCGAAGTATCGACAGCCCTTGCACAAGGTGACTTTAGCGTTGTTGCCAGCATTACCGATGCGGCAGGCAATGAGAGCACAGCGAATAGCAGTGGCAATGTTGATACGGTTACACCAATCGTCACTGTTGACGCATTGGGTCTAGGTAACGACAGCACCCCAGTGATTAGTGGTACTTCAACAGAGCCTGAAGGCACCGTTGTAAACATTGTTATTACCGACAGTAACGGTGATGAGCACCCAATCACCGCTACTGTGGATGCAAACGGCGATTGGCAAGCAACCAGCCTTGAATTACCAGATGGAAGCTACAACGTACAAGCCAGTATCACCGATGATGCAGGCAACACCGGCGGCGCCACACAAACAGGCAGCTTAGATACTTTAGCGCCGACACTGACGTTAGACACAGTAGGCGCCACTAATAACAGCACGCCAACAATTAGCGGGACATCAAACGCGCCAGCAGGCACGGTTATAACGATTAACGTCACGGATGCAGATAATACAGAAACGTTCACCGCGACAGTACAAGCCGATGGCAGTTGGTCAGCGGATGTACCGAACGCGCTAACTGATGGTCCACTCACTATCGAAGCAAGCGTAAGCGACAGTGCAGGGAACACCACTACATTAAGTGAAAACGCAACACTCAACACCACGGCGCCAAGTATCAGTATTAATGCACTGGTTGACACTAATGACACCACGCCAGAAATTCGCGGGACAAGCGATGCGGCAGATGGCACCACCATTAGTTTAACGTTTGAAGACAGTGCAGGGAATATTACGACTGTTGATACGACCGTAACGGGTGGTGTATGGAGCGTCGATGCACCAACTGATTTAGCCGAAGGCGAATATACTGTCACCGCAGAGGTAGACGATGGTCTAGGTAATATCGGCACCGCCACCGAGACAGGCGAGATTGACTTAACCGGACCAAGCCTTGTTATTACCAACAACGGTGTAGGCAACGACACTACGCCAACGATTGCAGGTACTAGCGATGCACCGCAAGGCAGTGAAGTAACCATTGTTGTCACCGACAGCAGCGGCGCAGCGCAAACAATGAGCGCCACCGTACTAGCCAATGGTACGTGGTCAATCCCTGTACCGATAGCACTTGCAGAGGGCGCATACACTATTAGCGCGAGTGTTGAAGATGTGGCAGGCAACGACACCACCGCCACAGGCGCAGGTGAAATAGATACCACTGCACCGACACTTGTACTTACCAGCCCAGGCTCAAGTAATGACATCACCCCGACACTCAGTGGAACAAGTGATGCGGTTGAAGGCACGGTTATTAACTTCACGGTTATGGACGATCAAGGCAATACACAAACCTTTACCACCACGGTGGATGCCGATGGCAACTTCTCAGTCGAAGTGCCAACAGCACTGGCAGAAGGGCCGTACACGATCACCGCCAATATCAGCGATGTGGCAGGTAACAGCACCGATATTACCGGCAACGGCACCATTGATACCACAGCACCAAGTGTGAGTGTAGATGCGCCAGTATTAACAAACGACAGCACGCCCACGGTTGCGGGCACCAGTGATGCACCTAACAGCACCATCACGGTTACGTTTACAGATGCAGCAAATGCCACTCAAAGCATTGATGTACAAACAGATACTAACGGTAACTGGAGTGCGACACCAACAGGTACATTAGCTGAAGGTAATTACAATGTCAGCGCCAGCATCACTGATGCTGCAGGCAACACAGGTACAGGTACAGATACAGGCGAAGTAGATATAACACCGCCAGATTTAGCGTTTACACCTACCTTCTTATTAGGTTCATTGGTGTTATTAAACGGCACCTCTGATTTACCGGCTGGCAGTGAAATTACCATTACTGAGCAACTTGTTGGCGGCGGTGTGGGCGTAAGTTACACCACAACCACTGACGCCAATGGTAACTGGTCACTGACTGGTATTGATATCTCATTACTGAACTTAGGCTCAGTGATCGCAACAGCGACCGATGCAGCAGGTAATACCCGTACAATTAGCTCAGACGACTTTGATAATACGCCACCGACACTCACTGTTGATGTTGCAGCACAAAGCGACAGCAACACGCCAATCATAAGCGGCACAAGCGATGCAGGTGAGGGTGCACAAGTGACGATTGTGGTTACTGATAGCGCAGGCAACCCACAAACCATCACTGCGCTTGTGGATGCGGATGGCAATTGGAGTGCCACTCCAACCACACCGCTAAGCGAAGGTGAAAGCACCATTGAAGTGAGTGTACGCGACAGTGTCGGCAACGAAACCACCGCGAGTGATACCACCACCATCGACACGCAAGCGCCAACGCTTACGATACAAAATGTAGGTGATGTAAACGACCTAACACCGACATTACAAGGCACCAGTAACGAAATTGGCGGCACTGTTACACTCATCGTGACCGACAGCGACGGCGTAGTGCAAACCATTACCACCACCGTTGAAAGTGATGGCCACTGGGACATTGAAATCCCAAGTGCGCTTGCGCAAGGTGACTTTACTGTAAGCGCCAGTATTACGGATGCTGCAGGCAACGACACCACCGCGAGCAGCAGTGGTAACGTAGACACCATTACACCGGTTGTCACCGTTGATGCACTGGGCCTTGGCAACGACAGCACCCCAGTTGTTAGTGGTACCTCAACAGAGCCTGAAGGCACGGTTGTAAACATTGTTATTACTGACAGCAACGGTGATGAACACCCAATTACAGCCACAGTCGATGCAAACGGCGATTGGCAAGCAACTAGCCCTGAATTACCGGATGGAAGCTACACCGTGCAAGCCAGTATCACCGATGATGCAGGCAACACCGGTGGCGCAGTTCAATCAGGCACTCTTGATACCTTAGCACCGACATTAACACTGGATACCGTGGGCGCTACGAACGACAGCACCCCAGCAATCAGCGGAAGCAGCAATGCGCCAGCGGGCACAGTAATAAACATCAGTGTAAGCGACGGCACCACAACAGAAACGTTTACCGCAACAGTACAAGCCGATGGCAGCTGGTCAGCAGATGTATCGAATGCACTGAGCGATGGTGAGCTCACTATCGAAGCAAGCGTCAGCGACAGTGCAGGCAACACCACTACATTAAGTGAAAACGCAACACTCAACACCACTGCGCCGAGCATCAGTATTAATGCATTGGTTGATACCAACGACACCACCCCAACCATTAATGGTACAAGCGATGCGGCCGATGACACCACCATTAGCTTAACGTTTGAAGACAGTGCAGGGAATATTACGACTGTTGATACAACCGTAACGGGTGGAGTATGGAGCGTCGATGCACCAACTGATTTAGCCGAAGGCGAATATACTGTCACCGCAGAGGCAGATGATGGTCTAGGTAATATCGGCAGCGCCACCGAAACAGGTCAGATAGACCTTACTGGCCCGAGCCTTGTTATTACCGACAACGGTGTAGGCAACGACACCACGCCAACGATTGCAGGTACCAGCGATGCACCGCAAGGCAGTGAAGTAACCATTGTTGTCACCGACAGCAGCGGCGCAGCGCAAACAATGAGCGCCACCGTACTAGCCAATGGTACGTGGTCAATCCCTGTACCGGTAGCACTTGCAGAAGGTGCATACACCATTAGCGCAAGCGTGAGCGATGTAGCAGGCAACGACACCACCGCCACAGGCGCTGGTGAAATAGATACCACTGCACCGACACTGATCCTAACGAATCCTGGTTCAAGTAATGACATCACCCCGACCCTCAGTGGAACAAGTGATGCCGTTGAAGGCACGGTTATTAACTTCACCGTGGTGGACGATCAAGGTAATACACAAACCTTTACGAGCACTGTGGATGCTGATGGCAACTTCTCTATAGAAGTACCGACTGCCTTGGCAGAAGGGCCATACACGATCACCGCTAACATCAGCGATGTGGCAGGTAACAGCACCGATATTACAGGCAGCGGCACAATAGACACCGCTGCTCCAAGCATTACCGTTGATGCGCCAGTATTAACAAACGACAGCACACCGACAGTTACTGGCACCAGTGATGCGCCTAACAGCACCATCACGGTTACGTTTACAGATGCAGCGAATGCAGTGCAAACTATTGATGTACAAACCGATGCAAGTGGTAACTGGAGTGTAACGCCAAGCGGCGATTTAGCCGAAGGTAATTACAATGTCAGCGCCAGCATCACCGATGCCGCAGGCAACACAGGTACGGGTAAAGACACTGGCGAAGTGGATATAACCGCTCCGGATCTTGAAATTATTCCATCGTTTTTATTAGGAAATTTGGTTTCTCTTTCGGGAGATTCTGATCTACCGGGAGGCTCTGTAATCACTATTACAGAGTACCTAGTTGGGGGGGTAGTTGGCGCAACTTATACAGCGACAACAAATCCTGATGGTACGTGGGGGCTTGCAAACATAACAGTACCTTTACTAAACCTTGCCTATGTGACTGCCAGTGCAACGGATGCCGCCGGTAATGTAAGAACAGTTAATACGCTTGATTTTGATAACGTAGCGCCAGAGCTAACCGTTAGTGTCGATGCTTTATCTAATGACAGTACACCAGTAATTAGCGGCACCACCGATATGGGGCAAGGCACTGTAATTAATATAACCGTGACTGATAGTGAAGGAGAAAGCCAAGCGTTTACTGCGACAGTTCAAGCCGGTGGCGACTGGTCTGTTGCTGTACCTGCAGAGCTAGCGCAAGGTCAATATACCGTTGTTGCAGAGGTTAGAGACAGTGTTGGTAACTTAACAACGCAGCAGGCTCAAGGTGAAATAGACAGTGTTGATCCTACATTAATTGTGAACGAAGTTAACGCGACAATAGATACAACACCTACAATTTCAGGCACAAGTAATGAGATAGGTGCAGATGTAAGCATTATTATTGGTGGTCAAACACTAACAGCAACTGTGGGTACTGATGGCAATTGGCAAGTAGATGTCCCCGTAGCACTTGTTGATGGTGATTATACGGCGCAAGTAAGTATTACCGATGACGCTAATAATACCAGCAGCACGACTATTGATTTAACAATTGATACCCAAGTGCCTGTTGTTGCACTTAATAATATAACTGTATTTAACACCGATACACCCATTATAAGTGGTACTTCAACTGAACCACAGAATACGGTGGTCGATATAGCCATTACAGATAGCAATAATGACACACACATTTTAACTGCAATAGTTGATGCTAGCGGCGATTGGCAAGTTACAGCGCCAAGCTTGCCAGATGGCAATTATGATGTAGAGGTAAGTATTACCGATGATGCTGGTAATACAGGCTCCGATACAGGTTCGAGTTTTGTTGATACTCAAGCACCAAGTATTACTATAAATGCATTAGGTACAATTAATAACAGCACGCCAACTATTTCAGGCACATCCAATGAACCTGAAAACACGAGTATTACAGTAACTGTGACCGATGGAGATAGTACCGAGGCTTACACCGCTGTTGTTGGCGCAGGAGGTGCTTGGAGTGTAAATATAACAGACGCACTGACTGATGGTGAAGTAATAGTTTCTGCAACTATTGTCGATACCGCAGGTAATAGTGCTTCAGCAAATGCTACCGCAACGCTAAATACTAATGCGCCTACAATCAATATTAACACAATTGTTGATACGAACGATCAAACACCAGCAATATCGGGCACAAGTAGTGCGGCAGATAACACAGAAATTACGGTCGTTATAACTGACGTTAATAACGTTTCACATACTGTAACTACTTCGGTTGTAGGCGGTATTTGGGGTGTTGATGCGACAAGTATTCTTCCTGAGGGGGAGTTTACTGTTTCGGCAAGTGTGACTGAAGGAGGCTTAACGAGTAATGCAACGGGCAGTGGTGTTATAGATTTAACAGCACCAGCACTTAATATTACACCGCTTGTAACTTTAAATGATACAACGCCAACTATTTCAGGCACAACCACCGCACCACAGGGCGCATTAGTTATTATTTTAATTACTGATAGCTTAGGTGCAGAGCAAACGGTTAATGCTACGGTTGGTGCAAATGGCACATGGTCAGTAGCTGCAAGTGCAGAGTTGAGCGAGGGCACTTACACGATTTCAGCTTCAACCACAGATACAGCCGGTAACCCTGTAAACACAACTACTACAGGGGTAATTGACATAACAGCGCCAGTTGTAACTATTAGCGATATTGTTGGAAGTACAGACCTAACCCCGGGTATTTCTGGGAGTGTGACAGGTGCCAATGTGGGTGATGCTGTTGCAGTGGTATTCACCGATGCACAAGGTAATGAGCACACTGTAAATACAACAGTTCAAACTGGTGGTATATGGTCTGTAGAGGCAAGTAGCTCTCTTTCACAAGGCGATTATTCAGTTGAAGCATTTGTTACTGATAGCGCGGGTAATACCGGGGATGCAACAGATACAGCAACCATTGATACAATTGCTCCTGAAATTAGTATTAATCAAAGTTCATTAATACTAACTCAAGATAGCACTCCATTGATTACAGGTACGTCTAACGAGGAAAATACAAACGTTATTGTTACCTTTACTGATTCTGCTGGAGTTTCTCATCAAATGACAGTCCAAACAGACGCTAATGGTGACTGGCAAGCGGCTGCTGATAATATTTTGGCTGACGGTGTTTACAGTGTAAGTGTAACTATTAGCGATGCTGCAGGCAATACTTCTACTGATAGTAAAACCGGTGGAGAGGTTGATACCGTGGGACCAGAGCTAACAATAGTGCCTTCGTTCCTATTAGGTCAGTTGCTTTCTTTATCTGGCACCTCTGACTTAGGTGAAGGTAAAACAGTTACAGTTACTTTAGAATTAGCGGGCGATTTACTTGATTTAACATACGATGTAACCACTGATGCAAATGGCGACTGGAGGCTGGTAGGCTTGGCAGTTAATGTTATTGGCTTATCAGTTGTTGAGGCTTCAGCAACCGATGAAGCAGGTAACGCCACCACGATAACAACTGCAGATGTAGATGCCTCAACGCCATTACTTAATGCCGTGGTCGACTTTGTAAATGGGCAAGGAGACTTGCCGATAATTAGTGGTACGACTGACCAAGCACCAGGCACTGAAGTGCTAATTAGAGTTGTAGATAGCGAAAATGTAGTACAAGAGCTTACGGCTATAGTGCAAGCCGATAATACGTGGGCTGTACAAGTTCCTCAATCATTGGCTGAAGGAGTCTTTACTGTTACTGCTAATGTATTGAGTGAAGTAGGGATCACAGCTACAGAGCTGCTCACTAGAGTAGTAGATACCATCTCGCCAACTCTAATCTTAGACGTTATTGGTACAACATCGGATTCATCGCCAATAATTCAAGGTACTAGTGATTTAATTAACGGCACTGTAAAAATTCAGCTTGATGATGGTTCGATAGTCGAGACGACAGTTAATGCTGCAGGGGAATTTACACTTCAACTAGATGCATTATCTGAAGGGCAGCACGTTGCTAATGTCAGTATTACTGATGATGCAGGCAACGTAGTAAACGATACCCTCGTATTTGTAGTTGATTCATTAGTACCAGTTGTGAGTATTCTACCGTTGAGCATCAGCAACACCGATATATTAGAGATTTCAGGTTCATCATCAGAAGAACCAGGTACAGATATTGACGTAACAGTGGTTGATAGCAATGGCAACGAAACTGTATTTAATACTCTACTTGATGGCGACGGCAATTGGTCTTTAGAAACTAGTAGCTTATCAGATGGTATATATACTGTTTTTGCGAGTATTACTGATGCGGCAGGTAATACAGGGCAGTCGGTCACTGAGCAAGTAACCATAGACACTTTACCCCCAGAGCTAGGAGTTGAGGTAATTGGTGTACTTAATACACTAACACCTACCATTACAGGTAATAGTGATGAAGACGCAGGTAGTTCAATTACTGTGAACATCACTGACTCATCAGGCGCAGTACAAACAGTCACTGCTACTGTTCTGGGAGATGGTACTTGGTCTGTCATTGCTCCTTTATTACCAGAAGGAGAAATTACAGTTGAAGCCATTAGTACAGATGATGCAGGGAACATTGCAAAAGCAACGCAAACAGGCACTATTAGTACAACCTTACCTGGTTTATTAATTAATCAAATTGTAGATACAAGCGATACAACACCTACGATTACAGGTACCACTGATGTATTAGCAGGTGATGTACAGGTAGTTATTACCGATAGTAGCGGTACAACAACTACTTACAACACACAGGCTATCGCGGGAGTATGGACGTTAACACCTAGCGTTCCATTAGCTGAAGGTGCCTTTACTGTAAGTGCTACAGTTGAAAACTTAGGGCTTACAAGTTCCACAAGTCTTGGTGGCATTATTGATTTAACACCACCAACAATTGAAATTGACCAGTTAGCAGTTACAAATAATCCGCTACCTACTATTGAAGGGAAAAGTGACGCACCAGCAGGTACAAATGTGAGTGTTGTTATTACTGATGTTAATAACGACTCACAAACATTAACAGCTCAAGTTGGAGTAGATGGCACGTGGTCAGTAACAGCTACCACCGCATTGAGTGAAGGTAGCTTTAGTGCAACAGCATCAATAAGCGATACAGCGGGTAACTCTGCTAGCGATACTATGGGGTCAAGCACAGACTACACAGCGCCAACTGTAGTCATAGATCCAATATTGGTAGGGCAAGATACAACACCTACTGTTACAGGGTCAGTAATTGGAAGTTTTGCAGGCGCGTTAGTAATTGTTATGTTTACTGATTCAGCTGGTGCCACTCACAATGTTCAAACAAACGTGGATCCTGATGAGATGTGGAGTGTGACATCAACAGAAGTACTTTCTGAGGGGAATTACAGCGTTGATGTAAGCATTGTTGATGGTGCAGGTAATATTGGAGCGCAATCATCGAGTAGTATTATTGATTCAGGCATAGGAATTAATTCTGGCTTAGAGTTAACAGCCGATAATACACCGAAGATTACTGGTATTGCAGGAGCAAATGAAGATATTACCGTAAGCTTTATAGATGAAAGCGGTACTATCCTAACCAAGGATACGAAAACGAGTGAGTCGGGTGTATGGAGTGTCTCACCAGATACTGATTTAGCTGATGGGGCTTATACTGTAACAGCAGTTGCAACTGATGCATCAGGCAATACAACATCAAGCGGTAGCGTATCTGGATTGATTATTGATACCACGCCAATAGGTTTTGAGGTTGATTATTATGGTACAACTTTAGGTCTGGGTCTTTTACTCCCATCAGTTGAAGGGACGACAGAGCCATTTACTAAAGTATACGTTGTTGGCGCTTCATTATTAGGTGTTAACTTACTAGGTTTAGATTTAGATGTATTAGAAAGTAATGGAAACTATTTCTTTTCAAATCTCTATGGTCAATGGGGGGGGGGGTTAGGTTTAGCTAATATAAACATTGGTGGAGGAGAGCAGTATTATTTTTTTACTGTTGATGAAGCAGGAAACTACTTAATCAAAGATACTAAAAATAACGATGTTACTGTAGATTTTTTCGATAATGGATCGGGCTCAGCCTCTGGCGACACAATCCCTGAATCATTTAGTGAGGAGTCGGCTTTAGGCGATACAACCCCTAATGAAGTTTCAATCAACAACGTATTAAGCACTGAAACGATTGATTTAGGTAACTTGAGTGGTCTATCAGCACCTGAGCAAACGGTGCAAATGAGTTCGGCAGAACCGCTTAATATTGATGACGTTATTATCAGCGAAGATGCAGAGCAGCTTATAGCGCTAAATACGCTGGTTGAGGATGAAGGCTCTGCAATTGCTTATACTCCAGCTCAAAGTGGGGGAAGCATTGATGCAGCAGCACCTGCGGTTGATGTACAAAATCAATCGGAAGAGATGATTAAACACTTAATTGAAAGTAGTAATAATCAAACGGATATTTAATCTCAATAAAGCCCTCTTAATTATTTTTAAGGGGGCTTACATTATTAAGCAAATGGATATTATTTATAACGAAATTTAAGAACAAAGGACATTAAAAAAGCCTTATTGATAAATCAATAAGGCTTTTTTAATGTAAAATTTTGGGCTTACGCTTTTAAATTACGAACCAATTTACTCTCGGTATTTACAGATTTACCTGCTTGGTCGTAAGTCATACTTGTTGGAGCACCAATTAAAATCTCTTTGAGCTGTTTAACACTTAACTGCGCTTGGCGAGCAGCATGAGCATTAACATTATTTTGTTTTTGGCATTGAGCCAGTTGGGTTTTAACTTGGCTTATTAGCTCAGATATTTCAGAATTTTGTGAGTCGTTACTAGCAATTAGCTTACTTAGCTCTTTATCAAGGGTGCTTAACTTAGTTAAAAAAGACATTTTTTGTTGGGCAATTTCTTTTAAACCAGCACCACGTCGTGAGGCAATAGCAGTAAGCTCATCGTTTAATAGCGTGTGTAAAGAGTCTAAACAACTTACTTGTTGGTTTAGCTTTACGCTAATTAAACTATTATGATCAGCCATACACGTTAAACTCAAAATCAGCTAAGTTTTTAGCAAGCTTTTCACTGTCCACTTGGTATTTACCTTCAGTTATTGCTTTTTTTAGCTCAGCAACTTTATCGCTGTCAAAGCCAGGTGATTGCTGTGCTTTATCTTGAAGCGTTTTTAATTGCTGCGCTTGCGGCGTTAAACTTACAGAATCACTTGCAGCCTTAGGCGAAGGAGTCTGCGTCGCTTGTGTATTTGCATTATCTTTTTTTAAATCAACTTGTTGTTGCTTTGCATTTGTAAGTGCATTAGCTTGTTGATTACTACCATTAACTTGACTAACCATAATAATAAACCTGTATATTACCCAACTTATGCCAAGTTATCGGCATATACGTAGGATACTTTAGTATAAATCTAAATTAAATATTTACTTGAACAGACTCTACACCATCTACTCGCGCATTTAAAATTTTACCTGACTTTTTGTTTTTAATTTGTATTTGATCGCCCAAAGTACCGTCTTCTAATGCAATACCTGTTGTTTTAATTCTAAGGCCTCTGAGGTTTGCGTAAATATTAACAGAATCCCCCTTACAAACCATACAAATTTGGTTTAGTAAAACGGGCATCCCGCTTCTAATATTTCGTTTACTTCTGCTACCTATTAAAATTGTGGGGTCATCTAAATATTGCACTCTTACAAAGTGAGTTGGTTTCATTTCAACACTTAAATGCGATTTAGTTATTACCTCACCACGAGCTAAGTTAGCAATTGCTACAACAACAGGCGCCATTTCAACAACTCTTACATGGACATATTGAGCCCATGTTTGAGCATCATTACATTTAGCTTGTAAAGTTACTTGGCGGTTAAATGGTGGTTCATCGGAAGTTGATAATTCAAGGTCAGAATTACAAATACGATCGGGGATACGACTGTCTAAAGGCAGTGCACTTAATTGCATATTAGTATTTTTTAATATACCAATCTGCTCAGTTATATAAGCAACAGCCATCTCTTGTAATAAATCTTTGCTAAATACTTTGGCCTGCAAAGGTAATGCAAAGGTAATGCAAAGCAGAGGCTAGCAACAAAATAAAAAACACTGTATCTTCTGACTTTTTTTAACAAACTCATAATGTTTCGACTATGCTTATGGTTTCAAACAGGGTATAAATATTTTGCGTCAAAAAGTAGACGCTCCCGCGATGTTATGTAGCTTTATTAATAGGTAGCAATTATCGTTCCGCATTATTTGTTTTCTTTAGGAGATTTGAATGGCAGGCATTTTAGACTCAGTAAACCAACGCACGCAGTTGGTTGGGCAGAACCGCCTAGAATTACTTTTATTTAAGCTCAGAGGGCGTCAGCGTTTTGGCATTAATGTATTTAAAGTGAGGGAAGTATTGCAATGTCCTCCACTTACAAGCATGCCAAAATCGAATGCTTATATTCGTGGTGTTGCTCATATTCGTGGTCAAACTATCTCAGTAATCGACCTGTCGATGGCTGTAGGCGGGCGCCCAATAGAAAATATTAAAGACAGTTTTATCATTATTGCTGAGTACAACCGCTCGGTTCAAGGCTTTTTAGTGGGCGGGGTTGAGCGTATTGTAAATATGAATTGGGAAAAAATAATGCCACCACCATCAGGTGCCGGGCGTTATTCATATTTAACAGCCGTGACCGAAATCGAAAATGAATTAGTAGAAATTTTAGACGTAGAAAAAATACTTAATGAAATTTGCCCAGTAAATACAGAAGTAAGTGCTGAAGTTGCACAAAGTGGCGACATTCAAAAAGACTTAGGCGAGCGTATCGTATTTATTGCAGACGACTCAGCTGTTGCGCGTAATCAAGTTAAACGTGCCCTAGAACCGCTAGGCGTGCAAACGGAGCTTGCTAAAAATGGTAAAGAAGCTTTAATTAGGCTTAAAGAAATAGCAGAACTTGATTGCAAAAACGATATTACTGAGCGAGTTGCATTACTTATTTCTGATGTTGAAATGCCAGAAATGGACGGTTATACATTAACAGCTGAAATAAAAGCAGATCCTAAGCTTGCACCATTACATGTTATTTTACATACATCATTGAGTGGTGTGTTTAACCAAGCAATGATAGAAAAAGTAGGTGCTGACGACTTTATCGCCAAATTTAACCCTGATGAGTTAGCAACAGCGGTTAAAAAATGGGTTCATAGTGACCAATAAAAATAGGTGTTATTGATTTGAATAATAAAGATTTGCAGCAAAGTGAATACGACCAGTTTCGTTCGTTTTTAGAGCAGCAATGCGGTATTGTTTTAGGTGAAAACAAGCAATACTTAGTTAAAAGTCGACTTGCTCCACTCATGGCTCGATTTAATGTGGAATCTTTATCACAATTAGTAAGTAAAACACTTGGCCTTCATGAGCGGCAATTAAGAGCCGCTGTTGTTGATGCAATGACCACAAACGAAACGTTATGGTTTAGAGATCAATACCCATTTGAATTACTTCAAAATAAATTATTCCCTGAATTTAAAGAGTTAAGAAGACCATTAAAAATTTGGTCTGCTGCCAGCTCATCAGGGCAAGAACCCTACTCGATTGCTATGTCGGTTGCCGAGTTTCAAGCTAAGCAACCTGGCGTGCTACGTATGGGAGCGCAAATTATTGGTACAGATATATCTAATACCATGCTCGATATGTGTAAAAATGCAGAATACGACGCGCTTGCACTTGCCAGAGGCTTATCGGCAGAACGCCGTAAAAAGTTTTTTAAAGATAGCGGCAACGGTATGGCACAAGTAAACGATACAATAAAAAAACAAGTTAGTTTTAGGCATTTAAATTTGCTTGATTCGTACGCGTTAATGGGCAAATTTGATATTATTTTTTGCCGCAATGTACTTATTTACTTTGCACCTGAAATAAAAGCTAAAATTATTAATCAGTTTGCACAAGCGTTAAATCCAAAAGGGTACTTGTTTTTAGGTGCGTCAGAGTCCTTGACTGGCTTAAGTACTGAGTTCGATATGGTTAGATGCAACCCCGGTATTATTTACCAAAAGAAATAATTAAGCTAATTCCTTTCCTTAAAACGACGCACTCAGCGTCGTTTTTCTATTTAGATACATGGCCTTATAAAAATATAACTTTCCTTATTATAAATGGCTTATTTTTTGCTTTATTCATGGGTAAGTCAATTTTTTGGAGAAGGTTATGGCTATCAGTTTTGATAAAGCATTAGGTGTGCATCCGCAAGCCATGTTGATCCGTTCACAGCGAGCAGAATTAATTGCAACTAATATAGCTAACGCTGATACGCCTGGCTATAAAGCAAAAGATATAGACTTTGCCTCGGCATTAAAAGCGGCAAGGTCAACCCAGCAAAGCGGCAATACCATGGTAAGAACTAACGATAAACACATTGGTGGAGGTACTCATAGTATGGGTAGTTCTGAATCATTTCGCTTGCCAAATCAATCAGATACGGGCGATGGTAACTCGGTTGATATACAAGTGGAACGAAACTTGTATACACAGAATGCTATGGAGTATCAGGCCAGCTTGCAATTTTTAAGCGGCAGATTCAAAGGTCTGAATAAAGCTCTCGGTAGTCAAGGATAAAAATTATGAGTTTATATAATGTTTTTGATATTGCAGGTTCGGGTATGAGCGCACAAAACGTTCGCTTAAATACTACAGCTAGTAATATTTCTAATGCTAATACCATTAGTTCATCTCAAGACAAAACGTACCGAGCGCGCCAACCTGTATTTGCGGCTGAGCTAACAAAAGCTTCAGCATCAGCAAGTAATCAACAGGGCTCCGCCGTTGGTGTTAAAGTTTTGGGCATTGTTGAAAGCGATGCACCATTACAAATTGAATATAACCCAAACCATCCAAGTGCGGATGAAAATGGCTATATCTATAAACCCAACGTTAATGTTGTAGAGGAGATGGCAAATATGATTTCTGCCTCTCGTTCTTACCAAACAAACGTGCAAGTTGCTGATGCAGCAAAGCAAATGCTAAGTAAAACACTGTTGCTAGGGCAGCGGTAACCGAGGGTAGGTTATGAGTAACGATATTAGTACATCTTCATCCTATTTAGACTCTATACGCTGGCAAGAAAAGCAAGTAGCGACCAGCGATGGTGAAAGTGATGCGTTAACACAGGAAGATTTTTTCTCCTTATTAACACAGCAACTGTCGTATCAGGATCCCAGTAACCCTGCGGATAACGACCAAATGATTGCGCAAATGACCAGCTTTACCATGGCGCAAGGTATTAGTGATTTGAATTCAAACTTTGATAACTTAGCGACTTCGATGACATCAAACTCAGCCCTGCAAGCATCAACACTTGTTGGCAAGCAAGCTTTACTTGAGTCAAATACTCTTGATTTAAATGAAACGGGTGATGCCAGAGGCTCTGCAGTGGCAGAAGAAGCCGTTGACAACTTAAAAATTAAAGTGACAGACGCATCAGGCCAGCTTGTGAGGACTATTGATATGGGCTCTCAATCCGCAGGCGCGGTCCGTTTTGCATGGGATGGAAAAAACGAAGCCGGTGAGCGTTTACCAGAAGGTGAATACTCAGTAACCGCCGAAGGAAGTACTGACGGCGAATTTTCAAGCTTGCCCATTGCTACATTTAAGAACATTGAAAGCGTTAATATTAATGGCTCAAGCGGCATTATTATTAATACTAAAGAAGGTGCGGTTAGGCTGACAGATGTCGCAGAAATCGCGTAATAAATTTTAATTATACTTCGCCTGTCAGCAGGCTAAATATTAACAGGTTAGAGGTGAATTATGAGCTTCAATATTGCATTAACCGGCCTAGCTGCCGCACAAAAAGATTTAGACGTAACAGCAAATAATATTGCAAACGTTAATACAACGGGTTTTAAAGAGTCACGCGCAGAGTTTGCTGATGTTTACGCATCGTCAGTATTTAGCTCTGGTAAGACTAAAAATGGTGATGGTGTACAAACAACCATGGTTGCACAGCAATTTCATCAAGGCTCACTGCAATTTACAAACAACTCACTTGATTTAGCTATTACGGGTGAAGGTTATTTTGCGATGACTGACGATTTATCTTCGCAAGATTTAACATATACACGTGCAGGTGCATTTAAGCTTAATCAAGATAACTTTATGGTTGACGCTAAAGGTAACTTTTTACAAGCATTTCCAGTTGATTCATCTACAGGTGATACAACGTCGGTAAGTTTGAGCACAACTGATCCAATTCAAATCCCTGATTCGTCTGGTTCTCCTCGTGCAACAGAAAATGTATTTTTGTCGTTTAACTTAGATGCAACAGCTGATCCAACAGGTTTAGATTTTGATCCAGCATCTAGTGGTACTTATAACTCATCTACGTCAACAACGGTGTATGACTCACTAGGTGAACCGCACATTTTACAATACTTTTTCGCGAAACAGGATCCTGCATCGGCAACTGGTGCTGAAAATAGCTGGGATGTATACGCAACACTCGATGGCAAAGTAGTTGGCAAGGACGGTGAAGAACAAACAACGACGCCTTATCAGGAACTTACAACTCTTGGTTTTAACTCAAGCGGTTTACCATCAACAACAGATAGCAATCTAAATGCCAATGCAACTACTTTTGATGAAATATCACTACCAGCGGGTCTTGGTACTGGCTTATCAACATTACTAGACAATGGTGCAACTTTCCCAAGTACTGGTATTGAACTTAATTGGCGCGATGAAAATAATACTGCAGGACGTGTTCCAACTCAGTATTCAAGTGGTTTTGAAGTAAAAGCACTCGATCAAGATGGCTCAACGGTAGGCCGTTTAGCCGGAATTGATATAGGCACAGACGGAAAAATTGTTGCTTCTTACAGTAATGGTGACTCAACATTCCTAGGCCAAGTAGCTATGGTACGTTTTCCTAATTCACAAGGTTTGTCGCAAGTAGGTGATACAAGTTGGAAGCAAAGCATTGATTCAGGTGAGCCTGTAGCGGGTGAAGCTGGGTCTGGTACATTTGGTGGAATTAACTCATCTGCACTTGAGCAATCAAATACTAACCTAACAAATGAGCTTGTAGACTTAATTACAGCACAGCGTAATTACCAAGCAAACTCACGTGCGCTTGAAGTTAACTCAACTATTCAGCAAAGTATTTTGCAGATTCGATAAGTTACACTCAATTGAATATATTAGGCTGCATTTTTGCAGCCTTTTTTATAAGTCCTCTTCGTAAGCCCTTCTAAATACCTCTCAATGTTGCGTCAAATTTAATCTGGCACCTATTTTGCATTTGTAAGTTCATAGATTTTTTATGTGAGTCGATACTATGGACAAAATGGTCTACATTGCGGCCTCTGGCGCTAAGCAAAGCCTGCAGGGGCTTGCGCTTAAAGCCAATAATTTGGCGAATGCAAATACAACAGGTTTTAAAGCCGACTTTGCACAGGCGCGTTCTATGCAAGCGTTTGGCGAAGGTTTGCCTACACGTGTATTTGCAATGCAAGAGCGTCCGGGTTCTAACATGGTATCGGGTGGCATTGTTCAAACCGGGCGAGACTTAGATATCGCGATGAGTGATAACGCTTGGCTTGCCGTGCAAGATGCCTCAGGTAACGAAGCTTATACCAAAGTAGGTACGCTCAATATTACTGCGCAAGGCATGTTAGTAACGAGCGGTGGTCGTCAAGTAATTGGCGAAGGCGGCCCTGTTATTTTACCCGTCCCAGTCGAAAAAATAGGGTTTAGTCAAGATGGCGCTATTCAAGTTCGACCACAAGGCGCACCGGCTAACTTTTTAGAAGAAGTAGATACGCTTAGAGTGGTTGAAGCAAATAGCTCACAGCTCGAAAAAGGTAACGATGGTTTATTTAGGCCAAAAGCCAATGTAACAGTAGATACCTCTGCCAATGTAAAAGTTTTAAGTGGTTCGCTTGAAATGTCTAACGTAAATCCCGTTCACGAAATGGTCGACATGATAAGCCACCAGCGCCAATTTGAATTACAAGTGAAATTAATGAAAACAGCTGAAGAAATTGACGAGCGTCAAGATCAGTTATTACGCATAGTTTAACTTTAAAATGAGGACACGATTATGAATCCAGCATTGTGGATCAGTAAAACTGGGCTAGACGCTCAACAAACCGATATATCGGTTATCTCAAATAATTTAGCGAATGCGAGTACCGTAGGTTACAAAAAAAGCCGCGCTATATTTGAAGATTTACTTTATCAAAATATTAATCAACCAGGTGGTCGTTCATCGCAAGATACCGAAATGCCGTCGGGCTTAATGTTAGGTGCGGGTGCTAAAGTTGTAGCTAACCAAAAAGAGTTTACGCAAGGCAACATGCTAACCACCGAAAACTCACTAGATTGGATGATTTCTGGCGAAGGCTTTTTTGAAGTACTGCAACCCGATGGCAATATTGCTTACTCGCGCAACGGCCAGTTTACTACCGATGGCGATGGTCGAATTGTAACATCGGGCGCTGGTTACGTTATTCAGCCAGAAATGAATGTACCTGATGACGCGCAATCAATTACGGTTTCGCAAGATGGTGAAGTATCTGTGCGTGTTGCAGGCCAAGCCGATAACGTGGTAATTGGTCAGCTGACTATTAGTGATTTTATTAATCCATCGGGTCTTGAGCCAATTGGTCAAAACCTTTATACCGAAACCGCTGTAAGTGGTGCGCCGGTACAAGGTAATCCTGGTGTTGAAGGGTTAGGTAGCATTATTCAAGGCTCACTCGAAACTTCAAACGTAAATGTAACTGAAGAGCTCGTAAATCTAATCGAAACTCAGCGTATTTACGAAATGAACTCAAAAGTAATTTCGGCCGTTGACGAAATGATGAGTTATATCAATCAACAGCTTTAATAGAGTAGGGGGAATTATGCGTAATATTATTTTATTTACAGCGGGCACATTATTTTTAAGTGGCTGTATGTCTACGCAAAATAGTGAAGTAGTGCAGGACGACCCTTACTACGCACCTATGTACCCCGAGCCTATTTTAGAGCCGCTGGTAGCCACAGGTTCATTATTTAATACTCATACATCAAACGACTTATATTCTGATAAAAAAGCGCTACGTACTGGCGATATAATTACGGTTAAATTGCAAGAGTCTACTCAAGCAACAAAAGCCGCTAAAACAGAAACAGACAAAGAAACCGATGCAAGCTTAGACCCAGTGATTGGCTTAGGTGGTCTACCTGTAAATATAGGTGGCGATAGTATTCAGTTTGGTATTGGTAGTGATTCGTCGTTTACGGGCGATTCAAAATCAAACCAGTCAAACAGCTTGGTGGGCGATATTTCGGTTAATGTAATGCGCGTTTTACCTAATGGTAACTTAGTTATACGCGGCGAAAAATGGCTAACGCTTAATACCGGCGAAGAGTTTATTCGTTTAGAAGGGCTAGTACGCCCTCAAGACGTAAGCGCCGACAATACAGTTGAATCAAATCGTATTGCTAATGCACGTATTCAATACTCAGGTAAAGGGCAAACGCAAGAAGCGCAAAGTCCTGGTTGGCTTACACGTTTCTTTAGCAGTTCGCTGTTTCCATTTTAGAGGGTAACAACATGAATAGCCTTAAAGCTTTATGTTTAGTTGTGTTATTAGGTTGGCAGTTTACTGCCAGTGCCGAGCGCATAAAAGATGTGTCTATGGTTGAAGGCGTACGCTCTAACCAATTAGTGGGCTATGGCTTAGTGGTTGGCTTACCAGGAACAGGTGAACAAAACAGATATACACAACAAAGCTTTAAAGGCATGTTAAACAGCTTTGGTATTACGCTACCTTCAACTCAAAGTCCTAAAATTAAAAATGTTGCCGCTGTTGCTGTACATGCAGAATTACCCGCATTTAGAAAACCTGGGCAAAGAATAGATATTACGGTTTCTTCTATTGGTAGTGCAGGCAGTTTACGTGGTGGTACTTTACTACAAACTTTTTTAAAGGGTGTAGACGGTAACGTGTATGCAATTGCACAAGGTAGCTTAATTGTCGGTGGCTTAGGCGCACAAGGTCTTGATGGTAGTAAGGTTGTAATTAACACGCCTACAGTTGGTCGCATACCAAATGGCGCAACAGTTGAACGCACCGTAGAAAGCCCATTTATGCAAGGCGATTATATTACCTTCAACCTAAACCGCCCAGACTTTACAACGGCAAAACGCCTAGAAAAAACAATTAATGACTTAGTTGGCCCAAATAGCGCACAAGCAATAGATTCTGTTTCTATTCGTGTTATAGCACCACGCGATGCATCCCAGCGTGTTTCGTACTTATCAACACTCGAAAACTTAGAATTTAAACCAGCTGACATGGCCGCTAAAATTATAGTTAACTCGCGCACCGGTACAATTGTCATTGGCAAAAACGTTAAGCTTCAGCCTGCGGCTATAACTCATGGTGGCTTAACAGTAACAATTGCAGAACAACAAAATGTGTCACAACCAAATCCGCTAGCAAACGGTGATACAGTTGTCACGCAGCAAAGTATTATTGATGTAAACCAAGATGACTCGCGCGCCTTTGTATTTAATCCAGGTGTAAGCCTTGACGATTTAGTTCGCGCAATTAACGAAGTAGGCGCAGCGCCTGGTGACTTAATGGCTATTTTAGAAGCACTAAAAGAAGCTGGCGCAATTAACGGACAGTTAGTTGTTATATAAATAACCCAAGCCAATAAATAACGTATTATTTAAGCCCTATATTTTTGAAGCTAGGGCTTTTTATTTACAGCAACTTAAGTTTATTATTTTTATCTTCCTCGTTTTATCGGTAGTGGCTCAATTTTTGCATTTTTAACTACATTATTCATTTTGTGTCAAAAAGCCGATGGAAACTAATCACCTCGATAAACAAAACTTTTTTGATTTAGGCAACTTAGATTCACTTCGTAAAGAAGCCTTAACGAGTGGCGATGCATCAACTGATGCCTCTAAAGCTGCGCTCAAAAAAGCGGCCGCACAATTTGAAGCTATTTTTACGCAGATGTTGCTCAAAGGAATGCGCAAAGCTAACGAAGCATTTGAAGACAAAGACAGTCCATTTAATTCAAGTGGCGTAAAGTTTTTTGAAGAAATGCACGATCAGCAACTTTCTACAGAGCTTTCATCAAATGGCTCGTTAGGCCTTGCCGATTTAATTGTTCAGCAGTTATCGCCTGAGTCTAAAAACTTTATGCCAGGCTCGGTGCTTAGAACAACCAACGATATTTTTAGCGATACCCAAGTCGGATCCGCTCTTCCTCATGAGCAAAAAAATAAGCAACCCGATCTTATCGTTAAGAGTACTAAAGCCGATATTGCTGAGCCTAAAGTCGATACTGCAGAGCCTAAAGCCGATAGCCCAACCTTTAAAAATGCAGAAGAGTTTGTAAGTTCAGTGTGGGAACACGCTAAAACTGCAGCGCAAAAAATTGGTTTAAACCCTGCAGTAATGGTTGCACAAGCGGCACTTGAAACCGGTTGGGGTAAACACATTATTAATAAAAGTGACGGTGGCAGCTCAAATAACTTATTTAATATTAAGTCAGATAAAAGCTGGGAAGGCGATAAAGCAAGCAAAGTAACGCTTGAGTTTGAACAAGGCACACCCGTTAAAAAACAAGCCAGCTTTAGAGCCTACGATTCAATTAAAGATAGCGTGAACGACTTCGTTGATTTTTTAACGCAAAACCCACGCTACCAAGAAGCATTACAAAATACAGCAAAACCAAATGACTTTTTAGATTCATTACAAAAAGCAGGTTATGCAACCGATCCAAATTACGCCAGCAAAATAAAAAATGTGCTCAATAGCAGCCAGCTAAAAGACATTGCGGCAAACGTGATCCGCCAAGGAGTAGAGTAACATGTCGTTTAATTTATTAAACATTGCCAGTTCTGGGGTTAGAGCAAGCTCGGAGCTACTGCAAACGACAAGTAAAAATATCGCCAATGTAAATACCGTGGGTTACGTACGTGAGCGTACTGAATTTACCACTATGGTTGATAACCAAGTGGGGCGAGGTGAAACATACCGATTACTAAATGAGTTTGCTCAGTCACAGCTAAATCGTGACACCTCTAATAAATCGTTTTTCGATCAATTTGTTACTGAGGCAAATAGAGTTGATACTATTTTTTCTGAAGAGTCGAATAATCTATCGACTGGCATTAACTCTTTATTTAATAACGTGCAAGAAGCGCTAAATCAACCGTCATCTACCGTTGCTCGCTCATTAGTAATGACCGACGCGCAAAGCTTAATTGATCAAATGGATAGGCTTTCAGGCATCGTGCTTGATCAAAAAAGTGTAGTGAACGAGCAGCTCGAAATTTTTTCAGATGAAGCCAATTCACTCATCCAAAGTATTAGCACGCTAAATCAAAATATTGCAGCAGTAAATGGCACTCGTAATGAAGCTGATGCAAGCTCAACCTACAATGAGCGCGATAAAGCAATACGCGACTTATCAGAGCTAATCGACATTGAAACGCTTGATGGTCCAAATGGCGAAAAACTCGTTTTTATGGGCACAGGCGAAGCGGTTGTTATGCAAAATGGCGCATTTAACTTATTTTCTATGACAGGGGATCCTGATCCTAATTTTAAAGAATTCACGCTTGACGTTAATGGTGGCAAAGCTGTGCCGCTTGAAGTCGATGTAAGTAAACTTAAAGGAAAAATTGGCGGCTTACTTGCTTTTAGAGATGACATATTAGTCCCTGCGCAGAACCAAATTGGTCAAATGGGTTTAGCGATAGCTGATGCATTTAACGAACAAAACAAATTGGGTATGGATGCAACGGGCCAGCTAGGGGGTAATATTTTTAATATTCCTACCGTTGGCGCTTATGCGTATCAAGCGAATACTGGTGATGCTGGTATGACTGCAACTGTAGAGCCCGGTAAAGGCAGTGAACTTCCTGCTAGTGACTTTATTATTACTTATACCAGTGCGACATCGGTTTCTATTCAACCAGTAGATAATAAAGGCGAGCCGCTAGGTGATCCATCAGTTGCAGATATCCCAGCTGATGGGATCATAAATGCAGACGATATTCGAAATGCAGTCCCTTATCAAGCGGCAACAGCTACAACACCAGAAGTGTTAGCAACGGTAAAAGACTCCTTCGGACTACAATTAAATATAGATACAACCAAAACAGGTAACGTGGGAGATCAGTTTCAAATAAAGCTTAATTCAGATGCCGCTTCAAGTATTACACTTGCAACAGGGCGCGCAGAAGATTTAGCACTAGCATCGCCTATTCGTACAGCTAACAGTATAGATAATACCGGTACTGCAACTATTTCAGTGGGTACAGTTAGTAGCGTTATTTCAGGTGGATTTACTTTAGAAACACCTCTCACTACACCGCCTATACCAGTTAATCCACCAGTACTTGCTAATGGTGATATTAAAATTGTTAAAGCTACAGGTACCAATGATTATTTAATTAGCGATGGTAGTGGCACTGATGTGGCAGTAACTATAGCGCCCCCAGGTAAAAACGTTTTAGCAGGTCTTGGTGCCCCTTATGATTCATATGGTTTTGACTTTGATATAGAAGGCACACCAGCAACAGGCGACACCTTTACACTTGAGTTTAACGAAGGCGGCTTTGACGATAACCGTAATGGTTTAAAATTAGCTGACTTACAGAATGGCGAGTTAGTCCGTTTAAATGTAGAAACAACAGCAACGGCCGACAACCATAAAACGTTTAACCAAGCTTATTCAGGATTAGTGAGTGATATAGGTGTTATAACTGGCCAAGCAATCACAAGCGGTAGTGCGTTTAATGCATTAGCAGAGCAGTCTGAGGCATGGTATGAATCACTATCGGGTGTAAACCTTGATGAAGAGGCCGCAAATTTACTGCGTTTTCAACAATCATATTCAGCATCAGCACAAGTTCTAGCAGCAGCTCAAGAAATTTTTGACACCTTATTAAATGCGGCGAGGTAATTATGCGTTTATCAAATAATTTAATGTACCAAAACAACATAAATAAAATACTCGACAACCAACAAGGTGTTGCCAGCGCTCAAGAGCGAGTAACAACCGGTGAAAAGTATTTAACCACCTCAGAAGCGCCAGCTGCTATTTCGCAAGCTATGCTGTATTCAAATAAAATACAAACGAATGAGCAATACACTAAAAATATTAACCAGCTAAATGGCCGCCTTGAAACTGAAGAAAGCGTATTACAAAGCATCAATAGCAATATTCAACAAGCGCAAGAGCTCACTATTCAAGCTGGTAATGGTGTGTACACTAAAGACGATTTAAAAACGTTTGCATCAGAGCTTAGTGGCATTCAACAAACGTTAGCTAACTTAATGAACACCCGATCAGAAGATGGAAAATTTATATTTTCAGGTTACCAAGACAGCACGCAGCCTTATCAGTTTGATTCTGCAGTGGGTGAATATAGCTATAAAGGCGACCAAGGTCAGCACCAAATTACAATAGCTGAAGGTGTATCAATTAAAGCGAGTGATAACGGCTTTGATACGTTTGAAAAAACAGATGCCAGATTAAATGTACTCGATAATAAAGCAGAAATACCAACAACAACACCTACAAATAATATTACTAAAGGCACTGTTTATGTTGATGGCCAAGCCGAGTTCGATAAGTTCCATCAAGCTCAATACAATGCTGATCCAACGACTCCAGTTTCACCTACAGCAAATACTTTTAGTGTAGTCACAACCGCTGGTGCAACAACAAACGATCCAGATACATATGAAATTTTACAAGATGGCGTGTCGCTTACCCCGCCTCAAACTGGTGAATTTACAGATGATACAATTGAATTTGCAGGTATGAAAATTCAATTTGAGGGTAATGCTCCAGGGCAACTCGATTTTAGACTTGAAAAACCATATAAAGAAAACGTACTTAATACATTGCAATCACTTATTACAGGTTTAAATGATGGCACACTTGAAGGTGATGATTTTCAAGAAGTGTTAGCCGATGGCTTGGTTCAATTACAAAATGCCAGCGAACAAGTTGTGTTTACGCAAGCAAGTTTAGGTGGACGTATGAACGCACTTGAAAGAGTAAGCGATTCAAACTTAGCGCTCGATATTCAAAATAAAAGTAATCGCTCTAACTTAGTTGAAGTTGATATGGCAGAAGCTATTAGCGAACTAACCAAACAAGAAACGGCACTGCAAGCATCGCAAGCAACTTTTGGGCGTTTAACTAACCTTTCATTATTCGATTACTTATAAGCAGATTATAAGCAGATTATAAGCAGATTATAAGCAGAAATAGCTTGCCGCTTTAGCTACTTTAAAGCGGCAATAACTATCTACAAAATCGCGGCAAAAATTGGCTACAAAACCGCGGCAAAAAAATGTCACCCCCTTCTAAATAACTTCACTAATTATTTATAATTCAGCAGTCCATGTTTTTACCCTTTAAAACAACAAGTTAAAAATATTTTAAAGTTGGCACAGTAAATGCTTTTCTTATTGTAAGAAATTATCGAACAGTGGTTCCTGTTAAATCGTGTTGAACCACACTCTGTTTAAACCTAGGAGATGGTAAAATGGCATTAACAGTAAATACTAATGTGTCGTCACTAAACGCACAACGTAACTTAACTAAATCAGGCGAAGGCTTAGCAACTTCAATGGAGCGTTTATCATCAGGTATGCGTATCAATAGCGCAAAAGATGATGCCGCAGGCCTACAAATTTCAAACAGATTAACATCGCAGATAAATGGCTTAGCCGTTGCACAGCGAAATGCTAACGATGGTATTTCAATGGCGCAAACCGCAGAAGGCGCTATGCAAGAATCGACTAATATACTACAGCGTATGCGAGAACTTGCCTTGCAGTCTGCCAATGGCTCCAATTCTGCTGACGCAAGAGCTGCATTACAAAAAGAAGTCTCTGCATTACAATCAGAACTTACTCGTATTGCCGAAACAACTTCGTTTGGTGGTCAGCAGTTACTTAATGGTGGTTTTGGTAGTAAAGCATTTCAAGTGGGTGCTAATGCGAATGAAACTATCAACCTGTCACTTACAAGTGTAGCGGCAGAGGACATTGGTTCAAACCAAATGAATTTGCAAAGTGATTCAACGGGCTTTGGCGCAGCATCAACAGCAGGAGCAGACCTGACGGCAGTCTTACACGATATTACTGCTGCACAAAAGTATACTCTTACAGGCCGTGCTGGCAAAGAGGTTGATGTAACAATCAATGTGGGTTCCTCTGCAGCAGATGCAGCCAAAGCAATTAATAAAGTAGCAGATACAACGGGTATAAGCGCTCAAGCTAGAACACAAGCCACACTTGTGTTAGCAACGCCTCCTATCGTTGATCCAGGTGATCCTACTAACTTCGGTAGCTACACTTTCGATTTAAACGGTAAAGCGGTAAGTTTTGACAGCCAAGCGGATGCGTCATTAGATAGAGATGCTATGGCACAAGCAATTAATGCGGGTACCGCAGATCATGGAGTTGCTGCAAAAATTGAAAACGATGAGCTTATAATTACCAGTGACACTGGCAAAGATATTAATATTGAAAATTTCAATGCAAAAAACCATACGGGGCATGCTACTACAGACGCTCCTACGACATTAGCCATCACAACCCAAGGTTATGATGGAACTGATGCTCCCGCAGGTGCCATAACATTGACAAGTGGTGATGGTTCAACTGATGATACTGCACGTATTTATGGCGCAGTTCAGCTTAACTCAGCGACAACGTTTACCGCACAAGCAGATAGTGCTTTATTAGCTGCTGGTACTGATGTAGACACAAGTTCAGTTATTTCTGTTGATACAATTGATATTGCTACACAAGCAGGTTCTCAAGATGCCTTAGCTATTATAGATAATGCAATAGCGATGATAGATGACCAACGTGCTGATTTAGGTGCAGCCCAAAATAGATTTAGTCATACAATTAGCAATCTTGCAAATATCCATGAAAATGTATCTGCATCTCGTAGCCGTATCCAAGACACAGATTTTGCTACAGAAACTGCACAAATGACTAAAAATCAAATATTACAACAAGCCGGTACGTCAATACTTTCACAAGCAAACCAAATACCACAAGCAGCAATTAGCTTGTTAGGTGGTTAATTATTAGTGTAACGAATAAGAGGCTTTATAAACGCACTTCAAATTAAGTGCGTTTTTTGTTTTAGGTTGTTATAAATCAACTAAAAGCATGATATTTAAACCCCTAGATTCAAATTGTAAGTGCATAACTTGTTTTGGCTAGATTAAGTGGTCAGTTGCTCATAAGCTAACTGCTTTTTCTCCGGCAAGAGATTTTACAATGAGACATTACAAACAACTGACCTATGCGCAAAGATGCCAGATCGCCGTTCTAAAGAAAAGCGGTTTTACGCAACAAAGTATTGCTGAGCTAACTAATTTATCGCAATCTACGATTTCAAGAGAGCTTTCTAGAAATACAGGTAAGCGAGGTTACAGACACAAACAAGCTCATGAGCGGGCTTTGTTTCGCCGAAGAAGTGTAAGAAAACCGCTTAAGATGACACCTGAAATGATAGCTTTAATTACCCAGAAGCTTAATGAGAAGTGGAGTCCTGAACAAATAACGGGATGGTTACGCAAAGAAAGTGAACGGTCTGTCAGCCATGAATGCATTTATCTGTATATCTGGGAAGATAAAAAATCGCGTTAGCATTGAAGAGCGCCCACAAATAGTTGATGAGAAAGGCCGTATCGGAGATTGGGAAATAGATACCGTCATAGGCAAAGGTCATCGAGGCGCCCTTGTTACCATTGTAGAGCGGGTTACCCAATTCACTGTATCAACTCAGGTGGCAGGAAAAACAGCGGAAGCCGTCACTGCGGCGACGATAGAACTATTAAGGCCATATAGGTCAGCGCTTCATAGCATCACAGCTGACAATGGAAAAGAGTTCGCTTATCACGAGCAAATCACAGAGGCTTTAAGTGTACCTGTTTATTTTGCTCACCCTTATCACTCATGGGAGCGCGGATTGAATGAAAACACGAATGGATTACTACGTCAGTATTGGCCGAAGAGCACAGATTTTAAGGCGGTAACACCAGCACAAGTTATACCCGTACTTGAGCAACTTAATAATCGTCCGAGGAAGACACTTGGATTTGAAACGCCTGCAAAATTGATGCAGGATCACTTGGCGGCTAAAGCCGCCTAAACGTTATGCACTTCAGATTTGAATCCGCGACCGTATTTTAAATTCATTTAATATAATTGTATTTTAGAACAGTGGGTTAGATGTTTTTAAACAAATAAACTAATTTATTTTTAAAATACTTCTAAAGATAATTTATCTCCTGCCGTTAACTTAATCAGTACGGAGCTGAGCATACATTTGTGACAGCTCTTGGTTAAATTAAAATAGCAACATTACGAAAGTAATCAGGAGTTTTATTATGATTTCAGTAAACACAAATGTATCTTCACTAAACGCGCAACGTAACTTATCTCAATCAGGTTCTGACTTAGCAACTTCTATGGAACGTTTATCATCAGGTATGCGTATCAACAGCGCAAAAGATGATGCGGCAGGCCTACAAATTTCAAACCGTTTAACATCGCAAATAAACGGCCTAGGTGTAGCACAGCGTAACGCTAATGATGGTATTTCTATGGCACAAACTGCTGAAGGTGCGATGCAAGAGTCTACAAGTATTTTACAACGTATGCGTGAGCTAGCACTGCAATCAGCGAATGGCTCAAACTCAGCAGATGCGCGTGCTTCATTGCAAAAGGAAGTATCAGCTTTACAGTCTGAGTTGACACGTATTGCAGATACCACTTCGTTTGGTGGTCAGCAGTTACTTAATGGTGGTTTTGGTAGTAAAGCATTTCAAGTGGGTGCTAATGCGAATGAAACTATCAACCTGTCACTTACAAGTGTAGCGGCAGAGGACATTGGTTCAAACCAAATGAATTTGCAAAGTGATTCAACGGGCTTTGGCGCAGCATCAACAGCAGGAGCAGACCTGACGGCAGTCTTACACGATATTACTGCTGCACAAAAGTATACTCTTACAGGCCGTGCTGGCAAAGAGGTTGATGTAACAATCAATGTGGGTTCCTCTGCAGCAGATGCAGCCAAAGCAATTAATAAAGTAGCAGATACAACGGGTATAAGCGCTCAAGCTAGAACACAAGCCACACTTGTGTTAGCAACGCCTCCTATCGTTGATCCAGGTGATCCTACTAACTTCGGTAGCTACACTTTCGATTTAAACGGTAAAGCGGTAAGTTTTGACAGCCAAGCGGATGCGTCATTAGATAGAGATGCTATGGCACAAGCAATTAATGCGGGTACCGCAGATCATGGAGTTGCTGCAAAAATTGAAAATGATGAGCTTATAATTACCAGTGACACTGGCAAAGATATTAATATTGAAAATTTCAATGCAAAAAACCATACGGGGCATACTACTACAGACGCTCCTACGACATTAGCCATCACAACCCAAGGTTATGATGGAACTGATGCTCCCGCAGGTGCCATAACATTGACAAGTGGTGATGGTTCAACTGATGATACTGCACGTATTTATGGCGCAGTTCAGCTTAACTCAGCGACAACGTTTACCGCACAAGCAGATAGTGCTTTATTAGCTGCTGGTACAGATGTAGATACAAGCTCTGTTATTGCAGTTGATACTGTTGATATTAGTTCACAGGCGGGATCTCAAGATGCGTTAGCGATTATAGATAATGCAATAGCGATGATAGATGATCAACGTGCTGATTTAGGTGCAATCCAAAACCGTTTTGACCACACTATTAGTAACTTAGCTAACATTCAAGAAAACGTGTCTGCATCACGTAGTCGTATTCAAGATACTGACTTTGCAACTGAGACAGCGCAAATGACGAAAAACCAAATATTGCAACAAGCAGGTACATCAATCTTGTCGCAAGCGAATCAGTTACCACAAGCAGCACTTAGCTTATTAGGTTAATAAGTTAAAAGTAAAAGCTTAATGGTTAGCTAACTAATACATAAAGTCAGTATTAGTATTTAAAAAAGGAGGTGGCTTTAGCTACCTCCTTTTGTGGTTTAAGAATATAAACTAAGCTATTGTTGGTTTAATTAAGTACAAATAGGAATCTGTTATGAATACTATTAATTCCAATGCAGAAGTTACATTACCAACCCCGCTAGCGGGTGAAGATAAAGTAGTCGGTCAAGCGGCTAGTTCGTTAACTGAGCGTGCTGTTGACGATGTAAAGCAAGCTGATACTCAAAATCAACAACGATTACAGCAAAACCAATACGAAAAAAATAATAAAGAAGTTACTGCTCAGCCGTTAGAGCGTGAACAACTAGAACAAATGGCGCAACAATTGCAGGACTTTATGGGCGAAATGAATCGCAGTTTGCAATTTAAAGTAGATGAAGATTCAGGTCGCGATGTAATTAAAGTGCTCGATAAAGACAGTGGTGAAGTTATCAAACAATATCCTTCTGAGGAAGTATTAAGTTTGGTTTCTAAATTGTCGGAGTCGGCAGGTATTTTAATTGACCAAACAGTTTAGCAATCAGCTCAAAATATTATCTTTCAAGTGTTAATTATTAAGAGTTAAGTTAGTTTTTTTGTATTTAAGAGGTGAAGTATGGCTATTTCGTTTACTGGTTTAGGTTCGGGATTAGCAGTATCAGATATTGTTGATGCGCTAGTTAATGCTGAGCAAGCCCCTGCTGAAGCTCGTTTAAATACTACTGAAGGCAAATTAACTACAGATATTTCAGCCGTTGGTGCACTCAAGTCTGCGCTTGAAAAAGTACAAACGTCAATGGAAGCTTTGGGAGATAGTGATAATTATCAAAAGCGCACCGCTTCGGGTAATGATGATTTTATATCTATTAGTTCAGATAAAGACGCTCAGCCAGGCAGTTACAATGTAAAAGTAGACGCATTAGCACAGGCTCATAAGTTATCTTCCCCTGCATTTGCAGCAGATGAAGCCATTGGCGCGGGTCTAATTACAATTGGCTCTGGCGCAAATAGTTTCTCTACTGTTTTGTCGGCTACTAACACCTTAGAAGATTTACGCGACCAAATTAATAATGGCCCTTTTACTGGCAGTGATAGTAATGATTCTGTTGTCGCCACTATAATAACCAGTGATACCGGTCAGCATTTAGTACTTACTAGTAAAGAAACTGGCGAAGACAACGCAATTACAATTACCGTACAAGATGACGATGGCAATAATACCGATGCAGGCGGGCTTTCGCGTTTAGCATACGATGTATCAGATGCAGATCCGGCTAACCATACAACTAATTTAACGCAAGTTAATGCTGCACAAAATGCGCAAATAACAATTGATGGTACGTTAACTATATCAAGTAATACCAATGAATTTAGTAATGTGATTGATGGCGTGGATATTACCGCTAAAAAGTTGCATGCCACTGACGACGACTTAAGCGATATATCGGTTACCGAAAACAATAATAATATTAAAACAGGTTTAAATAGCTTTATTACAAGTTACAACGAACTATTAGAGTTGAGTAATAACTTGGGTGCTTCCGGCGAAGGTGGCGCAGGCGTTATGGCGGGGGATTCATTACTTCGTGGTGTTATGTCAAAGCTTCGTAGCGAAATAACAAACCCCGTTGATTTAGGTAATGGCAACTCACTATCGCTTTCGCAATTAGGTGTTGAAACAGATCGCTACGGTGTTTTAACCCTAAATACAGAAACACTCAATGAGCAAATAGATGCAGATGTAGATTTAGTGCAGAAATTTTTTGTAGGTGACGACGATGATGGCTTCGCACAATCGTTTGACGAAAAATTGAGCTTTTATACAGACTCCGACGGTATTATTCAAAACAGAATTGACAGTAAAACAAATCAACTTGATGACATAGATGATCAACGCTTGGACCTTGCTAGTAAAATGGAGTCGCTATCATCTCGACTATATGCTCAATATAATGCGATGGATTTATTAGTGGCAAGCCTTAATAACACCAGTACATATGTTCAAGCTCAGCTGGAAAATATGCCTGGGGTTGTACGAGATAACTCTTAATATATAAATAGCATATAGTTTTAATAGCTAAATAAAAACATAAAAAAAACCGTTATTTACAACGGTTTTTTATATTTACTGTTTGAGGTTAATTTTAATTGGCTGCTTTATAAGCTTTAATTGCCTTACCAGATTTTTTTTGTTTAATAATGGCTTTAGATGACTCGTTTTTAGCGCTATTTGCTTTTACTAAAATAGTATTTATACGAAGCTGAATTAATTCTAATTGCTCTGCGCTTGGGCCTTCACTGCTTTCGCACCATTGCTTTATATTAGCATTTAAAGTGTCTAAAAAAGGCTGAGCTTCGTCTGCGTTATTTTCATTTACTAACACTTCTATTTTACTAAGCAACGTTTGTATGAGCTCAGAGTAGTTAGTTAGTGGCTCTGAAGATGTTGGCGAGTCCATAATTTAAATTAAACCGCAGGGCTGCGTTGGTCTAGCGGAATATTATTCCAACCTTCTTTAATTTCTTTAACAATACTTGATACTTCCATAATTGCTTCAATATCGTTGTTTATGTTTGCTTGCGTTAAACGGCGTTGGCAGTAGTCGTAAAGTGCCAATAAATTGTTAGAAATGCTAGGGTCTTGCTCTACTTCTAAATTAAGTGCGTCTTGTAGGGCACCAAATAATAAAACACAGGCTGAAATGTTCTCACCTTTTTTAGCTATTTCTTTGCGCTCAATAAACCCTTTTGTAGCTGCTAAACGGCCGATAATATTACTAAATATAAGGTTTATTTGTTCGTAAGGAGTCATTTCGGCAATACTACTAGCACGAACTTGACCGTATTTTTTTAATGAGACATGAGCCATGGGAAAATCCTAAAATTTAAAACGATAAAATTATGTGAAAGTTAATATAAAAACTTATACAAAAAATCAATAAAGCTTTTATACTTTTATAAGAACAAAGCAATATTAATGCCAAGCATTTTCACTTATCTATGTATCGGCATTTGTAACTTCAACTTAAATTTATAATTGAGTTTATTTACTAACAATAGCATTTTTATAGCCGAGTAAATTAATTTTTAGAGCTAGGTTATGGTTAGGTAATAGTTAAGTAATAACTAAGTTAAAACTATAAATAATACTTAATGATTAACTATTAAGTATGATTGACTTAACTAGCCCGTCTGTTTTTTGGCGTTTATGTCAAAAAACTGCCGCTATTGCTTGCATCCATGCTGAACTGGCTTACAATTTAACTAATTATACAAATTAGTGAAAGTACGGCTCGCTAAATATGATCTTGATTTTAGATAATAATAACAACCGCGCAATAGGATTAAATGCTTCACTTGGCTTTATTGGTGAAGCTGCTCAACTATTAAGCGAAGACTGCTTTGAACAAGAATGCAAAAAATATCAGCAGCAAGAATGCATGATCATTTTAGGAGCATTGCAATCACTTGACCACGAAAGCTTAATTAAACGCTATCCAACATTACCGTTTTTATTAATTGGCGAAACGCTAAAACCCCTATTAAGTATCGCTAATGTGGTGGGGCTTATTTGCGAGCCATTTAATCACGAAGTGACAACGCAGTTACTTCACGATTGCCAGCAGTATCAGCGCATGTTGCCTAATGAGCATAAGCATACAAAACCACATAAAACCTTTGATGGACTTGTTGGTGAAACAGAGGCCGTAAAAGATGTTCGCTTTTTAATTGAACAAGTGGCAAAAACCGATGCCAATGTTTTAATTTTAGGCGAATCAGGCACAGGTAAAGAAGTGGTTGCCCGTAATGTACATTTGCTTTCAAAGCGTATTAATGGACCGTTTGTACCTGTTAACTGTGGTGCTATTCCGGCAGAGCTGCTCGAAAGTGAACTATTTGGCCACGAAAAAGGCGCGTTTACTGGTGCTATATCGGCTCGTAAAGGGCGGTTTGAACTAGCTCAAGGCGGGACGCTATTTTTAGATGAAATAGGCGATATGCCTCTGCAAATGCAAGTTAAGTTGCTGCGAGTATTGCAAGAGCGCAGCTACGAACGTGTTGGTGGTACAAAGGCTATCCAAGCTGATGTACGCGTTATTGCAGCCACGCATCGTAATCTTGAAACAATGATTGAAGAGGGGAGTTTTAGGGAAGATTTATATTACCGCTTAAATGTATTTCCTATCGAAAACCCATCGCTTAGTGAACGTGCTGATGACATTCCGCTGCTTTTAAAAGAGTTAATGCGCCGTGTTAACGACCAGACTGGTTCTACCGCTAAGTTTACCGAGCGCGCAGTTGAGAGCTTAAAAGAACATGCTTGGCCTGGTAATATTCGTGAGCTTGCTAACTTAGTGGAACGTATGGTTATTATGTTTCCTGAAAAAGTTGTTGATATTCCCGATTTACCTAACAAATATCGTTACATCGAAGTTGAAGCCTACGAGCCAGAATACCCTGAAGAGTTAATGGAAAAAGACGCCTTTAACGACATATTTAGCACAGGCTTTAGTGATTACGAAAGTGAGCCTGACGCTGGGTTTAGCCAAACGGGTAGTGGGCTATTGCCAGATGATGGTATTGAACTTAAAGATTATTTAGCCGAACTTGAAATTAGCTTAATTACCCAAGCGTTAGAGCGCTATGATTACGTTGTAGCTCGCGCTGCAGAAATATTAGGTGTACGCAGAACAACACTCGTTGAGAAAATGAAAAAGTATAATCTTTCAAGAGATTAAGGTTTAAAAGCAGCTGTCAGTGTTTAGTTATAAATTGGCCAAACACAGTAGATAAATAACCCCCCGTTTTGTAGGTGCGGTTTTATACCGCACTTTACTTAAAAAATATTAGCAAGAGCGCGAAGTAAATTCGCACCTACACGGTTTTTACTTTTGTTGTAGACGCTAGACTTGCTCGCGTGAAAAGCGTAGCTTTTAATCATTTAAATAAAACGTTATTTCACAAAGAGAAAAACGAAGGTAAATGAGAAACCATAGTCAACTTACGCGTTACTTCTCTATAGCGCAGCGTCTCTTAACCTCTTTGTGAACAAATTACTTTTATGGCTTTTAATCACTTACTACTAAAAGCCTTAATAATTTCTTCTTTTCTAAAACAATCATTACTGTGATCGTTAACCATACCGCAGGCCTGCATATGAGCGTAAACCGTGGTTGGTCCTAAAAACTTAAACCCCCGTTTTTTTAAGTCTTTAGCAAATGCAGTTGATGCCTCTGTAATTGCTGGGTAGTCCTCAGCGTTATTTAAATTACTTATAATCGGTTTATTATCGACAAACTGCCATTGGTAGTTACTAAAACTTCCAAATTCTTCTTGTATTTCTATAAAGCACTTTGCGTTGTTGACAGTTGCCGCAATTTTTAAGCGATTACGCACAATCCCTTCATCAAGCATTAGTCTCTCAACATCATCTTGTGTGAATTGTGCCACTTTATCTACATCAAAATTAGCAAATGCTTTTTTATAACCGCTGCGTTTTTTTAAAATTGTGTACCAACTTAAGCCTGCTTGCGCTGATTCAAGCGTGATAAATTCAAACAGCTTTGTATCATCATAAAGAGGGACGCCCCATTCTTCATCATGGTAAATAACGTAGTCGGGTTTAGTGGTGTCGAGCCACGGGCAACGGCACTTTATTTGCTCACTCATTATTATTCCTTTTTGTGTGCGTCATTTTTATGTCGCTCAAATTATTGATGTAACTTAATGATAAGTATGTAAATAAATTTTGGTATAAATCGTGCATTTAGACATATATCTACATCAATTCGAGATTTGATTATGGCCCTTGCTAGCGTGCTAAAACCACAGTTTTTTTCTGCAAATCAGTATAACCCATGTTTACTTCAAGAGGAGTACATTGGTGAATTAAGCGATCTGCGCAAGCAAGCAAGTTGGCTTTCGCACTTGGTTGATACCATGCCAGCAGGTGTGGTTGTACTTGATGGCAAAGGGTTGATTGCAAAAGCGAATCAAATAGCGATTGATATGCTTGGCGAGCCACTTGAGGGCGAACGCTGGTTTAATGTTATTCAGCGCTCTTTTAGGCCACATCAAGATGATGGTCACGAAGTGTCTTTAAAAGACGGGCGCCTAATAAAGCTTGATATTACCGCTTTAGCACCAGAGCCTGGGCAACTTATTTTAATGACGGACTTAACCGAAACTCGCCGCTTACAAAAACGTGTTGCACATATGCAGCGATTAAGCGCGCTGGGTAAAATGGTTGCGTCACTGGCGCATCAAGTCCGTACACCGCTCTCAGCCGCTATGCTATACGCTGCTAATTTAGGGTCTAAGCGCTTACCCGAAGCATCTCGCGATAACTTTCAAACAAAGTTAATGTCGCGTTTAAAAGATTTAGAAACTCAAGTAAACGACATGCTGTTATTTGCCAAAAGTGGCGATCAGCAAGTTGTTGAGCAAGTTTCAATGCAGCAGCTTTTAACAGAAGTTAAAGCAGGTGCTGATGCGATGGTCGCACTTAATGAAAGTGAGCTGGATGTAAGCTTACCAGAGCCAGATATACAAATAGTCGGTAATAAAACGGCATTGGCCAGTGCTATTCAAAATCTTGTGCACAATAGTATTCAAGTTATTGGCGGCGGTGCAAAAGTAAAAATTAGCGCACAAAGAGATTTAAAAGATTTAGATATGGTTCGTATTAGCGTGAGCGACAATGGCCCAGGTGTTGATTTAAGCCAAAGCGATAAAATTTTTGAACCATTTTTTACTACAAAAAGTCAGGGCACAGGTTTAGGGCTTGCGGTAGTAAGTTCGGTGGCTAGTGCGCACCAAGGCCGTGTTGATGTGACTAATAATACGCAGGGTGGTGCCTGCTTTAGCTTGTTACTGCCTATTAAGGCAACATCTAAACTAGAGGGTTCATTATGAGTAACACTATTTTAGTTGTCGAAGATGACGCAGGGCTTCGTGAAGCCTTAATAGATACCCTTGAAATGTCGGGTATTGAATGTGTTGCAGCGAGCAGTGCTGAGCAAGCAATGTTACTGCTTAAAAAAGATCAATTTTCGCTTGTTGTAAGCGACGTGCAAATGGGCGCAATGAGTGGACTGGATTTACTACGCAGTATTAAATTAAACCACCCTGATTTACCTGTATTGATGATGACGGCGTATGCCACAATTGACGATGCGGTAGAAGCCATGCGCCTAGGTGCAATTGACTACATGGCTAAACCATTTGCACCTGAAGTGCTGTTAAATATGGTGAGTCGTTATTTGCCTGAAAAAGCAAAAGAAACCGACGGCCCCATTGTTGCTGACCCAACTAGTATTCAATTATTGGAGCTTGCGAGTAAAGTAGCACGCTCTGATGCAAGTGTGATGGTACTTGGCCCAAGTGGTTCAGGTAAGGAAGTACTTGCTCGTTATATTCATGATAAGTCGAGCCGATGTAATGAGCCATTTGTGGCGATTAACTGCGCGGCTATTCCTGAAAATATGCTCGAAGCCACTTTATTTGGTTACGAAAAAGGAGCTTTTACGGGGGCGATTCAAGCATGTCCGGGTAAGTTTGAGCAAGCACAAGGCGGGACTATTTTACTTGATGAAATTACTGAGATGGACTTAGGGCTACAAGCTAAACTTTTACGCGTACTGCAAGAGCGTGAAGTAGAGCGTTTAGGGGGTCGTAAAACAATCCAGCTCGATGTACGTATTTTGGCAACCAGTAATCGTGATTTAAAAGAAGCCGTGTCTGAAAATCAGTTTAGAGAAGATTTATATTACAGGCTTAATGTTTTTCCACTAATGTGGCGTCCATTGTGCCAACGCCCTGGCGATATTATTGTATTGGCTAAGCATTTAATTGAGCGCCATATAAGTAAAAGCAAAGAGCCTATGGCGTATTTAGATAAAGCTGCCGAGCAAAAGTTACTGGCTCACGCGTGGCCTGGTAATGTGCGCGAGCTTGATAACGTTATACAGCGTGCACTTATACTGCGAAGTGGCGATACAATAAACGAGCATGCCATTTTTATTGAAAACTTAGCAGCTAATAACTTTGTTATGGAGCCATCATTGGCGCCGGCGCAAACAGTATCGTCAACAGAATTAGCTCACGCAGATAAAGGCGTTGATAAAAGCACGCTAAGCTCTGCATATTATGATGAAAAATCACATGCCGAGGTTGAACCTAAGCAGGGCTTGCTAGCGGCAGACACCGGTAGCTATAAAGATGAGCTTAAAGACAAAGAGCATCGCATTATTTTAGAAACCCTTGCACGTTGCCAAGGTAAGCGTAAAGACGTTGCCGAAACATTGGGTATAAGCCCGCGCACTTTACGTTATAAACTTGCGCAAATGCGCGATTTAGGCATTTCACTCCCTGCATAACCTCCTATAAACCCTAAGTTTGCGCTGCGAACTAAGGGTTGTCAAAACTCTGACTCACACAAATTAAAGTTAACCTACTGTATTTAAATGATTAATTAATTGGCATGCTTTGTGCTTTATTACTTGTAAGAGTTCACTGCGTGTCAGAGATTAATTATGAAAATTCAAAACAGTGCTGTATTTCAAGAAATGCAATCGATGGCTTTAGAGGCCGGCCGTAATAATCAACTTAATAAATTGCCGACTCAAGTTCAGCCTACTTCTACTTCCCAGTTTGGCGACATGCTAAGTGATGCACTAAATACAGTGCACGGTTTACAACAAGATGCGGGTCAAAAAGTAAAAGCGGTTGAGATGGGTGATCGAAGTGTATCCCTTGCTGAGGCGATGATTGCTTCTCAAAAATCGTCAGTTGCTTTTGAGGCTACAGTACAGGTTCGTAATAAACTTGTTGAAGCTTATAAAGAAATCATGAACATGCCTGTTTAATTAGGTAGTGGAGAATTATTGTGGCGCAATCTAACCAATCTACAGACCTAGCACTTGCTGGTGGCGGTATTGACCAAAGTGGTGGTGATGATCAACAAGAACAAAAGTCAGGCTACTTAAGTGCTTTAAATGGTGTTGATGTATTGCGCCAAGTAACATTGGTTATAGCATTGGCTATTTGTTTAGCTATCGCGATTTTCATTATTATTTGGGCTCGTCAGCCAGATATGCGCCCGTTAGGCAAAATGCAAACTGAAGAGCTTATTCAAACGCTCGACTTTTTAGATGCGCAACAAATTGAATATCAACTAGATGGCAACGTTGTATCGGTTGATGAAAGCGAATACCAAAATATTAAATTGTTAATGACCCGCGAAGGGTTAGAGCAAGGGCCAGCGTCGGGCTCTGACATAATTATGCAAGATATGGGCTTTGGTGTAAGCCAACGCTTAGAGCGTGAACGCCTAAAACATGGCCGTGAACAGCAATTAGCACGGACCATTGAAGAGCTTAATAATATTACTCGCGCTAAAGTATTGTTAGCTATTCCTAAAGAAAACGTATTTGCCCGCAGAGAGAAAAAACCATCAGCTACCGTTGTATTAACACTCAAACGTGGACGCTCACTCGACCGTGAAGAAGTAGATTCTGTTGTTGATATGATTGCTTCGGCAGTACAGGGTTTAGAGCCTATGCGAGTTACTGTTACCGATCAAAATGGTCGATTACTAAATTCAGGTTCGCAAAGCTCATTAGCAGCACGCTCTCGTAAAGAATACGATTTAGAACGTAAGCGCGAACAAGAGTACCTTGAAAAAATAGACAGTATTTTAATACCGGTTGTTGGGCTTGCAAACTATACAGCTCAAGTTGATTTGAGTATGGACTTTAGCTCGATTGAGGAAACTCAAAAGCGTTATAACCCAGACCTACCAGCGGTTAGAAGCGAAACCACATTTGAAGAAAATAACATTGGCGGCCTAGCTGTTGGTATTCCAGGTGCGCTTACAAATCAGCCACCGTTAAACTCGAACATTCCTGAGGTTGCGGGGCAAGGTGGTGCAGGCACAGCTACATCACCAACACGCAGCCACAAAGAAGCCACACGTAATTATGAACTCGACACTACAATTTCTCATAAGCGCCAGCAAAGTGGTGTAATACGTAGAATAAGCGTATCAGTTGCTGTTGACTACATTGCTAAAGTGGGAGAAAACGGCGAAACAACCATGACTCCACGTTCGGTAGAGGCATTGTCAAATATTCGTCGCTTACTGCAAGGTGGTGTAGGTTTTGATATGCAACGTGGTGATGCACTTGAAGTCGTAACAGTGCCGTTTGTACGTGAAGAAACAAATTTAGCAATAGAAGTGCCACTGTGGGAACAAGACTGGTTTATGAAAATAGCCCGCCTTGTATTGGGGGCCTTAGTTATCATTGTATTGATAATGGCAGTAGTAAAACCAATGCTTAAACGCTTAATTTACCCAGACGATACACTAGAAGAATACGACGAAGATGCATTAAGTTCAGGCGTAGATATTGGCGACAACACGCTTGATATGCTAAATAAAGACTTTGATTCTGCTTCGGTTGGTTTCTCAAGTGATGGTACACTGCAGTTACCGGATTTACATGGTGACGAAGATTTACTTAAAGCAATTCGTGCCCTTGTAGCTAACGAACCAGAACTATCATCACAAGTAGTCAAAGCGTGGTTAACAGAAGATGACTGATCAAGAACAAAAACAACTCCCGCCAGCCTTTGATGTTGATAAGCTAGATGGGGTAGATAAAGCCGCTATATTACTTTTGAGTTTATCAGAGGAAGATGCCGCGCAAATCCTTAAACACTTAGAACCTAAACAGGTGCAAAAAGTGGGTATGGCGATGGCTGGGTTACAGGACTTATCACAAGCTAAGATTAGCGCTGTACACAACTTGTTTATAGAACAAATTCAAAGCTTTAGTACCATTGGTTTTCAGTCAGAAGACTTTATTAAAAAAGCGCTTACAGCAGCCCTTGGTGAAGACAAAGCTGCTAGCCTTATTGACCAAATTGTTATGGGCTCAGGCGCTAAAGGCTTGGATTCATTAAAATGGATGGACTCTAAGCAGGTCGCTAGTATTATTCGCAATGAGCATCCGCAAATTCAAACCATTGTATTATCATATTTAGAGCCAGAACAGTCAGCTGAAATTATTTCTCAGTTTCCTGAAAAAGTACGCTTAGATTTAACCATGCGTATTGCAAACCTTGAAGAGGTTCAGCCAGCAGCACTGCAAGAGCTAAACGAAATAATGGAAAAACAATTTGCCGGCCAAGCAGGTGCGCAAGCTGCTAAAATGGGTGGGTTGAAGGCTGCCGCAGATATTTTAAATTACCTTGATACTAACGTTGAAGGGCAGTTAATGGACTCTATTCGTGAACATGACGAAGAGATGTCTCAGCAAATACAAGATCTTATGTTTGTGTTTGAAAACTTAATGGATGTTGAAGACCGTGGTATTCAAGCAATCCTACGAGAAGTACAACAAGACGTACTAATGAAAGCAATTAAGGGTGCTGATGATGCACTTAAAGATAAAATACTGGGTAATATGTCTAAGCGTGCAGCCGAAATGCTTGCTGATGACTTAGAAGCGATGGCACCGGTACGTATAAGCGAAGTAGAAGCGGCGCAAAAAGAGATTTTATCAACAGCGCGTCGTTTGTCTGACTCAGGTGAAATTCAGCTGGGCGGCGGCGGTGGCGAGGAGTTCCTGTAAACTATGAGCAAACTCAAAGGACGCACACTTCGGGCTGATGAAGCAGATGAATTATTAAAAAATTGGGCTATTCCAGATGTAGCACCAGATGAAAGCAGCTTTGGTAATCGCTCTACAGCTTACGGCACACCGCTTAGTGAGTTGTACAAAAAAGAATTAGCCGAAGAAATGCCTATTGATGAGCCACAAGAACCAGAACTCCCTGCGCTTACCATGGTTGAGCTTGAACGCATTAGACAAGACGCGTACGAAGAGGGCCTTAAACAAGGTCATGAGCAAGGCTACATAGATGGCTTTGAAAAAGGCGTTGGTGAAGGTAAAGAAGCTGGCTACAAAGAAGGGCTAGAGCAAGGTAAAAAACAAGGCCTTGAAGATGTAAAACCTTTAATTGAAGAGCAGTTAACAAGTTTAAAAACCATTTTAGAGGGGCTAACTACACCGCTAGATAAAGTAGACGAACAAGCCGAGAAGCAATTAGTACAACTTGCTAGCATGTTAGCGGAAGCTGTTATTTATCAAGAAGTAAAAACATCGCCTGATGTGATTTTACATACGTTAAAGCAAAGTATTGATTCACTTAATGCGGAGCAAGAAAAAGTACGAATCCATTTAAACCCCGAAGACTTAGAACTCATAAAAGAGAGCTACGGCGAACAAACCATTATTGATAATAACTGGCAGTTAATGGCAGAGCCCACTCTTGAGCGCGGTGGCTGTGAAGTTAAAACAGCGCAATCATCACTCGATATGACCCTTAAAACACGTGTCAAAGAAACGTTGGATAGTTTTTTGCATAATAGTGGTATCTAACTATTTTATTGGCGTGTTATGTCAACTCAACGTGCATCATTAAGCGAACGCTTATCTCAATATCAACAACATATTAAAACTCCAGCGCCTGCTGTGGCAGGTATTTTAACCCGTGTTGTTGGCCTTACCCTTGAGGCTAGAGGTTTACGTGCGCCCGTTGGTAGCCAATGTAAAATAGAAACTATGAACGGCTTTGTAGACGCCGAAATAGTCGGTTTTAACGATCAAACTTTGTACTTAATGCCTAACGACCACATCTCTGGTGTGTTGCCTGGTGCGCGTGTTATTCCTCAAGTTAATAATTTAGGTTTGCCTGTAGGGATGAGTTTATTAGGCCGCGTGGTGGATGGTTTAGGGCGACCGCTAGATGGCTTGGGTAAAATTAATGCTGAGCATCATTTAAAGTTTGCGCAAAATACTATAAACCCGCTTTCAAGAAGACCAATCACTAAGCCTATGGATGTAGGTGTGCGTGCTATTAACTCGGTTATTACAGTAGGGCAAGGCCAGCGTATGGGCTTGTTTGCAGGCTCTGGTGTGGGTAAGTCAGTACTACTGGGTATGATGACCCGAGGTAGCGAAGCTGATGTCATTGTTGTTGGCTTAGTGGGGGAACGTGGCCGCGAAGTAAAAGAATTTATTGAAGAAATACTCGGTGTAGAAGGGCGTAAACGTTCAGTTGTTGTCGCAGCGCCTGCTGATTCATCACCGCTTATGCGTTTAAAAGGCTGTGAGAGTGCAGTCACTATTGCTGAGTATTTTAGAGATCAGGGTTTAAACGTATTATTGTTACTCGATTCGGTAACGCGTTATGCAATGGCGCAACGTGAAATTGCACTTGCTGTAGGCGAGCCGCCTGCTACAAAGGGATATCCGCCTTCGGTGTTTGCTAAACTACCTGCGCTGGTGGAGCGTGCTGGTAATGGCGGTGAAGGGCAAGGTTCAATTACTGCCTTTTTTACCGTGTTGAGTGAAGGGGATGATATGCAAGACCCTATTGCTGATGCAGCGCGAGCTATTTTAGATGGCCACATTGTACTATCGCGTGATTTAGCTGACAGCGGGCACTATCCCGCTATAGATATAGAAAAATCGATTTCGCGTGTTATGCCTCAAGTTGTTTCTGAGCCACATATGCAACAAGCCCGTGTACTTAAACAAGTGTATTCCATGTATCAGCAAAACAAAGACATGATTACTTTAGGCGCTTATCAAAAAGGGACCGATCAAATGCTCGACCAAGCCATAAATATGATGCCAAGAGTAAATGCATTTTTACAACAAGGTATGCGAGATGTCATTAGTTACGATGATGGTCTGCAAGGTCTTGCTCAGTTACTAGGACAAGCATAATGGCTAAAAACAAACTCGATTTATTGCTCAAAATTGAAAATGATAAAGAAGAAAGTTTGCGCATGAGTTACTTACAAGCTAATCAAAACTTGCAATCGAATCAACAAAAGCTACAAGGTTTAAACAATTTTAGACTGGAATACTCTCAGCAGTTACACCTAAAAGGTAAGTCGGGTTTATCTAGTGCAGGGTTTGGTCAGTACCATGCTTTTATAGCTAAAATTGAAGAGGCAATTCGCCAACAAGCAAGTACCGTAAATACCGCTAAGCAAGTTGTTACTCAACGTAAAACTCTATGGCTTAAGCAGCAAATTAAAGCTAAAGCAGTTGCCAAATTAATCGAAAATCAAAAACTCAAAGCAAATGCGTTAATGGCAAAAAATGAGCAAAAAATGTTAGATGAATTTTCGGCTAATCAGTTTTTTCAACGTCGTAAAGCTTTGTAATTCAGGCACGTTAATTGCTTTGTTACTTAGTGGAATTCAACTTTTGGCGGTATGCGGTGGCATATTGCCGTAATGGTATTAGGTGATTTATGGCGATGAATAACATTTCGTTTTTAGTTTCTTCTGAAAAAGATTCTTTGTTAGCCTTTAAAGACAATAGCTTAGCTAATAGCGAAGAAAATTTAGGCGAGGAGTTTTTAAGCCAACTAAACGAAGCCCATAGTTCTATGGAGCCTTTACTAAAAGGCAATAAAAACCCTAATGCCGAAAATTCGATTGCCATTCCTAAGCATAAACAAAAAGAAGACAATGAAAATCTGAGTGCAAAGGCAGATGAAGACACCGCAGACGAAGTTACTTTTGTATCTGTTGAGATGCTTGATCAAATTAATTCAGCACAAGCAATGAGCACTTCGATTAATAAGCCTTTTGAGGCAACTGAAAGTACAGAGTTAGATAATGGCGACTCTAAAACAGCGGAGTCAAAGGGGGCAAAAATTGATAGCTCAAACTCACTACCTTTGAACTCGTTACCATTAAATGAAGGCAAAAATCATAAAAGTGGTGTTGCCGAAGGTATTGAACAGCCATTAAATCCTATAAATAAAAAGCCTAATGACAGTATTGGTCCTATAGTTGATGATGCTAAATTAGTTTCAATGGATTTAAAGGATCAATTAGCTCAAGGCAAACCCGTTGATAAAAGCTCAAAAAATATAGTGTTGCCAACACCAGTGCCTACGCCAGCAACTCCACAGAAATCTGAAAGTGAAAAAAGTGCTGCAATAGATACTTTAATGACTAAGGATACGAGCTTAATTAAAGCTAATAACGTTATTACTAGTTTAACGCCTGAGCAGCGCTCGCAACTTAATGCGCAAATTAAGACATTAGACAATGCCGACCCGACTAATAGTGCGACTACTAATCGCACTGCCAACCTTAAACAAATGCTTGCGCAATTTATTACTGATAATGAAGAAGCACAGGGTAGCGTAGCTAAACAGTCTTTTAGTTCTGAGATTGATACGCTTAATACCACTGAAAAACAAAGCTTGTTAACACAATTAAACGCTTATATTAAAGCTGAGCACCCAAAAGGCGAGCAGCTGTCAGTGCTTAAGCAAACAGTTAATGAGTTAAAGGCTTCAATTGAAATAGGTTTGGCCGATACTGCAAAATCAGACTCAAAAACGTTTGTAGCGCCAGTTACTCAGAGCGTTGTAAATGACGCGCAAAAAGTCAGCTCAAAAATATCGACAAGTGAAAATGTTGAACCAAGTAAGGTTGCTACAGCTTCTATAAAAGATGAAAACGCCACAAAATCATCTGAGCTGATGCAAAAAGATGGGTTGAAAAATATAAGTGCAGAGCAAGTACCGGTACGTGTAGCACAAGTATTTACGCAAATTACAACTGCTTTAAATACTCAGCAACCGAGTACATTAAGCCAATACGATTCATTGAGTTATGATCAGAGCTTACTTGATACCCAAATAATACAAACTCAACAATTACAAAGTACATCGCAAGTAAAGCAGGTAAGTATTGACTCAGGTGTAATGCAAGCAATTAATATTGTTAAAAGTGATGCAGCTAAATTATTGCAAGATCGCGTCAGCTCAATGCTGAGCATTAATAATAAAGAAGCAGAAATTCGTCTAGATCCTCCCGAAATGGGTAGTATGCAAATACGTATTCGCAGCGATGCAGAACAAGCACATATAAACTTTGTAGTACAAAACCAGCAAGCCAAAGAAGCACTTGAACAATCAATGCCACGCTTACGTGAAATGTTAGCGCAACAGGGACTAGAGCTTGGTGAAAGCACTATTTCTTACGGGCAATCAGGTAGTGAAACTGCTGATCAAAGTGAGAGTGGAACTCAAGGTAATTTGGCTAATAATAAGTCAGTTAATGATGAAAACGACGAGCAAGCAAATAACACTGCACAAAGTTCTCGACAACAAACTTCATCATCAATAGATTACTATGCCTAAGTGCTGCTATTATAATAGTTAAAACAAGCAAGTACCTTTGCGATTAAAGGAATCATGATGGCTGAAGAAACAAGTTTAGAAATTGAAGAAACCGGTAAAAGTAAAAAGAAACTAATAATAATTATAGTCGCTGTACTACTTATTGTAGGCAGTGCAGCGGGTTACTTTTTTATGTCGGGTTCGGATGCGCCAGTTGAAACCTTAAATGAAGAAGCGGGAATCTCTGTAGATCTGTCAACTGGATTTGGTGATTCAGCTGAAATAGGCAGTGCTTTATATGTTTCTATGCCACGCCCATTTGTATTTAACGTACCTGGCTCAAGCCGCGACAGAATTGTGCAAATTAAAGTACAGTTACTGGTACGTGGCGAAGTCAATGAAGAAACAGCTAAAAAACATATTCCGCTTATAGAAGGGACGCTACTAAGCGTGTTTTCTACTACAACTGCTGATGAGTTAAGTACGAGCTCTGGTAAAGAAACACTTCGTTTTTCTGCACTTGAAAAGGTACAAAAAGCCTTAATGGATGTTGAAGGCAGTAAAGTAATTGAGCGGGTATTGTTTACCGGCTTTGTAATGCAATAAGGGGTTAGCGTGAGCGATTTATTATCCCAAGAGGAAATTGATGCGCTATTGCATGGTGTTGATGACGTTGAAGAGGAAGATATACACGATGGTGAAGATGGCGGAGGGAGTACGCTTCAGTACGATTTTTCTTCGCAAGATCGGATCGTACGTGGTCGTATGCCGACGCTGGAAATTGTTAATGAACGCTTTGCTCGTCATATGCGAATTAGCCTATTTAACATGATGCGCCGCACCGCAGAGGTGTCTATTAACGGCGTACAAATGATTAAATTTGGCGAGTATATTCATACTTTATTTGTTCCAACCAGCTTAAATATGGTCCGTTTTAGACCTTTAAAAGGCACTGGCCTGATTACCATGGAAGCACGACTTGTGTTTATTTTGGTAGATAACTTTTTTGGTGGTGACGGGCGTTATCATGCAAAAATAGAAGGCCGAGAATTTACCCCAACAGAGCGCCGAATTGTACAAATGCTCCTTAAAATAATCTTTGAAGATTATAAAGAAGCTTGGGCACCGGTTATGGATGTATCGTTTGAATATCTCGATTCTGAAGTAAATCCAGCTATGGCTAATATTGTAAGCCCAACTGAGGTTGTGGTTATTAGTTCTTTCCATATTGAGCTCGATGGCGGCGGTGGCGATTTTCATATTGCACTTCCGTATTCAATGCTTGAGCCAATTCGAGAGCTGTTAGATGCGGGTGTTCAGTCTGATACTGAAGATACTGATTTACGTTGGAGCAAAGCGCTTCGCGATGAAATAATGGATGTAGAGGTTGAAATATCAACTCAGTTACTTGAAGTTGATTTAACCTTAAAACAAATCATGGAACTCAAAGCCGGTGATATTATTCCGGTTGAAATGCCTGAGCATATAACCGTGTTTGTTGAAGAACTACCTACATTTAGAGCCAAAATGGGTCGCTCTCGCGATAATGTTGCGCTTCAAATTAGTGAAAAAATTAAACGACCTGATTCAGTTAAATCTGAGCTGCATGTATTTACCAAAGGCGGCAAGAAAATTGACTCAGATGCAGAATTAGCAGAACTAGAAGATGATTTACACCTCTCTGACGGTGTAGACTTAGACTGGTAATTGATTAAAAGGTTAAAAGTATGAGCGATGATCAAGACACAATGGATGAATGGGCAGCAGCATTAGCAGAAGCCGAAGCTCCAGATGATAGTAGCGAAGCACATGTTGCAGAGCTTGATGAGTTAAGTGATTCAAAACACGAAATGAGTGGCGATGAAAAACGAAAACTCGACACTATTTTAGATATCCCCGTTACTATTTCAATGGAAGTAGGACGCTCTAAAATTAATATTCGTAACTTATTGCAACTCAACCAAGGCTCTGTTGTTGAGCTTGACCGTGTTGCGGGCGAGCCGCTAGACGTGCTAGTTAATGGTACTTTGATAGCCCATGGTGAAGTAGTTGTAGTAAACGACAAGTTTGGTATTCGCTTAACTGACGTGATAAGCCAAGTAGAGCGGATCAAAAAACTACGATGAGCTTATTAATTGCTTTAACGAGTTCCGTTTTTTCAAAAGCAGATGTGGCAACACCCACTGGAGATATACTCTCTATGGTGCTGTCGCTTGTAATGGTGCTAGTACTAATCATTGTGCTGGCATTTTTTGTTAAAAAGCTTAATCCAAATTTAGCAAATAGCGATGAATTTAAAGTAGTCAGAAGTCTACCTTTGGGTTCTCGCGAGCGTTTAATGGTTGTTGAGATAGATAATGCTCAGCATTTACTTGGTGTAACTCCCCACAGTATTAATTACTTACACAAGTTAGAAACCCCATTAAGTGAAAAAGAACTACCTGAACTCGCTAAACGATTTGGTAAACTTTTAAACCCGCAATCAAACCAAAATAAAAAGAATTAAACCTATGACAAAGTGGCTGCTTATTATTTTTGCCATGGTGTTTGTACCAAGTGTAAGCGCAGAAGGAATTGATGCGCTTACTATTACAACAAACGCTGATGGCACACAGGATTACTCAGTAACGTTACAAGTTTTAGCAATTATGACGGCGCTGAGTTTTATACCGGCTGCCATAATTATGATGACCTCCTTTACACGAATAATTGTTGTACTCGCCATTTTGCGCCAAGCAATTGGTTTGCAGCAAACACCGTCAAACCAAGTGTTATTAGGGATGTCGCTTTTTCTAAGTATTTTTATAATGTCGCCTATTTATCAGCAGGTAAACGAGCGAGCTATAGAACCTTACTTAAATGAGCAGGTTACTTCAGTACAAGCTTTAGAGCTGGCTAAAGAGCCAATGAAAGCCTTTATGCTTTCACAAGTGCGTTTAAAAGATTTAGAAACGTTTGCTAAAATTGCCGGTTACGATCAGCTTGATTCGCCACAAGATACACCGTTAATAGTGCTTATACCCGCCTTTGTAACCAGCGAATTGCAAACCGCATTTATAATAGGGTTTATGTTTTTTATCCCATTTTTAATTGTTGATTTAGTGGTCGCCTCGGTATTAATGGCGATGGGTATGATGATGCTTTCACCCATGATTGTGTCTTTACCGTTTAAAATTATGTTATTTGTACTTGTAGACGGCTGGAGCTTAGTGATGGGGACTCTAGCTAAAAGCTTTGGTTTAGGGACTTAGTATGCAAAGCATTAACATGACCCAACAATAGGAGTACAACATGGAACCGGAAATTTTTGTTGATATCCTAAGTGACGCTCTTTTTTTAGTTATTAAGCTGGTGTCTGCAATTGTAGTCCCAGGCTTAATTATTGGTTTAGTTGTAGCTGTGTTTCAGGCCGCGACGTCTATCAATGAACAAACATTGAGCTTTTTACCTCGTTTATTAATTACCATTAGTGCGCTTATTGTGGGTGGGCATTGGCTTACTCAAGAGCTAATGGACTTTTTTACTCGCCTAGTATTACTTATTCCTGAAATTGCAGGTTAAGCGTGGAATACCCCTTTGCTGTCGTTATTCAATGGTTGAGCGATTTTTTGTTGCCGCTGGTACGCATTAGCTCAATGATTATGATTATGGCTGGTTTGGGGGCTAAAAATGTTCCTACACGTATAAAAATGGGTTTATCGGTTGTTGTAACTTTTGTTGTAGTTCCTGTTCTGCCCCCAGCTACATTCACTAATTTATTTTCGTTTGAGATGATTTTAGTCGTTATTCAACAAATGCTGATTGGTGTTGCTATTGGTTTTGCATCTATACTTTTATTAAATACTTTTGTGTTAGCAGGGCAAATACTCGCGATGCAAACCGGTTTAGGTTTTGCTTCGGTTATTGACCCTTCTAATGGTGCGAGTGTGCCTGCTGTGGGCCAGTTTTTTCTTATTTTGGCCACCCTATTATTTTTTGCTTTTAACGGTCATTTAATGATGATTCAAATGGTGGTGCATAGTTTTCAAGTGCTACCCATTGATGGCACATGGTGGTCTGTAGATCATTACTGGGACATAGTGACCTGGGGTGGCTGGATGTTTACTACAGCACTGGTACTCTCACTTGCACCGCTTACCGCGATGCTCGTTATTAATATGTCGTTTGGTATTATGACGCGTGCAGCACCGCAATTAAATATTTTCTCTATTGGTTTTCCGTTTACCTTGGTAGCGGGACTTATTATTATTTGGGCGACACTAGGTAACTTTGTTACTCAGTTTGAGTTTCAATGGTTAAAAATGGTTGAGCTAATGTGTACTTTAGTTGGTTGTTCACCTTAGGAGAAAGTCATGTCTGAAGACTCAGGACAAGAAAAAACAGAAGAACCCACATCCAAAAAGCTTGAGGAATCTAAAAAGAAAGGCCAAATAGCGCGCTCAAAAGAGCTAGGTACCATGTTTGTACTTATTTTTTCGGCTATATCGCTTTTGATGTATGGGCCAGAAATTGGCAAAGGTTTATATAATGTAATGGGCCGAACCCTTAGCTTAAATCGCAACGAAGCCTTTGATACCACTAAAATGTTTGCCGTATGGGGAGAGGTTGCAGACGCTTTAATGTTTCCTATGGCTATGTTTGTATTAATTATAGTTTTGGCTGCATTTATTGGTAATACGTTACTAGGTGGTTTTAATTTTAGCTGGGAAGCCGCTGCACCTAAAGCTAGTAAAATGTCGCCAATGAAAGGCTTTAAACGTATGTTTGGCCCGCAAGCGGCTATTGAGCTTGTAAAGTCACTTTTAAAATTTGGCTTGGTTGCAAGTTTTGCTGTGTTTTTAATTAATACTTATTTTGATGAAATACTGCATTTAAGTTTAGAAAGCGCACCGGGTAATATTATTCATGCTTTAGAGATTTTAGGCTGGATGTTTTTAGGTCTTTCATGCACTTTAATTATTATTGCGGCTATTGATGCACCATTTCAAAGTTATAACCATAACAAACAACTTAAAATGACAATGCAAGAGATTAAAGATGAGTATAAAAACTCTGAAGGTGACCCACAAATAAAAGCGCGTATTAGGCAAACTCAAAGGCAAATGTCGCAAAACCGTATGATGCAAGATGTCCCTGACGCTGATGTTATTGTTACCAACCCAACTCACTACTCAGTAGCATTAAAATACGATACAGAGCGCGCAGGAGCGCCAATAGTGCTTGCTAAGGGTATCGATGAAATGGCGATGCAAATTAGAAAAGTAGCAATAGGGAATGAAGTACCTATTTTAGAATCCCCTATGTTGACCCGAGCGCTTTATCATACGGCTGAAGTAGGAGAGCAAATACCCGATCAGCTATTTACTGCAGTAGCGCAAGTTTTAGCGTATGTATTTCAGCTTAAGCGCTTTAATAAAGGGCGCGGTAAACGTCCAACTAAGCTCAATAACAAGCTCCCAATCCCCGATGCCTACAAGTATTAAACCGTTAACTTAGTAACTTGGAATAGTTATTGCAAATTCTACGTAGTGTCAATTTTTTGAAATTGTAGAATTATGAGTTTTAAAGCGGTATTACAACAACTTAACAGAGACAAAAAAGACTATGCCAAAGGGGTAGGTACTCCTTTGCTTGTGCTTGCAGCCTTGGGAATGGTGATCTTACCGTTACCGCCATTTTTACTCGACATCCTTTTCTCGTTTAATATTGCCCTCGCATTAGTGGTTTTACTCGTGACTGTTTACACGATGAAGCCGGTTGAGTTTGGTATATTTCCCTCTGTATTACTAATCGCTACGATTATGCGCTTAGCGCTTAACGTTGCCAGCACTCGAGTTGTATTACTTGAAGGTCATAATGGTGGTGATTCCGCCGGTAAAGTAATTGAAGCGTTTGGCTCAGTTGTTATTGGTGGTAACTACGCTGTTGGTTTGGTCGTATTTTTAATTCTGATCATTATTAACTTTGTGGTAATTACTAAAGGTGCTGGGCGTATTTCTGAGGTATCTGCACGTTTCACCCTTGATGCAATGCCGGGTAAACAAATGGCAATTGACGCCGATTTAAACGCTGGTTTTATCAGTGCCGAGCAAGCGCGTGACCGCCGCGAGGAAGTAACTCGCGAAGCTGATTTTTACGGCTCAATGGATGGTGCGAGTAAATTTGTAAAAGGCGATGCCATTGCAGGTATTGTTATATTAATCATCAATATTGTTGGTGGTTTATTTGTCGGTATGATTCAACATAATTTGAGTTTTGGCAACGCAATGGAAGTATATACATTACTTACCATTGGTGATGGCTTAGTTGCTCAGCTCCCTTCTTTACTGCTTTCAATTGGTACCGCGATTGTTGTAACACGTCAAAATGAGTCGCTCAATATGGGTGACCAATTTAAGAAACAACTAGGTAACGAAAAATCACTCTTTATTGCTTCAGGTATTTTGATCATCATGGGGTTAGTGCCTGGTATGCCGCATTTTGCTTTTTTAAGTTTAGGTGCGTTATTGGGTTATTTAGCTTACTACACACAGCAAACTAAGTTAAAAGCCGCTGCAGCAGAAGCCGAAGAAGCCGCCAGTGGCGGAAGCGCTGCAACAGGTATTGCCAATAAACAAGAGCAAAAAGAACTTGGTTGGGATGATGTTCAGCAGGTTGACGTAATTGGCCTAGAAGTAGGTTACAGATTAATTCCGTTGGTAGATCAATCTCAAGGTGGTGAGCTACTTAATCGTATTAAAGGTGTACGTAAAAAGCTTTCTCAAGAACTTGGTTTTTTAGTACCACCTGTTCATATTCGCGATAATTTAGAGCTTGATCCGAATGCTTACAGAATAACGTTAATGGGTGTTTCAACCGGTGAAAGCGAACTTAAACATGGCGACGAGCTAGCGATTAACCCAGGGCAAGTATTTGGTCCTATTAAAGGGGTTGAAACTAAAGATCCTGCGTTTGGCCTTGATGCAGTATGGATCAAGCCTGATCAAAAAGATGAAGCGCAATCACTAGGTTATACCGTTGTAGATTCAGCCACGGTAGTCGCCACTCATATTAGCCAGTTATTAACTAACAGTGCAGCGTTGCTACTAGGGCATGAAGAAGTTCAAAACCTGCTTGATATGCTTGCTAAAAGCCATCCTCGCTTAGTAGAAGGACTAGTACCTGATGTGTTGCCATTAACTGCAATTGTAAAAGTACTGCAAAATTTATTGAATGAAGGTGTAGCTATTCGCGATATGCGCTCAATTGTTCAAACCCTTGTTGAGTATGGTCCGCGTAGCCAAGACCCTGATGTATTAACGGCTGCAGTGCGTATTTCCCTGCGTAGATTAATTGTTCAAGATGCGGTGGGAATGTCATCAGAAATTCCTGTCATAACCTTGGCGCCTGAGTTGGAACAGATGTTGCATCAGTCATTACAAAATGCAGGTGATGAAGGTGCCGGTATTGAGCCAGGACTTGCAGAGCGACTTCAAGTGTCATTAACACAAGCGCATCAAAATCAAGAAATGGCCGGTGAACCTTCTATATTGCTAACGTCAGGAATGTTACGCACTGTGTTATCTCGTTTTGTTAAGTACACCATTCCAGGATTGAGAGTGATGTCTTATCAAGAGGTACCAGATGAAAGACAGATAAAGATTGTTAGCTCTGTAGGGCAACAATAAGATTTTAACAGGGGTTGAATCATGAAAATTAAACGTTTTTTTGCTAAAGATATGCGCACAGCACTTAAAGAAGTTAAAGATGAATTAGGTGTTGATGCGGTTATTATGTCAAATAAGAAGCTGGCTAACGGTGTAGAAATTGTAGCGGCAGTTGATTATGACAAAGCAGCCCCTAAAGTAGCAGCGCAACCACAACGTAATGCTGAGCCTCGTGCTCAAGCGCCACAGCAAAGCATGCATAACTTTGTAAGACCAGAGCCACAGCGTGCTAAGCCTGAGCCACAAGCAAAGGTTGCTGACAGCTTACAAGCATTACTAGAGCGACAATCACCGCGTCCTCGCTCCCCTGAACTTGCTTCTATGTTTTCACAATCGGGTATTGATACTACCGATAACTATCAAGAGCCGGCTGCGCAGCCGCGTACTAAAAATATGTTTATTCCTGAAAGTGCAGCGCCAGTTCGCCCACAAACTCAAGCCGATAGTTTAGGTTTTGATGATTTAGACCGCGATTTTGATGATTTAGATAGCCCGGTAACTGCTCGCCCACAAAATAAAAATAATGAAAGCGAAGAAATGACAACAATGCGTGAAGAAATGAACGCGATTCGTCAGTTACTTGAACATCAAGTATCAGGTTTAATGCAACAAGATATGGCGCGTCGCGATCCAACGCGTGCGTGCATGGTTGACCGTTTAGTCGGTATGGGTATTGATAAAGAAGTCGCGCAACAAATGGCATGTTTCGTACCTGACGACGTGTCTCGTCAGCAAGGCTGGAAAGCATTGCTAACAATGGTTGAAGATCAAATGCAAACAACCAATAACGAAATCCTTCGCCAAGGTGGTGTATATGCGTTAGTGGGTCCAACAGGTGTGGGCAAAACCACGACAGTTGCTAAGCTTGCAGCTCTAGGTGCACAAAAGTATGGCGCCGATAAAGTTGCCTTAATAACCACTGATACGTACAGAATTGGTGCTTATGAGCAGCTTGCAACTTACGGCCGTATTATTGGTTGTGGTGTAAAACAAGTTAAAGATGCTAATGAGTTAGCTGAAGTTTTATATCATTTACGAAATAAACGTCTAGTGTTAATTGATACGGCAGGTATGAGCCAGCGAGATTTACGCTTAACTGAGCAGTTAAATACGTTAATGCGCAACCAGCGTGTGGATATTCGCAGCTACTTAGTACTCAGTGCCACAGCGCAAATTAATGTACTACAAGAAACTGTACGCCACTTTAAAAAAGTACAGTTAAGTGGTTGTATTTTTACCAAGTTGGATGAATCATTAAGTTTGGGTGAGATTATTAGTATTGCGATTCAAAATCGCCTTCCAATAGGGTATCTTACTAATGGACAACGAGTACCAGAAGATATTCGTGTTGCAAATGCTGAAAAACTAGTGAAAAAGGCTGAGCAATTATATTTAAAAAGAACAAAAGCACAACATTCAAGGCATCAAGCAGTGGCGCCAAGTACAGTAGGGATGTATGATTAACACAGTATTAGATCAAGCAAGCGGCCTGCGCAAAATGAGTCAAAACAATAACAACGGCGTTAAAGTTATCGCTGTAACCGGTGGTAAAGGTGGGGTGGGGAAAACAAATGTTTCTCTAAATACTGCTATAGCACTAGGGCAGCAAGGTAATAGAGTACTAGTACTGGATGCTGACTTAGGTTTGGCAAATTGTGATGTGATGCTTGGTTTACGTGTAGAGCGTAATTTGTCACATGTTTTGTCTGGTGAATGTGAGCTTGACGAAATTTTAGTTGAAGGTCCTGCTGGTATTAAAATTGTACCCGCTACATCGGGTTCGCAAAGTATGGTTGAGTTATCACCATCGGAGCATGCTGGACTAATTCGTGCGTTTAGCGAATTGAATACCGAATTCGATATTTTAATTGTAGATACAGCCGCTGGTATTTCAGACATGGTGCTAAGCTTCTCACGAGCAGCACAAGATGTAATGGTTGTAGTGTGCGATGAACCAACATCAATAACCGATGCTTACGCACTTATTAAAGTATTAAGCCGCGAGCATGGTGTTTATAAGTTCAAAATTGTTGCAAATATGGTCCGCAGTATGCGTGAAGGTACTGAATTGTTTGCAAAACTATCTAAAGTTACCGATCGCTTTTTAGATGTGTCAATGGAGCTAGTAGCAACGGTTCCCTATGATGAAAATATGCGCAAAGCAACGCGTCGTCAAAAAGTAATAGTAGAGCTCTTTCCTAATTCGCCAGCCGCTCTCGCGTTTAAAGCGCTGGCAACCAAAGCAGTTAAATGGCCAATACCAAACCAACCATCTGGGCATTTAGAGTTTTTCATTGAGAAACTAGTAAACGGTTAATTATGACAATATTGGTGAATAGAGCTATGGGATATCAATCAACACAAAATTTAAATGTGATTGTTGAGAAACATGCATCACTTGTCAAAAAAGTGGCATGTCATCTAATTGCTCGATTACCACCTAGCGTTCAGCTTGATGATTTAATTCAATCAGGAATGATAGGTTTAATAGAAGCTTCAAAAAACTTCGATGCAACTAAGGGCGCAAGCTTTGAAACATTTGCAGGTATTCGTATTCGCGGTGCCATGCTTGATGAAATGCGCCGTGGTGATTGGGCTCCTCGTTCAGTACATCGCAAAAGCCGGCAAGTTGCAGAAGCAATTACAGGACTCGAAAGTAGTCTTAATCGCGAACCAACAGATACAGAAGTTGCTGAAAAACTTGAAATTTCACTCAATGAGTACCATCATATTTTAAATGATGTGAATGCGAGTAAAATACTAGGTATTGAAGACCTTGGTGTTGATGAGGATGTTATAACTCCCGTAGGCCAAGATTTAGCGCAAGATAAACCTTTTAATAATGTTAAAAATGATCGGTTTAATGAGTCTTTGCTAAGTGCAATTAAGTCATTACCAGAGCGTGATGCAATGGTACTTTCTTTATACTATAACGATGAAATGAATTTAAAAGAAATAGGACATATACTCGATGTAAGTGAATCGCGTGTAAGTCAGATACATGGTCAGGCGATGATTAAGCTTAAAGCTAAAATCAATGACTGGATAAATTAGTAGTAAGCAAACAAAGGTTAATACCTCACTGGGGGATGTTTTGGATAAAAACATGAAAATTCTTGTAGTCGATGATTTTTCAACGATGAGACGCATTATAAAAAACCTGTTACGTGATTTAGGTTTCACTAACGTTCAAGAAGCTGATGACGGGTCAACAGCTTTGCCTATGTTGCAAAATCAAGTGTTTGATTTTGTAGTTACTGATTGGAATATGCCGGGAATGCAAGGTATTGACCTTTTAAGAGCAATTCGTGCAGATGATAAGTTAAAACATATCCCTGTATTAATGGTAACGGCAGAAGCTAAAAAAGAACAAATAATAGCTGCAGCGCAAGCTGGCGTTAATGGTTATATTGTTAAGCCTTTTACGGCTGGAACATTAAAAACTAAGTTAGAAAAAGTATTTGAACGCTTAGGCTAATGATGGGGGAGAGGCTTATGCCAGCACCAGCTGCGCCTCAAATAACGTTAGAACAAGCTCGACAGCTCGTTATTTTTTTAGAAAATGATGAGCAAGATAAAGCAAATCAGTTAATTTTAGAGACTGCCTCGCAAGAGCAGTCTGAATTATTTGCTGAAGTTGGAAAGTTGACCCGTCAATTGCACGAAGCACTTAAAAGCTTTGATCTTGATACTCGTTTAACAGATTTAACAACAGATGCTATTCCAGATGCTAAAAAGCGGCTTAATTATGTTATAGAAATGACAGAAAATGCGGCTAATAAAACAATGGATGCTGTTGAGGCTAGTTTACCTATAGCCCAGCAATTAGCAGATGAAATATCTCATATCAAACCGACATGGGATCGTTTAATGAGTCGCGAAATTGAGTTAGGTGAGTTTAAACAACTTTGCCACAGCATCGATAAGTTTATGAATAACTCTCATCATAAAACCGATGAGCTTCAAAGCTTAATGACAAATGTACTAATGGCTCAAGACTATCAAGACTTAACAGGTCAAGTTATTCGCCGTGTTATAGAACTTGTTAGAGAAGTAGAAGAAAGCTTACTTCATCTTTTAACAGCATTTGCTGAACAAGATGACAGTGACAACACAGCGAATAAAGTAGAACAACAAAAAATAAAAGAACCAGTTGCCACACAAACTTTAGCAGGTCCTGAAGGCCCTATTATTGATAAAGAATCGCGTAATGATGTTGTATCTGATCAAGATGAAGTCGATGATCTTTTATCAAGTTTGGGCTTCTAAGAGGAGAGTAACTGCATGTTTGAAGTCGATGAAGATATTTTACAAGACTTTCTTGTAGAGGCAGGAGAAATCCTAGAGCTTTTATCTGAACAGTTAGTTGAACTGGAAAATAATCCAGAAGATACCGAGTTACTAAATGCCATATTTAGAGGCTTTCACACTGTAAAAGGTGGTGCAGGCTTTTTAGCTATGACAGAACTTGTTGATGCTTGTCATGGCGCTGAAAACGTATTTGATTTACTACGTCAAGGTGTGCGAACGGTCAATTCAGAGTTAATGGATGTTATTTTACAAGCGCTCGACACCATTAATGAAATGTTCGCGACTATCCAAAATAGGGATAAGCCAGAACCTGCAGATCCTGAATTACTTCATACTCTTCATATTTTAGGTCTACCACCAACAGAAGATGAGCTTAACGGTGTATCTTCGAACAATGAAGTTGAACAACCTCAAAGCGAAGTAGTTGATACGCCAATAGTTGATGACGAAGATCCGTTTGCGTTTGATGAACTATTTAGCGGAACGCCTTCGGTTAGCGATGCTGAAATTGATGAAATAACTGAAGACGAATTTGAAAACTTACTGGATGAACTACACGGTAAAGGACAAGGTCCTGCAATTGAAAAGCCGGTAATAAGTAGCAATGACTTTAATGGTGACATTACTGATGATGAATTTGATAGCTTATTAGATGAGTTACATGGAGTTGGCAGTTTTGGTGAGGTTGCGAGTAAAGCACCTGAACAAAGTAATGCAGTTAAAGCGTCTGTAGAACCAGCTAAGGCGGCGTCAAATATTGCTAATTCATCAGATGATGAAATTAGTGATGACGAGTTTGAAGCACTTCTTGATGAACTTCATGGCAAAGGTACTGCACCTAAATTAATAGAAAGCACTCCTGCTGTGAAACAGCCCAATATTCCAGCTAAACCAGCTGCAAAAGCGAGTGTGCCTGTAAAAAAACCAGAACCTGCAAAAGTACCCGTTTCTAAACCGGTAGAAAAACCGGTTGCTAAAGCAGCACCCGCAGCTTCTAAAAAATCAGCGCAGCCAGCAGCTGAAACTACCGTTCGCGTAGATACAAAACGACTAGACCAAATTATGAATATGGTTGGTGAGTTAGTACTTGTGCGAAATCGTTTGGTTAGTTTAGCGACTAACTCAGACAGTGAAGCGATGGGGAAAGCAATCTCTAACTTAGATGTAGTAACTGCTGATATTCAAGGCGCGGTTATGCAAACGCGAATGCAACCAATTAAAAAGGTATTTGGTCGTTTCCCTCGCGTAGTACGCGATTTAGCACGCAGCTTAAACAAAGATATTGACTTACAACTTGTAGGTGAAGAAACCGACTTAGATAAAAATTTAGTGGAAGCACTTGCCGATCCGCTTGTGCATTTAGTTCGAAACTCAGTTGACCACGGTATTGAAATGCCAGCTGTTCGTGAGGCTGCAGGTAAGCCTAGAACAGGTAATGTTACTTTATCAGCGTCTCAGGAAGGCGACCATATTTTGTTGACCATTAAAGATGATGGCGCTGGTATGGATGCTGAGAAACTGAAAAAAATAGCAATTAGTAAAGGCGTGCTCGATCACGATCAAGCGAGTCGACTTTCTGACACTGAAGCATACAACCTAATTTTTGCACCTGGCTTTTCTACAAAAGAAGAGATATCTGATATTTCAGGTCGTGGTGTTGGAATGGATGTGGTGAAAACTAAAATCACCCAATTAAACGGCTCTGTAAGTATTCAATCTGAGTTAGGCGTAGGTACTATTTTAGAGATAAAAGTACCACTTACCTTAGCCATATTACCGACCTTAATGGTAATTGTTGGCGCACAAACATTTGCGTTACCACTTGCTGGTGTTAGTGAAATATTCAACTTAGATTTAACGAAAACAAATGTGGTTGATGGGCAATTAACAATTATTGTGCGTAAAAAGGCAATACCGTTATTCTACCTTGAGCACTGGTTAGTTAAAGGCTCGGATCGTTCACAGCGTAAAGCAAAAGGCCATGTAGTTATTGTGCAAATTGGTACGCAGCAAATTGGTTTTGTTGTTGACTCATTAATTGGCCAAGAAGAAGTTGTAATTAAACCACTTGATGCGTTACTACAAGGTACCCCAGGTATGGCAGGCGCAACAATTACTTCAGATGGTGGTATTGCACTGATTTTAGACGTTCCAAACATGTTAAAACATTACGCAGGCTAATAATAAAGTAGGTATATATTTAATATATACCTACGCATAAATTTAATAAGAGAGCTAAATGGCCGTTAAAGTTTTAGTTGTTGATGATTCAAGCTTTTTTCGCCGCAGAGTAAGCGAAATTCTTGAACAAGATAGCGACATACAAGTTATAGGCTTTGCTGTGAATGGCAGAGAAGCTGTTGAAAAAGCAGCTCAGCTACGTCCTGATATGATCACTATGGATGTCGAAATGCCTGTGCTTGATGGTATTAGCGCAGTTAAAGAGATAATGGCGAGTAATCCAACGCCTATCTTAATGTTTTCATCACTAACACGTGATGGCGCAACAGCAACGTTTGATGCGCTAGATGCTGGAGCAATGGATTTTTTACCGAAAAAATTTGAAGATATCGCTCGTAATAATGAAGACGCTATAAAGCTTTTGCAAAATAAAGTGAAAGATATAGGACGAAGACGTTTACCGCGAACGTTTAAATCTGCAACACCACCTAAGCCGGTAATATCAACTAAACCGATAACAAGCTCACTTTCGCAAAGAACAAACACACTAACGCCTTCGATAAAACAACCCGATAGAAGCTTTCAAAGAGTAGCCCCTACGACACCGTCAGGTTCTAATGCTGCCTCAATGCGAGCAAGTGGAAAGCAATACCAGCTTGTGGCTATTGGCACTTCTACAGGTGGCCCTGTTGCACTACAAACTATATTAACTCAATTGCCTGCTAATTTTCCTCATCCTATTTTACTTATTCAGCACATGCCAGCTGCATTTACACCCGCGTTTGCAGCGCGCTTAAACGGTTTGTGCCAAATAAAAGTGAAAGAAGCACAACAAGGTGACCGCTTACAACCAGGAACGGCTTATTTAGCGCCTGGCGGACAGCAGATGATGGTAGAAGGGCGTGGTGCAAATAGAACACTGCGCGTATTTGAAGATCATAGCGAGAGAATAAGTTATAAACCGAGTGTAGATGTAACTTTTGCCAGTGCAGCAAAAACGTATCAAGGCGATGTGCTTGCTATCGTTTTAACAGGCATGGGCGCTGATGGACGTGACGGTGCAAGAATGTTAAAACAAACGGGTGCAACTATTTGGGCACAAGATGAGAAAAGCTGTGTTGTTTATGGAATGCCTCAAGCCATTGCTAATGCGGGGCTTTCGAGTGAAAGCTTAGCATTAAGCGATGTTGCAGCACGTATAAAGAGAGAGGTAGGTTGTGGATAAACTCTCAATATTTGGACTATTTGTAGCACTGGGTGCAATAGGTCTAGGTTACTCTTTAGAAGGCGGCGTTGTTTCTGCTTTATTTAATGGTCCTGCCCTTATTATTGTATTAGGCGGCACGCTTGGCGCTGTTATGTTACAAACATCAGCAAGTACCTTTAAAAAAATGCTAAATATGAGCTCTTGGGTTTTTGTTGCGCCACAATATGATATTGAAGATGCAATAGAGCAAGTTAAGCGATGGTCTCATAAGGCACGTCAAGAAGGTTACTTAGCGCTTGAAAACGAAGCGCTAGCTCACCCAGATGCATATGCAGCAAAAGGTTTAAGCTTGCTTGTAGATGGCTGCTCAGAGCAAAAACTACGTGACACGCTTGAAATTGATTTACTGCTAGAACGCGATCGCTTGCTTGAAGCCGCACGTGTTTATGAAGCGATGGGGGGCTACAGTCCTACCATTGGTATTTTAGGTGCTGTGCTTGGTTTAATACAGGCAATGTCGTTTATTACCGATCCACAAATGCTTGGTGCAGGCGTTGCAACGGCATTTATTGCGACCATTTATGGTGTTGGTTTAGCTAATTTATTGTTTTTACCTATGGCAAATAAGTTAAAACAGCGTGTAGAGCAAAAAATGCTTTACCATGAAATGCTTGCCGAAGGTGTGATTGCAATAAGCGTTGGCGAAAGCCCCGTAAATATAGAATTAAAGCTTGAAGCCTACCGTGTAGAGCGTCCTAATTTAGTGGACGAATAACATGCTACGCCGACGACTTCGTCACTCTGCTCCAAAAAGTCAACATACAGAGCGTTGGCTTGTATCGTATGCCGATTACATGACCATTATGTTTGCTTTTTTTGTGGTGCTGTATGCGATAGCGATCAACAAAGAAGAACAATTTCAAATATTGTCAGACTCCCTTGAACACGTTTTTGATAAATCTGCCCGCCAGCACTCCCAGCAAGGTGAGGGCGTCAATGGTAATGGAATATTGACTGATAGAGTGACACCTGAACAAGAAGTTCTTTATGGTGAAAGTATTTTAAAAGAAGAACAAGGTCCAGAGTTACTCGACGGTCAAAGTGATACAAGTAACATACAACAAAAATATTTAGGTAAACCACTCGATAGCTTACTTACTAAACTGCAGTCAGCGCTTATTGATGAAATTCGTGATGGAGAAGCCAGCTTAGAGCTTAATCAAGATTGGCTGATTATAGAGCTAAGCTCAGGTATGTTATTTTCAAGTGGTAGCTCAGTTGCACACTCTAGGGCAAAACAAGTCGTCAAAATTGTTAAAGATATTATTGCTCCAGTAGATAACTATATTAGGGTGCGTGGCTATACTGATGATGAAAGTATTCGCAATGAAATATTTCGCTCAAATTGGGAACTCTCGGTTGCTAGAGCAACATCTATTTTAGTAGAGCTGGAAGCATTAGGTATTAATTCTGCCAGAATGGCGATAGAAGGTTATGGTCAATATTCACCTTTTGTAAGTAACGATACAGAACAAGGGCGAGCAGAAAATCGTAAAGTTGTTATTGCACTTTCTAAGTATGGTTTACCACCAATACAAGACGTTAAAGGTGATGAACAAGCCGTTAAGCCAGTAGCGGAAGAGCCTGAAATTGAGCTCCCTTCAGATGACGATACAATAAAAATAATTCGTTTGCCTCATGGTGGTATTCGCATAACAACGCGCAATGAACAGTAATTAGGATGTAATGTGAAGATTTGGACTGTCGCAAATCAAAAAGGTGGTGTTGGTAAAACAACAACTGCAGTGAGCCTTGCTGGTATTTTAGCTTTGCAGGGTAAGCGTGTGTTGCTTATTGATACAGACCCTCATGCATCACTCACTTATTACTTTGGCATTGACTCAGAAGATTTGGAAGTCAGCGTATATGATATTTTTGCGCGTGGCACGAGCATGCAAAGTGAAGAGATACTTCAAGCTTTATGCCCATCAACACTTGAAAACCTAGATATTTTACCCGCAACAATGGCGATAGCCACGCTTGATAGAAGCATGGGAAATAAAACAGGTATGGGATTAATACTAAAAAAAGCGCTTGCAAAAATCAGTGAACATTACGATTATGCCATTTTAGATTGCCCCCCAGTTTTAGGGGTGTTAATGGTTAATGCGCTTGCAGCAAGTGAGCGAATTTTAGTGCCAGTGCAAACGGAATTTTTAGCACTGAAAGGGCTTGATAGAATGATGCGCACTATGGAATTAATGCAAACCTCTCAAGCGAAAGATTATCAATATACTATAATCCCTACTATGTATGATAAACGTACTAAAGCATCGTTAGAAGCATATAAAACACTGCAAAGTACGTATGGTGATAAAGTCTGGCCAGGTGTGATACCGGTAGATACTAAATTTAGAGATGCAAGCTTTGCGCAAAAAGTGCCTGTAGAGTATTGTCCTCGTTCGCGTGGTGTATACGCATATAAAGCACTGCTAGAATATTTAATTGAACAAGGTTAATGAATGAGTAAGCAATTGTTTGCTAATGAAAAAGTAATGAAACAATACCTAGGGGCTTTGTTATGTGAAGACGAGCCTGTAGATAACCTTGAGCCAGTCGCAAAATTACTTGAGCAAATGCCACACGACTCGCAGCAAGAACATATTCATTTAAAACCAAAAGAACAGATAAAAGCGGCAGAAAAAATATTTGATCAAGACTTACTTAATTCTGAAATTAAGCCAATAGTTGAACCGATTTTTGAAGCCGCAAAAGTTAATAAAGCCATTGACGATGAAGTAATAGAGCCGATAAGTACGATTACAGAAGAACCAGAACCTCAGATTATAACCACTAGCCAATCTGACTATTTTGATGGTGAATTTCAGGCATTATTTTTTGAAGTTGCTGGTTTAACATTGGCTGTGCCATTAAAAGCATTAGGCGGTATACATCAATTAGGTGAAGTAAATCATTTATTTGGTAAGCCAAAGTGGTTTAAAGGCGTTATGCTCAACAGAGAAGAAAAGCTTAATGTTGTTGATACTGCTCGTTGGGTAATGCCAGAAAAGTATGATGATAAATTAGAGGCGTCTTTAGATTATCAGTATTTAATTACCTTAGGTGATAGCCAGTGGGGCTTATTAGCTGAAAAGTTGATAAATAACATTACATTGAGTAAAGAAGATGTAAAATGGCGTACAAATAAAAGTAAGCGCCCATGGCTTGCTGGTGTTATAAAAGAAAAAATGTGTGCTTTAATAGATGTAGATAATTTAAATATATTATTAGAGAAAGGCTTAGATAGCCGTCAGTAGTAATGACCATTACGGGGTAATAGCATGAATCAAGATAAATTACTGTCAGCAAATAAAAACGCAGATAATAATGATGAAATTTTACAGTGGGTTACGTTTAAGCTAGAGGAAGAAACCTACGGCGTAAATGTAATGCAAGTACAAGAAATACTTCGTTATACAGAGATAGCCCCTGTACCAGGTGCACCTTCTTACGTTATTGGTATTATTAACTTACGCGGTAACGTTGTAACTGTTATTGATACTCGTGCACGTTTTGGTTTGTTAGCTGCTGATGCAACCGATAATTCTCGTATATTAATTATTGAAGCTGAAGAGCAAGTTATCGGCATTTTAGCCGACAGCGTATCTGAAGTCGTTTATTTACGCAGCTCTGAGATCGATAGTGCACCAAATGTTGGTACTGAAGAAAGTGCTAAGTTTATTCAAGGCGTTTGTAATCGTGATAATGAGCTACTGATTTTAGTCGATTTAAACAAGTTACTCAGCGATGATGAATGGGATGAGTTAAGCGATATATAAGCTTTACCAAATAAATTATGCTGTTACTTAGTATAGCTATATCAGCGTTAGCGGTAGGTCTTATATCGCTTGCGCTAATAATTGCATTAAAAAACAAACAAGTGAATGAAATTAATGCTGTATTACAGCAGCTTAAAGATAGCTCAGAGCAAACTCATATTTTGCGAAGTGAAATTTCAGAGCTTAGAACAGGGCTTTTAAGTATTGGTAAGCGAGTGCTTGAGGTTGAGCAACAAAATCAAGATTTGATACAGCAACAAGCTGCGCAGAAATACGATGACCCTGATGCTAAAATTTACTCTCGTGCAGTAAAAATGGTTGAGTTAGGTGCGGACCTCGATGAGGTGATACGCGAATGCGAATTACCGCGAGCAGAAGCCGAATTACTATTTTCACTACATAAACAAAAAGGCGCTTAGCGCCTTTTTAGCTATAAGCGTATAAATAATCTCACGCTTTAATATTTAACTTACCTTGAAAGTCTTGCCAGCCTGGCGGAAATTGACCTCTTAATACATACGAAAACGCAATAAGCTCTGCAATTACATAATAAAGCTCTTTAGGGATTTCTTCCCCTAAGCTTAAATGCGACAACGTTTTAGCAAGCGCTGCATCTTCGTGGATCATAATCCCTTTTAATTTTGCTGCTGCAATTATTTCGTCAGCTAACTCACCAAACCCTTTTACGCTTACTGTGGGGGTGTTGCCAGCTTCGTATAAAAGCCCAATGGCTGACTTATTAATGGGTGCATCGCTCATTACTAAACCTTAATATTAATAATTGCATGAGATTTATAAAATGCCTGATTATTTGTATCGCCTCGCTTTAAGTTGAGTTCTCCAACTTGTAAACCATGCTTAGCTAGTTTGGATCTTAAATTATCTAAGTGAGGGTGAGCAATTGCGCTTACTTCTTGGCTTGAGGCTAATAGCTGGCAATCGAGTGCTTTATCCATTAACTCAGCGGTAATCTGTAACTGCCCAATCTGTGCATAATCAAAGTTTAACCTGACAAACCATACATTTTTATCTTCTAATTTATCTGCGCTTGGCTTTTTATATTGTCCCAATGTTATTTCTGTTTGGGCGGCCTCAGGCGGCAATTTCATTGGTAATAAAAATTGCGCAAGCGGGTTTGTGTCTGGTTGTTGATTTGGTGTTGAAACACTTACTTGGGTAAGTGTGTTTTTAACTTGTACGATTTCGCTAGCCAATGCTTGAACTTGAGCTTGCTGCAGTTGCTCAAGTATTTTTGCTCCCGCGTTTCCTGTTTTAAAAGTAGGTATGAGTACTTGTAAAAGTGCATCTAAGCCAGTTTGGTTATTAAAGCTTATCGGTGTTACTGATTGGCTAATTATAGGGGCTGCTAAAATACTCACTGCAACTTGTTCAAGTCCTTTAGTGAAGCTACTTTGTAGAATATCACCCGTTAATTGAGATGGCTGTAAGGTGGCTAATACTTCACGCTGTATGGTCGCAGGGTTAATATTATTACTAGAGACCATGCGATTAAATGCTTGGTTAATTAAGCGAGTTAAATCGGGCGTGTCTTTTGTTGCTCTATTTGTAATATCAGTAATTTGACTACTTAAAAGCTGTTTGTTACCAGCTACTCTATCCGTAGGGATTGTGGTATCAGGAAGCTTTAATAGTGTGCTTAATAGCTTTGCTTCTATTGGTTGTAGCATTTGACTACGAGAGGCAATATTAGATAACGGCTCTGCTAATGGGAGCATATTTTTAATCGAGGCTGGGTTTACACTGTTTTGATTGTTGCCGTTTATTACTGGTTGCACTGAAGACGTTGTTTGCCCTTTAGTAGCAACTTCACTTGTAGGCTTAATTAACGTATCAACTTTACTGTTAGTACTAATACTCCGAGCACTCAATTGACTCGCGTTTAAATTACTTGGCTTAGCGCTCGCCACTTCATTTTGAGTAATGTTACTTGTTATTGGCGTGTAGGTTGTTGCTGTGTTTGAAGGTGATTGCCAAACACTAACACTTCCTTTTATTTGCTGAGTTAATTGTACAAGTGGCGGGAGTCTTGAAAAGTGCTCTGGTAAAGTATTGCTAGTATTGCTATTTAACGCAGTACTTATATTTTGAGTAATGTTAACTCTATTTAACGGTGATACTGTTAATTGCGTAACTAAGCCCGGCCTTTGTATCGCAGATGATCCAGACGGCGGCATTAACTCAGATTTATTTGCTGCTGCAAAGGGCTTACTTTCAAAATATTTAACTGCATCATTAATTCGCGTTTTTAAATCACTAAAGCTATTTTGTAGCCACGACTTTATTGGGCTATCAGGTGTAAGCAGTGGGCTTGCTTTAATAGTGGGCGCAGAAAAATGTATTTCAGAGACACTGCTTTTTTGAGCTAAAAGTAACTCGTTAAACGGTTTAGAAAATGAGTTATTAAGCGTCACTTTTATATTATTAGTATCGGTTTTAATAAGTAATTTATCAGCCTGATTTATTAAATTTACCTTAATGGGCGTGCTAGGTAGCTCACTAACTTGTTGATTAGTAATAGGCGTTGTAAACGAACCTGACTTTTGAGGATGAGTCAAAATAGCTAGTTTAGGTGTTGCTTGAAGTTGCGCACTAGGTAATAAGGCCACGAGTAATTTAGTAAGTTTAGTTTGGCTAAGTGGTTGCGTATGAATTGTATCTGCAAAGCGATTAATAACATTAAGCTGTGCGCCTTTGTTAGTAGTGCTAACAACTACTTTTAAAGGCTGCTCGGTTAAAAGTAACTGCGCTACGTCTTTATTTATGGCAATACTGGCGTTAAGTTTATCAATTACTAATTTTGGGGTAGGGGACATAACCACTTGTAAATCCATTGGTTTGCTTTGTACTTCAGTGCCCGTGCTTACATAATTTAATAAACGCTGTAATTGTACTGGTTGATTTAAAGTAAGGGTTGTAGTGTTTGGCGTGATGTTGAGCTGTTTGCCATCGGGATTAAGTTGTATGTTAGCACTGGCTATTTTTTGTAAATTTTGAGGTGCGCTTGTAGTGCCAAGTCTTAATGTCTGCCAATGTTTATCAATAAATACATCAAGCGTAATCGAGTCTTTCGAAAATTGAATGTTTTTAGCCGCAAGCACCTCATTAGGTAATTGCGATAACTCATTGGTTTGAGGGTTTGTCGATTGATTGATAACCAATGAATTAGATAATGTTATTTGCGTTGGCGTATTCATTATTTTAAATCAAGTTTTCTCTATTTTAAGTGAATCGATTTTAAAGCAATATTCGTATTACCCTATCATTATGGTAGACTAACGCCTAATTTTTGGCAGAGAGAATCGTCATCTTGTTACACATTAAGTCCGTCACCTGCATCAAGCAAGATCGTTGTTTGTTTGCGGATCTTAATTTTAGCCTTAATAGCGGTCAAATCATGCAATTAGCGGGTCCTAATGGGGCTGGTAAAACATCGCTATTGCGTATTATCGCAGGCTTTTCTGTGCCTGATGAAGGAGCTGTTTTATTTCAAGAACAGCCTATATCTAAGTATTACGAAGAGTATGCCAGAGAACTACTCTTTATAGGCCACAAAACAGGTGTAAATACTCAGCTTAGTGCAGTTGAAAATGTTCGTCATTGGTTACAAATTAATGGCTACATAAACCAGCCTGACTTGTATCCCATTTTAGCGCAACTTGGCCTTGTTGGACTTGAAGATGTACCGGTTAGAATGTTATCTGCTGGACAACAAAGACGTGTAGCTTTGGTTAGGCTTTGGTTAAGTGATGCTAAATTATGGGTACTTGATGAGCCATTTACCGCGCTTGATAAAAGCGGTGTTGCCTTTTTACAGCAGCGATTTACCGAGCACTTACTAAACGGTGGAGCTATTTTGTTAACGACCCACCAAGATTTAACGACCCATTTTAGTAACTTGCAAACGGTTACACTGGAGTATCGTCACTAATGACTCGTCAACATTCTTATTGGTTGCTATTTAGTGCGGTATTTACCAAAGATGTAAAACTTGCGTTTCGCCAGCGCGCTGAAATTGTAAATCCTATTTTGTTCTTCTTAATTGTAATTTCATTATTTCCGTTAGCAATCGGGCCTGAGCCTGGTTTACTAGCGAGAATGGCACCGGGAATTATTTGGGTTGCCGCACTACTCTCTACCATGCTGGGCTTGGATAAACTGTTTAGAGATGATTTTAACGATGGCTCGTTGGAGCAGTTAATTGCATCGTCTTACCCGTTATCGTTAACCGTACTTGCTAAAGTAGCCGCTCACTGGGTGGTAACAGGTTTACCGCTTGTATTAATGACGCCGCTGTTTGCATTGTTGTTAAACCTAGAAAGTACGGCGTTAACAGCAACCGTTTTAACATTATTATTAGGCACACCACTATTGAGCTTTATTGGCGCAATAGGCGCAGGGCTTACTGTGGGATTACAAAAAGGGGGTATTTTGATGAGTTTACTCGTATTGCCTTTGTATATTCCTGTTTTGATTTTTGCAACGTCGGCTATCGATACCAGCACCATGTCGCTGGATTATAGTGGGCAGCTTGCCATCCTTGGTGCAATGTTACTTATTGCTATTATTAGCGCACCAATTGCCATATCGTCAGCTTTAAAAGTGAGTGTAAGTTAATGTGGAAGTGGTTACATCCCTATGCTAAAGCAGAGCGTGCATACCAGTTATGCAATACGTTACTGCCTTATTTTGCCGTAGTTACTGTAGTTAGTATGATTGTTGGATGGGTATGGGGGCTTGGTTTTGCACCTGCCGATTACCAACAAAAAGACAGCTACCGTATCATTTTTATTCATGTTCCTTCTGCCATTTTGTCTATGGGGGCTTACTCATCAATGGCTATTGCAGCTGTTGTTGCGCTTGTATGGCAACTACGAAATGCCGAACTTGCCGTTATTGCTATAGCGCCTGTTGGTGCTTGTATTACTGCTATAGCGCTTATTACTGGCGCTGCATGGGGTAAACCTATGTGGGGTGCTTGGTGGGTATGGGATGCGCGTTTAACGTCTGAACTTATTTTATTATTTTTATATCTTGGCGTGCTTTCGCTTTACCATGCATTTGAAGATAAGAAGTCAGCAGGGCGTGCGGCTTCTATTTTAGCTATTGTGGGCGTAATCAATTTACCTATTATTCATTACTCAGTTGAGTGGTGGAATACGCTACACCAAGGCGCAAGCATTACAAAACTAGACACTAAAGCAATAGACCCAAGTATGTTTTGGCCACTTATGGTTAATATTTTAGCCTTTGCTGCTTTTGTAGGAACAGTGACTTTAATTCGTCTTAAAAATGAAATTTTACAACGCGAAAAGCACCGACCGTGGGTGCGTTTGTTGTTAAATAAGGGGTAATTATGCAGTTTGACTCTTTTTCTGATTTTATTGCAATGGGAGGCTATGGGTTTTATATCTGGCTTTCTTTTGGTACATGCGCTCTTATTTTACTTGGTATTTTAGTGAACTCTTTAAGAGATACTAAACGTATTATGGCTTCAGTTGAGCAACAAATAATACGTGAAGCGCGAATTAAAAAAGCTAAACAGGAACAAGCCTCATGAATCCAAGACGTAAAAAGCGCCTATTGGTAATTATTGCCGTACTGTTTGGTATTGGTGGATCAATTGGTTTAGTGCTTTATGCACTTCAAGAAAATATTAATCTTTTTTATACGCCAAGCGAACTTATTGATGGCAAAGGGCCTAATAAAGAAAAACCATTCATTGGCCAAAAGCTACGTATTGGTGGCATGGTTGTACCAGGCACGGTTGAGCGTAATGAACAGAGCTTACAAGTAAGCTTTAAGCTAATTGATACAGGTCCATTAGTGACCGTGCGTTATCAAGGCATATTGCCAGACTTGTTTCGTGAGGGGCAAGGCATTGTAGCGCAGGGCGTATTAATCGAACCTAATGTTATTGAAGCATTTGAAGTGCTTGCAAAGCATGACGAAGAATATATGCCAGCAGAAGTTGCAGAGGCAGTTAAAGGTATTAAGCACGAAAAACCAAAATACAACTTAGATAGTGGTAATTAGCTATGATCCCAGAAATTGGTTATTTTTCTTTAACGCTTGCCATGGTGCTAAGCGTTTTACTGTGTATTTTTCCTCTTTGGGGCGCGCATACCGGTAATCTTCGATTAATGCGTGCAGCTCCCTCTTTAGCAATTGGGCAATTCGCTTTTGTTTTAATCTCTTTTGCAGCACTTATTTACGCCAGTGTAACGGATGATTTTACCGTATCGTATGTGGCATATCATTCAAGTAGTACGCTACCTTGGTATTACAAAATCACCTCTACATGGGGCGGCCATGAAGGCGCTATTTTACTGTGGTTAGTAATGCAAGCAGGTTGGACTGCAGTTGTCGCTGCGCGTTCTAAATCATTGCCTTGGGTGCTACGTGCTCGCGTATTGGGCGTACTTGGTTTTTTAGGTGTGGGTTTTATGATGTACACCTTACTACTTTCAAGCCCGTTTGAGCGCCTACTCCCTTATTTCCCTGTTGAAGGGCGTGATTTAAATCCGTTGCTTCAAGATCCGGGCATGATTATTCACCCGCCATTACTGTACATGGGTTATGTAGGGCTATCAGTTGCCTTCTCTTTTGCTATTGCTGCGTTGTTAACCGGTAAGCTTGATAACACATGGGCTAAGTGGTCACGTCCGTGGACAATGACTGCATGGGGCTTTTTAACTCTAGGAATCACAATTGGTAGCTGGTGGGCATATTCAGAGCTTGGCTGGGGCGGCTGGTGGTTTTGGGATCCAGTCGAAAACGCATCATTAATGCCATGGCTTGTTGCGACCGCATTACTGCACTCGTTAAGCGTAACTGAAAAACGTGGTGTATTTAAATCGTGGACCGTACTACTTGCTATCGCAGCATTTTCATTAAGCTTGTTAGGCACCTTTATTGTACGTTCGGGTATTATTGTATCGGTGCATGCTTTTGCAACAGACCCTGATAGAGGCTTATTTATACTCGCCTTTTTAGGCATCGTTGTAGGTGGTGGCTTAGCGTTATATGCACTGCGTGTATCGCAAGTACATAGTGAAGGCCGATACAAGTTTGTATCACGCGAAGTGGCGTTATGGCTCAATAATATATTTTTAGTAGTTGCTACATTAATCGTATTGCTGGGTACGTTATTACCTATGGTTCATAAAGAAATGGGCTTGGGCAGTATTTCTATTGGCGAACCATTTTTTAATAAGATGTTTGCAATAATTTTAGTACCATTTGCTATTTTGATGGGTATAGGACCATTTTTACGCTGGAAGCAAAATAAATGGGCTTTCTTACAAAACAAAATATTAATGGGCGTATTAGCTAGTGTAGTGATTACCTGTGCTTGGTTGTTTTCAAGTTACGATTTAGTAAAACCACTTACGCTACTAGCCACTACGCTTGCGGTTTGGATTGCAATATCAACTGGGATCGACATTTACACTAAATCTGCTGTGCATGGCACCTTAAAAGAAGGTTTAAAACGCTTAGGTGTAAGTTACTGGGCTATGGTGCTTGGGCATATTGGTATTTCGTTTGTTATTGCAGGTGTAACGCTTACATCTGCGTATTCAGTTGAGCGTGACGTATCGATGAAGCAAGGCGATACAGTTCAGCTTAACGAGTATGAATACCGTTTTGATGGTGTTAAAACTATTCGCGGGCCGAACTACAGTGGTCATGCTGGTGTTGTATCGGTGCTTAAAAACAATGAGCTAGTAACACGCTTACACGCCGAAAAACGTAAGTATGATATTGGTATGCAGTTTATGACCGAGGCGGCCATAGATGCAGGCTTTACACGTGATTTATACTTAGCGTTAGGTGAGCAGTTGAGCCAAGGTGCATGGTCACTTCGCATTTATCATAAACCGTTTGTTCGTTGGATGTGGATTGGTGGTGTGCTTATTTCCCTAGCTGGGTTTATGATTTTATTTGATAAACGCTACCGCACATCAACTAAAACAGCGCGTAGAGCTGCATCGGAGAATGTTTTATGAACCGTAAAATTTTAGCTATTGCGCCGCTTTTAGTATTTGCTTTTGTATGTGTATTTTTATACCAAGGCCTTTTTGCTAATCCTCGTGAAATTCAAACGGGTCGGTTAGGTCAAGAAATGCCAGCATTTAATCTACCTGATTTAATGCAAGACAATAAGCCATGGACCAACGAGTCTTTAAAAGGCGAAGTTTACTTACTAAATGTATGGGGTACTTGGTGCCCAACATGTTTAGTTGAACTTGGTTATTTAACTAAGTTACGTGAGCAAGGCGTTAAAATTATTGGGCTTTATTACGTACAAGGTTACGATGCTGACTTTGATGGCCCGTTTGATATGCAATCACTTCGAACAGAAGTGAGCGATATGCTGCAACGTGCGGGTGACCCATATCAATTTAATATCTTGGATTTACATCGTACTTTGTCGTTGGATTTAGGTGTTTCGGGTGCGCCTGAAACATTTTTAGTCGATAAAAACGGCACTATTTTGCTGCATCACACGGGCGATATAAACCCGCGAGTATGGCGAGCTAAATTTGCGCCAATTATGCAGGAGCTTAAATAATGAAATGGTTACTACTTACGCTTAGCCTTTTTGTAAGCATCAGTGCGTTTGCAGAGCAAGATCGCTATCAATTTGATAACAACAAACAAGCGATATTGTTTGAAGAGCTAACTAAAGAGCTGCGCTGTCCTAAGTGTCAAAATCAAAACATTGCGGACTCTGACGCTGTTGTTGCTAAAGACTTGCGCGATAAAGTACTCGTATTGGTTAAAGAAGGTAAGAGCAAAGACGAAGTGATTGATTACATGATTGACCGCTTTGGCTATTTTGTTCATTACGACCCACCAGTTACACCAGCGACTTTAGTGCTTTGGGTATTACCTGTATTAATTGTCATAGTCGGCTTTGGTTTTATTGTTATTCGCCAGCGAAAAGCATCAGTAAAACAAACGTGGAGCAGTGACGACGAAATGCTGTTAGCTAAGCTAATTGAACAAAATAAACGTCAGGAGCAAAGTTAAATGATTTTAATGTGGGCGTGTTTTGCTTTACTCACACTGGTTGCTCTTGGGTTTGTGATGTTGCCTTTTTTAAAAAAAGAGCGCGTTCAAACAATTACTCATAACGCCAATGCTGAGCTAATTAGCATTTATGAGCAGCGTTTAGTTGATTTACAAACCGATTTAGATAATCAGCGTATTGATACCGTAAATCATGCAGAATCAATTATTGAATTAAAACGCCGTTTATTGAATGAGTTATCACCAGAAAAATCACTAAACAGCAAAGGTAATAATCGTATTTTTGCTTTAACTGGTGGCGCATTTGTTCTTGCTCTAACAGGTGTTTTTTATGGTTTAACGGGTAGTCAGCAGCAAATTTCGGCTTGGCATGATGCAATGGATAATTTAGCTGATTACGGCGAGCGTGCTGTAATGCAAAAAGGTGAGCCGCTTAGCCAAAATGAGCTGCAGGCTTTTGCATTGGCACTTCGTACAAAGCTTAGCCGCTCAGGTGATGATGAAGTCGCTTGGATGCTACTTGGACGAGTTGCTATGTCGCTTAATGAATTTGACATGGCGCAGCAGTCATTTGATAAAGCACTACGTATGAATCCTGATAATATGCAGGTACTTATTAGTTATAGCCAAGTTTTATTACTAGAAGGTAGCGAAGCTAATATGACTCGTGCGGCAGGTATGCTCTCAAAAGTACTAAAAGTTGAGCCTACCAATTTAGATGCAATTTCGTTATTAGCACTCATTGCTTATGAACGTAAAGATTGGCCTCAAGCCAAAGCTGCATTTGAAGTTTTACTTGCGAGTATGGAAAAAAATGATTCTCGTTATAGCATGATCTCTGAGCGTATCGCTGATATAGAGAAGCAAATGCAAACGGAAGGCTCTGTTATGCCAGTTACTACAACGGGTGCTATTGCAGTTACAGTCGACATTGCAAAAGAGCTTATAGATAAACAGCCAAAAGACGGTATCTTGTTTATATTTGCAAAAGCAGCAAGTGGTTCGCCAATGCCATTAGCTGCTGTTAAACTCGCTAAATATTCATTTCCAATTACAGTTGAGTTGAGTGATAGTAGTGCAATGGTTGCAGGGCTTAACTTATCTAGTGCAGAAAATATTATTATTTCGGCGCGTATTTCTATAGATGACTCGGTTATGCCAAGTTCTGGTGAGCTAGAAGGTCATTCAGAGTCGTTAAAGCGTGAAAGTGTAAGTGACTACCAACTTCAAATTGATACATTAATACCTTAAGGACGTTAGATGTTAAAACACAGTTTTACTTTTTTATGTTTATTGATACTAGCCGGGTGTGCTCAAGTACCACAAAGCAAAGTAGATGACAGAGATCCGCTGCAAAGTATTAATCGTCCGTTATACGACTTTAATATGGATGTACTGGATGCTTATTTATTGCGCCCAGTTGCTGTAGGTTATGTTGAAGTAACGCCTGTACCGGTAAGAAACGGTATTGTTAATTTTACAGGTAATATTACAGCACCTGTCGATATGATTAATGCCGGTTTGCAAGGTAAGCCGGGTAATGCAAGTGTGAGCTTAGCGCGTTTTTTAGTTAACTCTACGGTTGGTATTTTTGGTATTTTTGATGTTGCTAGCTCATTAGGTCTTGAAATAGTCGATGAAGACTTTGGACAAACGTTAGGTGTATGGGGCGTGGGTGATGGCGCTTATTTAATGCTACCTGGCATGGGTCCTACCACAGCACGTAACCTGACCGGTGATGTAGTCGACAACTTTGTATTACCTGAAGTTGCGCTAACGACTCCACAAACTATTCTAGTGTTTGTTTTAAAAGCAGTTGAGGCGCGTGCATCATTAATCCCACAAGAAGGGTTATTAAATGATTCACTTGATCCGTACTTATTTGTAAAAGATATTTACTTTCAGCGTCAAATTTATGAGCTGTATGATGGCAACCCACCTATAAAAGAAGAGCCAGCTGATTTTGATGAAGACTTTTTAGAAAGTTTATAATTGAAAAGCCACTCACAAAAACGCCAGCTAAATGCTGGCGTTTTTTATTTGCTGTTTATATATTTAACCTGAACTCTGGATAATAAACCTATCTCAAGCAGTTATTTTCAGCGCTAACTACGTTGAATTCACTTGCAATAAGCCAACTATTGACGCGTAAGTTCGCCTTGTTTTCACTGAAAATCTCTGGCTAGAGAAAAATAAATTTAAATATCTTAACCAGAGTTCAGGTAGTTTATTTTTCGTTCACTACTAACTGCATTTGTTCATTAACCCAAGCTAGCGCTTCATGATAGGCATCGGGAACTTTTTCTCCTAGGTTTAGCTCTTTCGTTAGTTCGTTTGCATCTGACCAGTTTGCTTGTTCGTAGTATTTAACTAAGTTTAAATATTTTGCTAGCAAGCCTTCATCGTTTAATAGCGCTGCTTTTATATCATTAGAAAGTGGAAGCTTTTTCATGACGCTTTCCATACTCTCATCTAAAATAGCATCCATTAGCGACATCATACCGGTTAAAAATGCCATGCCGGTATCTTTAAACTGCCCATGGGATATAGCGAGTAATTCACCAAATCGAGCACGAGTAAGTGAAAGTCTAATAAGCTCTACAGGTTTATCTGCAGATACTTGTGCTGCAAACAGTAGTGACAATAGCTTTTTAATTTCATTGGCGCCAAGCACTATAAGAGCTTGCTTAATGGTACTTATTTCTGCGCGTCTTGCAAATGCGGCAGAATTTGAATACCTAAGTAATTTATAAGATAGGTTTACATCACGTTCAAACACATCAGTGATTTTCTTAAGATCCATATCAACACTTGATGTTTCGTAAAGTAATTCAGCTAATGCCATTTCTGATGGTGGTAGAGCCTTACTTTGTACCATTTCAGGTTTTGAGAAGAAAAATCCTTGGAAATAATCAAACCCAAGCTCTAAAGCTTGTTGGTAAATTTCATAGGTTTCTACTTTTTCGGCAAGTAACTTAATATGTGAGTGCGGTTTTAAATCGTTTAGAACCGTTTTTATTGTATCTATATCGGATGCTAAAAAGTCTATTTTAATAATATCAATAAATGGGTAAAAATGACGCCATACAGGTTGATGAATATAGTCATCAAGAGCAATAGTGTAACCTTTATCTTTTAAATCTTTAACGATAGCTAATAAACGCTTACCAGGCTGGATAGTTTCAAGTATTTCTACAACTATAGTGTCTTTACCTAGTAGTGTAGGGTAACCCTTTGATAGTGTTTCTAGGGTGAAGTTTATATAGGCAGGTTTATTGTCGGTTAAATCTTCTAAACCAAAATTAAACTGGCTACCCTCTATAAGTCGTGTTGTTGCTTCGTCACCATCTATATCGGGGAATACGTTATCAACGCCATCGCGAAATAAAAGCTCATATCCGATGAGTTTTTTATCTCTGTCTAAAATTGGTTGGCGTGCAGCGTAAAAATACATAAATAGTTCCGTAAGATTAATGTAATTAGTTATTGTAATAATATATGGCAAAAGACTCAAAATAGCATTACGTATATTTGCTAGATTAATAAATTATCATTATAAATTAAGGTGTTTCTTCTATTTAATTTATTATATTTTACCAATTCGCTTTAAAATTATTCAACATGAGTATTTTTGTATCAGCTGGAAGCAACAAGTTGGAGATTTTATTGTTAGGCATGATATAGTCAGCGAGAATGGTTTTTATCCTAATAGTGTCTTTATTATAATATTTTAAGAGTCAATATTCGGATCAAGAGCCTGTTATTAATAATTATGCGGAGGCTAATTTGGAAACAGGAATGATTATTTCACTAGCATTATATTTTGTTGTAATGTTAGGTATCGGACTATATGCATATAAGCAATCTACTGGCGATGTATCAGGTTACATGTTAGGTGGACGAAATCTATCACCAAGTGTTGCTGCACTATCTGCAGGTGCATCTGACATGAGTGGCTGGATTTTAATGGGCCTACCTGGTGCGATGTTTGTTACTGGTTTTAGTAGTACATGGATAGCAATTGGTTTGGTGATTGGTGCTTGGTTAAATTACCTGTTAGTTGCACCTAGATTACGTGTGTACACTGAAAAAGCAAATGACTCTATAACAATCCCAGATTACTTCTCAAATCGCTTCAATGATAAGTCAAACTTATTACGTGTTGTATCTGCTGTTGTGATTATAGTCTTCTTTACTCTTTACACGTCATCTGGTGTTGTAGCCGGCGGAAAATTGTTTGAAAGCTCATTTGGTCTAAGTTATGAAGTGGGTTTATACATTACAACGGGTGTTGTTGTTTTATACACTTTGTTTGGTGGTTTTTTAGCGGTTAGCTTAACTGATTTCGTGCAAGGTTGTATCATGTTCATCGCACTGATTCTAGTGCCTACTGTTGCATACTCTTTACTTGAACAACCTCTGGAATCTACTTTACATAGTGTAAATCCAGATATGCTTAACTGGATTGGAGCAGGCTCTGCATTAGGTATTATTTCTGCAATGGCATGGGGTTTAGGTTATTTTGGTCAACCACATATTATCGTTCGTTTTATGTCGGTACGTAGTGTTAAGGATATGCCTAAAGCTCGCCGTATTGGTATGACATGGATGATTGTTGCTGCCCTTGGTGCTGTTGGTACTGGTATATTTGGTGCTGCTTATACTTATGAAAATAATATTGTAGTTGAAGATCCTGAAACGATTTTCCTAATTCTTTCTGAGTTATTGTTCCACCCACTTATTGCTGGCTTTTTACTAGCTGCAATTTTGGCTGCTATCATGAGTACTATCTCATCGCAATTGCTAGTAAGTTCAAGTTCATTGACTGAAGATTTATATAAAACATTTTTACGTAAAGATGCTAGCGACTTTGAATTAGTTACTGTTGGTCGAATTAGCGTTGCCGTAGTGGCTATGTTTGCTATTTACTTAGCTTACGACAGAGATAGCTCTATTTTAGACCTAGTAAGTAATGCATGGGCAGGCTTTGGTGCTGCTTTCGGTCCATTGGTACTGTTCAGCCTTTACTGGAAACGTATGAATTTTGCCGGTGCGTTATCGGGTATGTTAGTAGGTGCGTTTACAGTGCTTGTTTGGATTTATGGTCCGTTTACTATTAATGGTGAAAGTTTAAGTAGCTTTATGTATGAAATAGTACCTGGCTTTATTTTAGCGAGTATCGCAATTGTTGTTGTTAGCTTAGTAACAAAAGAGCCAGAGCAAAACATCACTGCTTTATTTGATGAAGTAGAAAAAGAGCTTTAAATAGCAATTACTATTCATTTTAAAATGAGTAGTAAGTAATACCAATCCGCGATAATACTTAATCATTTTGCGGTGCTAAACGTGTTGCTACCGGCGTTAAAAAATTATCATTTAGAACAACTAAATATCAAATTTTTTGCCTAGCTATCAACACGTTTTTCCATCCTCAAAATAGATCACTTAATTAAGCGAATTGGTATAATAAAAAAGGGAGCAACTAAGTTGCTCCCTTTTTTATTTAGTTTGTCCCGTCCGAGGAGAGGGCAATCTACGAGTTAACTTGCTTTTTTATCGTTGTTATCTTCAATTGATGCAACGTTATCTGACTTTTTACTTTTTGCTGGCGCTTTGGTAACAACTGGATCTTTGCCGCCCTTTAATATGGTCATAAAGTCATCTTTGCTTTTCGCTATTTCTAAAGCAAGTGATTCAATTTGTTGCTCACTAAGCGGTACGTCTACCTTTTCTAGCATTAGCTCAAGTGATTCTGCTATATCGAGCATCTTGTCATAAGCATCAGCTTCTTTTTTGGTAGTAAACGTCATACGCTCGACTCCGTTTCGTTCTACAACATATTTAACAACAACAGCCATGATTTCTCCTGCAAAATTGCTTGGCACCGTGGTTTGTAAAAACCATTAGATTACTGTTTTTATGTACAGTAATGGTTTGGGCGTAAATTTGCAAGCGCGAAGTATTAATTTTTAGGTGTCTTAAATTTGACAAAAAACGGTAACTTTACTTTAGTTAAGCAATCACTTGTTGTACCAGCTGCATTTTCAGGATTTCGGATCATAGTGATAATGCGTTTAGGTACACTTTAAATGATGAGCTTTTCAGTTCCTTACTTTTTGGTTTTCCTGAGCAACATTCAAAATTAAGAAAAGAAGAATAGGGACAAGTTTGATGAAAACGTTAAAAAATTTATTCATAATAAGCTTATTATGCTTACTACCTGCAACTACCGTATATGCACAATTATCGGAAGTAACTAAGCAAATGCCTCAAGTTGAGACAATTAGTATAAATAATGCTGATGCAGGTATGCTTGCTAAGCTACCAGGTATAGGTAAGAAAAAAGCGCAGGCAATAGTGGACTTCCGTGAAGAAAACGGCGAATTTAAAAGCGTCAGTGATTTATCGCAAGTTAAAGGAATTGGTAAAAAACTATTAGCCAAATTAGAGGGGAAAATTTCACTTTAATAGCAGTAGATAACAATCAGGGCGCTATGCGCCCTGATTAAATTGTTTTAATGCATCGCTTAAGTGTTTTTTAGCAAAGTTGATTTCAATAGGTGTTGTTAAAAGTGGGTAGCAAAGTCCGCCGAGTATCAAAAACGGGATTAATATCCAACCTTTAAATACCGTGAATATTAAAAATAGTGGACTTAGTAATATTAATTTAATAATACGTAGTAACACTTTATCAGTTGGCGATAACATACTTAAAGAAAGTGCTATTACGTCCTGACGCTTGCGTACCTTTAGGTGCTTAAGCTCATCTAATTGGCTTGAAAAAAATGTAAACATATCAAATCGACTTTTTAATTAATAAACGGCCAATAACTATAATAAATAGTGTTAGTGAGAAAATCCCAAATATAATTTCCATCCAAGCAGGCATGCTCAAACCAACAAATTGCCAATCTATATTTCCACAATCCCCGGTCGCCTGAAAAAAGCTAGGTATCCATTCATGTAACGGCATAAACGATGGGAAGTTTGGTTCAAACTCACAGCTAAATGCAAAAGGGTCTGTGGTGGTTTGCATATCAATATGCTCGCGAGCAATTAAATATCCCCAAACACTCGATACACCCCAAATTACATACGCTAATATACGAACTGCTTTGCTCTGTGGTTTAGTCGAACCTACAATTCCTGCGCCTAATAGACCCAGTACGGCTGTACGTTGATATATGCACATTATGCAAGGCGCCAATCCCATTTGGTATTGAAAGAAAAGGGCGGTCACTTCAAGTAAAAAAACGATAGCTGTAAATAAAAGCCACGGGGTACGTTGGGTGGGTAATTGCGCAAGCCAGTTCATAAAAATTCCGCGTTTAAATAAGACGTTAGATTATGACCTAGGATAATGTATGCGGCAACAAAAAGGAAAAAAAAGCTACCGAAGTCGCTTTTTATAAGATGAAATTTTTGACCACTCAATGCAGCCTCAGCAGAGGCTACATGGCGCTCTACTTAGTTCCCATTGATACATAAGCTTAGTTATATCGCTTACTTATACAACATTGGTACATTGCCTAATCAATTCTTTAAAGTTGCGGTTAGAACGCTCTGTTGTATAGGTGTTCCTTTTTAATGTACTTATGTGTTTTAAGTTGATTCAGCTAGGTATGGTGTAAATAAAATATCAATAATTACAATGTACCTACAATGAATATTGCTCTGTATATTTATACATTGTAGCGATATTAGAGAAACCTAAATTTTATTATTTATTAATCTTTAATTTCTACTCATTTGCTTATTAATATACCTGACTTTACTTGTTAGTTATGCTTCGTCTGGTACAATCAGTCAGTTATTCGTGTAAAACGATGAGTGTTGATTAATTCGAGTGGGAACTGGATGAGAATTTTTAAAGCGAAAAGCCCAGCAGGATTTGCTGAAGAATATATAGTTGAATCTATTTGGAACGGCGATTTCCCTCCAGGTTCAATTCTACCTGCCGAGCGAGAACTTTCAGAGTTAATTGGTGTAACAAGAACGACCTTGAGAGAAGTATTACAGCGTTTAGCACGTGATGGTTGGTTAACAATTCAGCATGGTAAACCAACAAAAGTAAATAACTTTTGGGAGACGTCTGGCTTAAATATTCTTGAAACACTAGCGCGCTTAGATGAAGACAAGATGCCAGAGCTGACAGATCAGCTTTTATCTGCACGTACTAATATTAGTGCTATTTATACACGTGCTGCAATTAAGTTAAATCCTGAACGTGTAATTGAAATTTTATCACAAAGCCATGAGCTAGAAGATACTGCGCAGGCATTTGCTGACTACGATTACAAAGTTCATCATGAATTAGCCGTTGCGGGTAATAACCGTATTTATGTATTAATACTCAACGGTTTTAGAGGTTTTTATTCAAAGATTGGTTGTCATTACTTCTCTGATGCTGGAACTCGTGAACTTGCTCGTCAGTTTTATAAAGATTTAACAATCTTGGCAGAAAATAAAGAGCACGATGGTGCTATTTCGATGATGCGTAAATACGGTCATCAAACAGGTGAGATTTGGCAAAAAATCCGTGGCGATATGCCCTCGGATATAATGGATTAAATCTAAACGAGAAACCTGCATTTGCAGGTTTTTTTGTATCTGCAAAAATTAATACCGCATTATATGAATTTTTAAACAATTTAATGAATTAACCCTTCTTCAGTAACGTCAAAAGTTCTATCTAATTACAACGCAATTCACACTTCAAAATAGACCTATTATCCAAGCAGATTAGTGCAAGTTGTAAGTGTTCGTTATTTTCGATTGCTCACATCGTTAAATGCGATTGTTCTTTTGTAGTGAATAACTTTAGAATACCAATTAATTATATGTGTGCGCTATTGGTTTTTAATTTTTAGCGCCCATATAAGTACCAGCATTGCGAAAGCAATTGAAAACAAACTCAAAATATTTGGAGAATAAAATGGGTGTATTAGTAGGCCGCCAGGCACCAGACTTTACCGCTGCAGCTGTTCTTGGTAATGGTGAAATTGTAGATAGCTATAACCTTCATGAAACAATTAAAGGTAAAAAAGCAGTTATCTTCTTTTACCCACTAGATTTCACGTTTGTATGTCCTTCTGAACTTATTGCATTTGATAAGCGTTTTGAAGAGTTTCAAAAGCGTGGCGTAGAAGTAATTGGTGTTTCTATCGATTCACAATTCTCACATAACGCATGGCGTAACACTGCTGTTGCAGACGGCGGTATTGGTAAAGTTCAATACGCACTAGTTGCAGATGTTAAACACGAAATTTGTAAAGCGTATGACGTTGAGCATCCAGAAGCGGGTGTTGCATTTCGTGGTTCATTCTTAATCGACGAAGAAGGCAATGTACGTCACCAAGTAGTGAACGATTTACCACTAGGTCGTAACATCGACGAAATGCTTCGCATGGTTGACGCGCTAGCGTTCCACACTGAACACGGTGAAGTATGTCCTGCTGGTTGGACTGAAGGTAAAAAAGGTATGGACGCAAGCCCTGAAGGCGTTGCTAAGTTCTTATCTGAAAACGAAGGCGAACTATAATTTAGCCCTTAGTTTTAAATAAAAAAACCGCCAAATTTTGGCGGTTTTTTTGTGTCTTTTATTTAGAAGGGACGCTCATACCAATGTGCATTAATTTTGAGTAGCTCAACAAGTTGAATTATACTATAAAGTCGTTAAAAATTAATTTAAAACAACTAGATGAAAAAATTTGCGTAGTTATAGCGTTATTTTCTTACCGTTAAATAGACCCTATATAAGCAGGCTAGTATTACATTAGCTAACTGGTTTTTGTTTTATTTACGGGGAATGTAGTTTTTGTTTACAACAGGTTTGCGTATGCCCTCATAGCCCTTATTTGTATGTAATAAATTTAACTGTTTTAATAAACTAAGTGCACTGATGGTGAGTAGCTGATTTGCAGTTATAATTTAAAAAATAATTTCAATTATCCTTTCTTGAAATTAAAAACGCCTAATAAATTAGGCGTTTTTATTTATGCTTTATGCTTCATTAAGCGTTCTTTTTCACGCGACCAGTCTTTATCTTTACCGTCTTCGCGTTTGTCGTGTAATTTCTTACCTTTTGCTAAATGAAACTCAAGTTTTACCCAGCATTTTTTCCAGTACATCGCTGTAGCTATTAAAGAATAGCCATCGCGCTCTGTAGCACCGAATAAACGGTCAAGTTCGCGTCTGCTTAATAGCAATTTACGATAACGTAGTGGATCGCAAATTACATGGGTCGACGCACTAATAAGTGGCTGAATTTGACTGCCAAGTAAAAATGCTTCGCCATTTTTAAGATGAATATAAGTTTCTGTGATATTTACTTTACCAGCTCGGATACTTTTAACTTCCCAGCCTTGTAGTTCAACACCCGCTTCAAACTTATCGTGTAAAAAATACTCATGTCGCGCTTTTTTGTTTAGCGCGATGGTATTACTTGTCGATTTTGATGAATTTTTCTTAGCCATAGTGCCCTATAATATACGTAATGTGAGATGTTTTACATCGATTTTTTTAATAATGCTTTTAAAAATTTAGCTTTAATTTAAGCAGCATGAAAATTTGGGGAAACGCGTAAAGCTTGCTAAAATTCGCCCACACAGTTGGGAGTGAGTATGCCACAAATAGAAAAAAGTGCGCTGGTTATGTACAGCACTAAAGAGATGTTTGATCTAGTTAATGATGTAGAAGCTTATTCACAGTTTTTACCAAATTGCTCAGACTCAAAAATTGTTTCACAGCACGATAATAACATGACCGCGAGTTTAGAAATATCTAAGGCGGGTATAAAAAAGTGGTTTACCACCGAAAACACCTTTGTTGATGAACAAACCGTGTTACTGCGCCTTGTTGATGGTCCATTTAAGATGTTAAAAGGGCGCTGGCACTTTCAAGCGCTTGATACTAAAGCTTGTAAAGTACAGTTAGAGTTAGAGTTTGAATTTTCGAGTAAATTGGTAGAGCTCGCTTTTGGTAAGATTTTTAATGATGTAGCCAAAAATATGGTGAGTGCATTTACTCAGCGTGCAAAGCAGGTTTATGGAGCGCGAGTATGATTAATGTTGAGGTGGTCTTTGCATTACCGACCACGGCCACGTGTTTATCAATTGAAGTGCCACAAGGGACGACAGTCGAGCAAGCTGTTATTCAGTCAGGTATTATAGAAAAGTGCCCAGAAATAGATGCCACATCGCTAACGTTAGGTGTGTGGAATCGAACTGTAAAAGCTAACTATGAATTAAAAGACGGTGACCGTATAGAAATATACCGCCCATTAATTGCAGACCCTAAAGATGCGCGCAGAAAGCGTGCTGAAAAAGCAAAAGATGAAGGTCGGGCAAATAAAATAACAGGTGGACGTCCAATAGAGCGGTAATTATTTATACCAATCTGTTTATATATGGGGTCTATTTAACGTTAAGAAAATTACGCTAGAACTAGGCAAAAATTTTTGTATCTAGTTGCTCTAAATAAAAGATTTTTAACGACGTTATAGTGCAATTTAATTCGTTAAATTGATCAAAGATTTATGCAGGTTGGTATTACTTATAAATACTAAAAAGGTGAGCATTGCTCACCTTTTTATTGGCATTAAGTAGCGTATTATTGCTCTAAAGGCGTATTAAAGTTTTCAGGTTGGTCATAATCACCTGAGATTGAAACTAACTTTTCATTTTCAAAGTTAATTACTAACTCTTTATTTTGTTCGTTTTTACGGCCTTTATTGAAGCTGTAAATATAACGCCAAGTGTTATTATCAAAGGCATCCTCGGCAATAGGTCTACCTAATACATAAATAACTTGCTCTCGAGTCATATTTACACGAAGTTTTTCAACATCAGATTGCTCTAAAAAGTTGCCTTGTGGGATGTTAATTCGGTATACCCAGCTAGAGCAACCAGCTGCTGAGCTAAGTGTTAAAGCAACGATAAGCCAAAGAGAAAAAGTTTTTAACGACTGCATTGTTAGTTGTGATCCTTATTTTTTATAATCTGCATGATACCGATTAGTCACTGAAGGTAAAACCCTTTTAAGCAATTGTTTTGTGTTAAGGGCGTTAAGGTAATGATTTGACCACTAATAATGAAAAAAGTTTACAACACATTGAAACGAATATTTTAAAAACCGAGTCTATTTGGTTTTTATATATAGTTGAAACGCGATTAGGCCATTGGTACACCGGGATCACGACTAATGTTGAAAAACGTTTTGCAACTCATCAAGCCGGGAAAGGAGCTAAAAATCTTAGAGGCAAAGGGCCGCTTTTACTTATCCATCAACAACAAGTGGGCAATAAAAGTGAAGCAAGTAAGCTTGAATATCAATTAAAAAAGCTCACTAGAGCCAAAAAGGAAGCGTACGTTTTAGCGTTTAATAGCGGCGATAGTGAAAACGCTTAGCTTGTTCAAATTAAGTATATTGGTTGTGAGCAAAAACTATCTTTGAATATAGTCATTGCTCACAACAGACGTGCAGTACTATAGCTGCTTAGCGATGCTTTTCAAAGGTCGCTACAAGTGCATCAAGTGTTTGTGCGCTGTTTGCTAAGTCTCGAATAGCTTGCTCTGTATTGATTTGTTCGCTCATTGCTTTATCGCTAATTTCGCTAATCTGCTCAATATTACGACTTACATCGGCAACCACATTACTTTGCTGCTCAGTTGCAGTCGCTATGAGCGTAGCCATATCGTTTATCTCATTGGCTGTTTCGGTTATCGTATCGAGTAATTCTACTGAGTTTTGCATAGCACCAACGCTTTGCTGTGCTTTATCTTTCGATTGACCAATATCGTTCACTACATCGTCAGATATTCTTGTAAGCTCTTCAATCATAGATTGGATTTCGGTGGTTGATTGCGATGTGCGGTTTGCCAGTGCACGTACTTCATCAGCAACAACAGCAAAGCCTCGACCATGTTCTCCTGCGCGAGCAGATTCAATAGCCGCATTTAAAGCAAGTAGATTAGTTTGATCCGATATACCTCTAATTGAGTCAACAATACTTGCAATATCAACTGTCTTTTTAGAAAGCAAAGTTACTTGCTCTGTAATGCCATCAATATCGCTGGCAAGGGCTGAGATAGTTGCTTGGCTTTGTAATACCTGCTTGTGGCTCTGAATTGTATTTTCGCGGCTGCTATCGGTTAACTTAGCTGTATTTGCAGCACTTTGCGCTATTTCTTGCACTGTAGCGCCCATTTCGTTGATTGCTGCTGCGACAGATATTGTTTGTTCTTTTTGGTGATCTATTGCTTGAGAATTTCGTTTGGCTTGTTCAAATACATGATCAGAGCTTTGACGTATATCGTGGCTTTCGCTTGCAACCTGAGTAATGGCTGTTTCTATTTTATTAATAAACTGATTAAAGCCATTACTTAGATTGTTAAGCTCTGGTTGGCTCGATTCTGGTAAGCGGTACGCTAAATTTGCATCGCCAGAGCCTAATCGTGAAAATAGCTCAGCCATTTTAGAAAGTGGAGATGAAAGTGAGCGTGCAAGTAAGTAACTAATCAAGCTAGCAACTAATGCTGTAATTATCGTAAAGGTAAAAATTTGCCATTGTAAGGTATTTACACTTGCGAAGACTTCACTTTTTGGCACTTGAGCTACAACATATAAATCGGTATTTTTAATTGGCGTAGCAGCGATAAAAGTAGGTTCGCCATTTAAGCTGATTTCTTCTAGCGCAAAGCCATTACTATTAAATAGTTGGCTGTGGATATTTGCAGTATACAAATCATCAATATTTGCTTTAGCTACTTTACTTGCATCTTTATGAAGCTGAATCAATCCACTTTTATCTGCAATGAATACAAAGCCTGTTTGCTCAATTTTAAATTGCTGTAATAGCTTTTGCATATCAGTGATGCTTTTTGCAAGACCTGCTAAACCAGTACCATTAGCCTGCTGATGATTTACAAACATTTTCACATCATTGGCTGACTCTTGATAAATACTAATAGAGTAGGGCTGTTTTGATTGCTTAAAAGCAAAAAACCAGCCATCGGCTGCATCGTTTTTTAACACACGCAAAAACCCATTCTGATTCCAATACTGTGCAGTGTCTCTATTTGCCCAAGATGCTGTGGCTAAATCGTATTGCTGGGCAACGCGATTTAATTCTTTTAATAGTAATGTATCGTCTTGGTTGTTTGATTGAGCCCATTGTAAAATAAATTCGTTTGATGATAGTTGCTGAGCAGCACCGAGTAACTCGTTGATTTCACCGCCTATGTGATTGCTGATTGTTTGCAGTTTACTAGGGAGCTCTGACTCAATCATACGTTGCTCAATTATATCTTCTGAGCTGTATAAAGAGGTCAAGCCAATAAGCGCGGCTACACATATAGCAATAGCACTGCCTAAAGCTGTGATTTTTTGAGTAATAGAAAGGTTTTGTATCGTCATGATATTAATTAATTTTACAACTGAGTAGAGGACTATATTAGCACATTATTTATTTTGATCTAAATATTGCCTATAAAGGGATGGATAAAAGGTAGCGTTGGATGATTAAAGTTTTATGAATGAGCATAAAAAAGCCCACATGCAAAAAGCATACGGGCTTGGTTTCTAACAAGCGAAACATTTACTGTTTAGGGTTAAACAATCTTTTTCATTGCTGACATGTAGCCACGTAATTTAGCACCTACTTTCTCAACTGGGTGTTCGCGCAATGCAGCGTTAACTTGAATTAATGTTTGGTTATCAACTTGGTTACTGTGCTCGCCAAGGCCTTTACCTATAATGTCTGTATCAACGTTTTTCATAAAATCAGCAAGTAATGGTAAACATGCATGGTTATATAAATAACAGCCGTATTCTGCAGTATCAGAGATAGTACGGTTCATTTCAAAAAGCTTTTTACGCGCAATAGTATTGGCGATTAATGGCGTTTCGTGTAATGACTCGTAGTAAGCTGACTCTTCGATAATGCCGGCTGCTGTCATGGTTTCAAATGCAAGTTCAACACCTGCTTTAACCATTGCTACCATTAAAATACCGTTATCAAAAAATTCTTGTTCAGAGATTTCTACATCGCCAGCAGGGGTCTTTTCAAAGTTAGTTTCTGCTGTTTCTGCGCGCCATTTAAGTAAGTTTACGTCATCGTTATTCCAGTCTTCCATCATAGTGCGTGAGAAAGTGCCGTCGATGATGTCATCTTGATGCTTATTATAAAGCGGACGCATAATTAGTTTTAGCTCTTCACTTAGTTCAAACGCTTTTACTTTTGCTGGGTTTGAAAGGCGGTCAAGCATGTTAGTAACGCCGCCATACTTAAGTGCTTCGGTAATTACTTCCCAGCCGTATTGAATTAGTTTTGATGCGTAACCCGCATCAACGCCTTTTTCTACCATTTTATCAAAACATAAAATAGAGCCAGTTTGTAACATGCCACATAAAATGGTTTGTTCGCCCATTAGGTCAGACTTAACCTCAGCAATAAATGATGATTTAAGTACACCTGCGCGATGTCCGCCCGTACCCGCTGCATACGCTTTAGCTTGTGCTAAACCAAGACCTTGAGGGTCATTTTCTGGGTGAACTGCGATCAGAGTTGGCACACCAAAACCGCGTTTGTATTCTTCACGTACTTCAGAACCAGGACACTTAGGCGCAACCATGATTACGGTAATGTCTTCACGTACTTGCATGCCTTCTTCAACAATATTAAAGCCATGAGAGTAAGCAAGTGTAGAGTCTTTTTTCATAAGTGGCATAATCGCACTTACTACAGCGGTATGTTGTTTATCTGGCGTTAAATTAAGTACTACGTCAGCGGTAGGAATTAATTCTTCATAAGTACCAACAGTAAAGCCGTTTTCAGACGCATTTAAAAATGATTGGCGACGCTCAGAAATAGCTGAAGCACGTAATGTGTAAGAAACATCTAAACCAGAGTCACGTAAGTTTAAGCCTTGGTTTAAACCTTGTGCGCCACAGCCTACAATAACTAGTTTTTTACCTTTAAGTGCGTCAACGCCATCGGCAAATTCGCCTGCGTCCATAAATTCACATTGCGCTAATTGCGCTAATTGCTCGCGTAAAGGTAAGGTATTGAAATAATTCGCCATTGTTAGTGTCCTATAAAGTCATGTTTGTTAGATGCGCAAGATTTATTGCGCTTACAAACACCATATGTAAAATCGTTGCTTGCGTAAAATGATATATTTGAATTAAAGTGTTTCATAATATGAAATACTGGGTTTGGCATGGATCATAAACATTTAAACTACTTTTTAGCACTGGCTAAAACACTTCATTTTGGACGCGCAAGCGAGCTTTGTCATATAAGCGCACCCACTTTAAGCCGCAATATAAAACACTTGGAAGAAGAGGTAGGTGTTGCACTATTTGTACGCGATAACCGCAGTGTTAAATTAACGCGTGAGGGTGAGTCGTTTATTGATTACGCCACAGCAACGCTTGCTAATTGGCAGCGTTTTAAAACGAATGTGAAAGACCCACAACAACATATTTACGGCAAAGTAAGTATCTATTGCTCGGTTACTGCATCTTATAGTTTTTTACATCAAATATTAGAGCAGCTTCGTGCGCAGCATCAGTATATAGAAATAACATTAAATACAGGCGACCCTGCACTTGCTATAAACCGTGTGTTAGATGGGCATGAATTAATGGCTATTGCAGCTAAGCCAAATAAGTTACCGGCGCAAATTGCTTTTGTAGATATAGGGGATTCTCCACTTTTATTAATTGGACCAAAAATTCAATGCCCGATCACACAAAAACTAACACACAATAGTGATGACATTAATTGGTCTGATTTAGAATTTATTGTGCCAGAACAAGGTTTTTCTCGCCAAAGGTTAGAACACTGGTGGCGCAAAAATAATATTCACGGGAAAATTTACGCACAGGTTGCTGGGCACGAAGCAATGGTATCTATGGTGAGCTTAGGATTAGGTGTCGCAATGGTCCCTAAAATAGTGCTAGATAACAGCCCGCTGCAAGATAAAGTACAAATACTAACACCAAAAATGCAAGCGCCTGATGGGTTTGATATTGGTTTGGCAGTATTAAGGAAAGAGTTAAATGACCCTGCAATCAGTGCTTTGTGGAATATTGCGCAAACTTTAGATGCAAAAGCGATTTAATGCGCGCAGAGAATAAGCAAATTAGTTAAATAGTATGAATATAGGTTGCGTATAAGTTTACTATTACTTAACATTGAGCGCTAATAATAAAAACAATGACGCTTGAGAGTTTATTTATGAACCACGCCGTATCACTTGCTCATTCTGCTCAATGCCTAAAAAAGGCGATTCCTTTGATGGTAAAATACCGAATGCCGGTTACACCCATCAACTATGCAATTTGGTACTGTTATATTCAAGGAAACAAACCTTCATTAAATGCTGAGTTAGACCATGTTATTGCTCTGCAACAAACATGTTCACAAGACAAAGCAAAAGAAATTTTTGATAAACATTTAACGCAAGACGATCTCGTTTTTTTTCAAGAAATGACTGAAAAATTTCATACAACTATGGAGCAAGTTCAGCAAGATATAAGCACAACGCTTGATCACTCTAAAAGCTTTACGACGAGTTTAGTTGACTCACAAAATGAATTAAATATGCTTGTTGATGTAAACTCTTACAATGAGATACTAGGTTGTGTTGAGCGTTTAACCGACGATTCTATTGCAATGCAAGATTATGCTCGGGAGTTTCAGACTAAATTAGCCGTTGCCTACAATGAAATAAAAGATTTAAAAGAAGCACTCAATATTTCAAAGGAAGCAGCCGATACCGACACGCTTACGGGTTTTTATAATCGAGGTAAGTTTGATTCTGATATTGTAAACTTTTGCCTCGAATACTCAGAGCAAGCGCAAGAAGACTCTCTTGCCGTACTCATTATGTTTGATATTGATCATTTTAAGCGCTTTAACGATGATTTTGGCCATCAAAAGGGTGATGAAGTGCTTAGGCTAGTTGCTAAAAAAGTGAGAGAGAATACAACTGAAGCTGCAAATGTGTATAGATATGGTGGCGAGGAGTTTTGTATAACAGCCTACTTTGACACTATTAACGATATAATAGCATTTGCAGATTGTATTCGTTTAGCAATAGCAAAATTGGCGATTCGTAAAAAGCATGATGCAACTGCAAAACGTGCTATTTCAGCAAGTTTTGGCTTAGCAATTTTACGACCATTTACAAATAGTTCTGTTTTAGTTGAGCGTGCAGATAGAGCCTTATACATTGCCAAAACACATGGACGAAATCGTATAGAAATAGCCCCTGATATTTAATAAGTACCAGAGGTTTTTGATTTATTTGGGTTTAAACCGCTCAATTCAGGGCGATTTAATTCAACTTCAGTTTTGGTAAATAAGCAGGTAAAACCCAATAGAGCTGTAGCGAGTTAGCTCTTAGTAATTTTTTTATTTGAATAATTGCATTTGCTACGTTGTGCCTCATTTTCAAAGTATCTTAAAGTACTATTAGTCAAAAACTACACAAGCAACTCAAAGTACAATCCTTAGACACAACTACCTTGAAAGATAAATAGTCCGAAAAGCATAAAGTTAACATTTTTGTATACAAATTGTGAGTAATTGTAACCAGCTAGAGCTAGTTTAAAAAGACCTTGCTAGTATGGGGAACTCACTTATTTTGATACTTTGATTTACGCTGATGCGGTATGCCTTCTCATTATTAACAGCTCTATGTTTTAGCACTTTGTTTATTTGCTTTTCGGTGCAAGCAACACAGGCAAGCAAGCATGCTGACGATTATACAGAGCAAGATATAACAACCGATCGTCTGCATTTGAGTTTAAGCGTGGGGGCTGGAGTTATAACCAACCCTTTGCATGGTGGAGATAATATTCCGCTCGTGCTTATTCCTCAAGTTGCGTTTTATGCAGAGCAGTGGTTTTTTGATAATGGCCGTATTGGTTATTCATTTTTGCAAACCCCTAAGCATCACTTTAATCTAGTTGGTGAACTCAACTCTGAGTCTCGCTTTTTTATAGACTGGCACCCTAAAAATGTATTTACACTACAAAGTAGTGCCCTCAACAATCAGTTCGTAATGCAAGATGAAGCCTCGTCCTCTCGCTATGTTGATATTGATAATTTACATAAACGGCAAATTGCACTGGATGCGGGTATTGCATATCACTATGTAAATGAAGACCATGTTTTTTCGGTTCAGGCTCTGCATGATATAACCGATGTTTATCGAGGTGTACGCGCAGCATTACAGTGGCAGTATCATACTGTGCTAGGAAAGCTCAAAATAAAGCCAACACTTGGAATAAACTATAAATCTGCGGAACTAAATAGCTATTTTTATGGACTTAATGAGGGTGAAACTCAATTTGGCAAAATAGACGTTGGTAGTAGTTGGCAACCTTATGCTAAAATCGACGCCCGTTGGCCACTGAGTAAGGCTGACTCTCTTCGTTTTCATGTAGCATATTACGACTATTCGGCTATGGATGGCAGTCCGCTCTTCGAACGTACTTATTCAATGACTGCATTTATAGGATTCGATCGTACTTTTTAATATGAAGTATTCAATATTAGTTGTCTTTATTACCACTTTTTTTAGTGGTTTTAGTGTGGCACAAACCTCTTTTTTTAGCGTTTCTCCAAAAGTCTGCGTTGTCTCTGAACAGCAGGGTTTTTGCGATCTTGATTTACAATTTAAATGGCAATTAAACACCTACAGTGATGTCTGTTTGTATCAGCAAGAGCAACGGCTTCAATGCTGGGAGCAACAACTTTCTGGGCAATTTAATTATAAAGCGCGTGTTCAGGTGGAGACCATATACTCCTTAATCAATCCTCATACGGGTGTGTTAATAGCAAAAACACAGGTTGAAGTACAAAGCGCCCATGCTAAAAAAAATAGGCGTAGGCTTCGCTCTCCGTGGAGCTTTTTTTAATTTAGGAGCAACTAATGCCAAAAATTTTACTTGTTGAAGATGATCTCGGTTTACAACAACTAACAAAAGATTACCTTGAACATAATGGCCTTGAAGTCGAAGTATTAGACCGTGGTGACGAAGTGTTTAATTACCTAGAAAACAATACACCCGATTTAATGATTTTAGACGTTATGCTGCCAGGTAAAGATGGCTTTAGCGTTTGCCGCCAAGTAAGAGATAAATTTACTCTACCAATTTTAATGTTGACTGCTAAAGGTGAAGACTTCGACCAAGTACTTGGCTTAGAGCTTGGCGCTGATGATTATGTAATAAAACCAGCAGAGCCACGTGTATTACTAGCGCGAATTAATGCATTACTGCGTCGTGGACAACCCATGGTAAAATCAAGCGAAGAGCTCCAGTTTGGTGATTTAGTCATTGATAAAACAAGTCGTATTGTAAAACTAAGTGATTCGGAGATTGTATTAACTTCGCACGAGTTTGAGTTATTATGGCTATTAGCGTCAAATGCGGGTGAAGTACTAAGTCGAGAACATGTGCACCAACATATGATTGGTCGCCAATACGATGGACTTGATAGAACGGTGGATGTACGCGTATCACGAATTCGTAAAAAATTAGGCGACAACAGCGATAAGCCATATCGTATAAAAACTGTATGGGGACAAGGCTACTTATTTGTTTCTGATGCATGGGATCTTTAGAACTATTTAAGGTTAGTCGGCTTTAATGGGAAAACTGTTTACCAGCTTATATTTATATATCATCGTTTCTTTGTTTGTAGTGAGCGGTGTTATAGAGCAATTGTGGCCTTACGAAGAGTCGCAACAGCAGGTCTTCTTAGATGATGAGTTTGGGCAATCACTCTGGTTGCTCTCACAAACTTCAAATGGTCTTAAAAAGTTAAAGCACAACTTTGAAAGTAAAGTGATTGAACGACGTGATTTAATACTCCCTCAAAAACAACAATCGCAGCTCAACCAAAACCACTACTTATACTTATACGATAAGCAACAACGCATTGTTTGGTATGTAGATCTCGGTAATGATTCATTACTTCAAGTAGGACCGGTAGGTGTATTAACGCAGGAATCATCTTCTGTTTGGCCGTATTTATTACTACTTATTATTGTAGGTATACCTGTTGGGCTGTGGAGCTTTTTACTATGGCGCGACTTTGCAAAGCTACGTAAAGCGTGTGAAGCGGTAGAGGGTTTGCAAGACTTTCAACTAAACGACTCTTCTAAGTCTTTCTTTTTACCTATTACTGATACATTAAAGGTAATGCAGCAACGTATTGAGTTTTTACTTAGTGCGCAGCAAGAACTTACCTCATCGGTGTCGCATGAGTTTAGAACACCACTAGCACGTTTAAAGTTTGCAATAGTAATGCTGCAAGAACAAATGCTTGACGAAAAAGGTGATAAATACCTAACAAATATGCAAACAGACATTAGCGAGCTTGAGTCACTAGTTTCTGAAATGCTTGAATACGCGCGATTAGACTCTCAACAACCTAGTTTACAGCCAATAAACTGTGACTTAGCTGGGCTGGTAAAAACAACTGTTGAAAAGCTAAACTTTGAAGCCCGAACAACGCTCTCTGTAAACCTCCCTGAGCATTTAAATTATTACTGTGATAGTCACTTTATGGCGCGAGTATTTCAAAATTTAATTGGCAATGCGCTCAAATACACTCATAAACAAGTTAAAATTTCGTTGCTACAAGAGACAAAACACATCGTATTGATTGTTGAAGATGATGGTGAGGGGATAGCTCCCGCTGAGCGAGAAAATGTATTTAAACCTTTTACTCGACTAGATAAAAGTAGAGGCAAGGATACCGGTGGTTTTGGTTTAGGACTCGCTATAGTTGCTAAAATTGTGTCGTGGCACCAAGGAGAGTGTAAAGCAGAAAGCTCAAGCTTAGGTGGTGCTAAATTTATTGTATATCTACCCCTCAAATTAAAGACATAAAAAAAGCGCCTAAAGGCGCTTTTTTTGCGGTTAAAAACCAAAATCAACAAGTAGCAATATAATAGACCGCAAGTACTTGAAAAAGTTCTCAACTATTTTTATTTTTTTCAAGTAATGGCATTAACATTTGCTCAAGGCCATTTAGTTTTACCTCATACATCATCGCAAGTTGACTACCTAGTTTTGAGTCAGGAAACCCTTGCTGATTAAACCAGACTAAATAAGGCTCTGGCAGTAAAAGCAATGGCCGTCCTGCATATTTTCCAAACGGCATTATGGTATTAATAGCTATTTTTAGTTGTTTTGGATCCATAAAAACTACTTATGTATTTAAAGTATGCGTAAGTGTAAGGGATTTTAGAGATATAAAATAGGCTGTGACGGGCAAGAAACAGCCTATTTTGCGAGGGAGTAGGCCCTCTGATTTAATAATTTTATGTTGATTGATATAAACCTAGTTGAACTTTAATTAGCTGGGATCTAATTAAGTTATTATTAGAACATGGGTTCTTATTTAACCAACACAGTTAGTCTACCTGTTTTTCATTGTTGTGGTGAATTGGCTTGTAAAGGAATGTAAATAGAATTGCTTTTTATTTAAAAAGTAATAACAAAGCCTTAACTGATTAAGGCCTTGTTATTTATAGACGTTATAAAAAGTAATTATTCGTTAAATAGCTCTTGTTTAACGTGCTCTGCAAAACCACTACCGGCTTCTAGGTAAAAGTTATAAGTAGAATGAACACCCATTTCTTCTAGTTCTTTTTGTTGATCAGGGTAGTTTGCAATAGCTGTTACTTGGCCTTTATAACCAGAGGCTTGTAGCTGCTCTAGAGCAAAGATATTTTGCATATGCTTTGGCATTGCAAGCATAACCATTTCTACTTGCGAGTGATTTACTCGTTGCCAAAAGTCAGGGTCGGTTGCATCAGCAATTAAGACGTTGCGGCCTCTGTTTACGTGCTTATCTACCACCTCAGGTTTTATATCTATACCTGCAACAACATTTGGGTGAGTCGCGTTGATAGTCTCATAAGCACCAGTACCAATCCGTCCCATACCAAAAATGACTATTCTAGTATCGTTAAGGTTAACAGGTAGCTCTTCAGCTAAACGAGTTTTGCTTTCGAACTTTAATAACCAGTGCTCTATTTTTACGTACAACTCGTTTGAACGTTTATTTAATGGGGAGGCAATTATAAAGGTAATAGAAACAGCAATTGCCATTACAGCTAGCCACTCAGAGGTGATCATGCCTGTAGTTGCAGCCACTGCACATACAATTAAACCAAACTCACTGTAGTTAGATAAGCTAAAAGCAGTAAGTAATGATGTACGCGCGCGTAGTTTAAATATATTAGTGAACACATAATAAAGCGCTATTTTAACGGGTAATACTAAAATAAGTATAATAGCAACAATCAAGGAGTTAGTGGTTAGCTCTGCGCTCAAACCAATACTTAAGAAAAAGCCAACTAGCAATATGTCCTTTAAATTAAGTAGGGATTTTGATAGCTCGCCTGCCTTTTTGTGAGGGGCAAACATCATTCCTATTATTAATGCACCTAAATCGCCTTTTAGGCCTGCAAATTCAAATGCATGATAACCAGCAACTAGAGCAAAGAAAAAACCAAACAATGGTAATAGTTCACCATGTTTAGATCGGTTCAACACGCCATACATTACAGGTCGTAATAAAGGCAAAGCAATTATTAGTGCAATTGCCCATAAATTTGGGACTTTGCCGGTGCTAATAGCTAAAAAGATAACAGCAAAGATATCTTGCATTACCAATATACCAATGGCTATTTTACCGTGTAAGCTTGCCATTTCCCCGCGTTCTTCAAGCACTTTTACTGCAAATACAGTACTTGAAAAGCTAAGCGCAAACCCAACTAATAAAGCACTTTGCCAACTTAAATCAACAAATAGTGGAATAGCGAATACGCCAAGTAACAGCATAAAACCACTAAATAACGCACTGCTAAAAATGATATGCAATGTTGCAGGTGCCCAAACTTGAGGTTTAATTAAACTGTTAACTTTAAGTTTCAAGCCAATACTAAAAAGAAGAAGGGTTACGCCAAGTGCTGCAATTGTATCGAGCAACTCTGTACTTTTATATCCCGATAAATTTAAAGCAAAGCCTGCTAATAAAAATCCAATAAGAGGAGGTAGTTTTAATTGATAAACGGCAAAACCACAAACAAACGCGGCAGCAAAATAGATTAGTTCCATAATTCTTAATATCACTTCATTTGGTGTTGCAGTGTAACGAAAAATTTATGCCATTGAAAATATAATAGACCTAAAAATGAACGCGTCTAATCAATTACTTGCCTTGCTGCGTATGAAAAATACGCATTAAACACTTATTTAATCGTAAATAGTATGTAAATAACATTTTTTCACTGACATTAGCTTTTAAATATGGTTAAGATGCGATAACGAAGAAGTTTAAGCCAGAGCAAATAATAGAGCAGCTCAGCTTAAGGAGAGAGATATGTTTAAAAAGATTTTAGCGTCGGTAGGTATTGGTGCTGCAAAAGTAGACACTATTTTAGAAACTGAACACCTACAACCAGGTCAACTTTTTAACGCACAAATAGTTATCACAGCAGGGGATGTTAGCCAAGATATCGCAGGCTTAGATTTATTATTAATGACTCGTGTTAAAGTTGCGGGTGATGATGGCGATTATTTTACTAATCATGTAATTGAGCAATGGCGAATTACAGATATTGGTACAATTGAGCCAGGCGAAGTTAAAAACATCCCTTTTGAAGCACGTCTTCATTCTGAAACACCTATTACAGAAATTAATGCAGGTTATAATCAATCACATGTATGGCTAGAAACAGGCCTAGATATAGACTTAGCACTTGACCCAACAGATAAAGACCATTTACACATTTACCCTAATGAAGCGGTTAAAACGTGTATGCAAGCGATGGAAAAGTTAGGTTTTAGTTTAATGAAAGCTGACGTAGAAAAAGGCCACTTACGGGCTTCAACTTTTCAGTCATTATCTGGGTGTTACCAAGAACTTGAGTATAAACCTAATAGCCGCAGCTTATTTGGCATTCAGGAGATTGAATTATCGTTTGTACCAGAGGCACATAAAACACATGTGCTTATAGAGCTAGACAGAGCCTTTAAAGGCGATGGTTATGTAGATTTGACCATAGAGCACGATCATGTGAATCTATCGCAGTTGTGTGATCAGCTAGAGCGCTTATTTACTTAGATAAGCTAACTAAGCTAGCGAGTGATTTTAATAAACCCAGCCTAAGCTGGGTTTTTTGCTTATAGGATTTAATATGCAGTTTAAATGTGAGCAGTTTGACGCTCTTGATACACAGACTCTTTTTATTATTATGCGTGGGCGGGTTGATGTGTTTGTTGTAGAGCAAAAATGTCCTTACCCTGAACTTGATGATGTAGATATTGCTTTAAATACACAGCATTTATATACATTGGATAATGAGCAACTACAAACTTATGCGCGTTGTTATGACAAAAGTGAGCAATACAGCGCAATAGGTCGCGTGCTAGTGAGTGAAGGAGCGCGTGGTAATGGGTATGCTACTTTACTTATTACTAAAGCTATAGACTGCTGCAAAGCACAATGGCCTGAGCGAGATATTTATATAGGTGCACAAACTTACTTACTTGATTTTTACCGCTCTTTTGGCTTTGAGGATTATAAAAGTGAATATTTAGAAGACGGTATACCTCATCAAGATATGATTTTAAAACTCACTAAATAAATCCAATTTAAGCAGCTATAAAAAAGCCCACTAATGTGGGCTATTTTAATTTAAGACTATTTTAAGGTTAAGGTATTATTTAGCTCAAGAGTGAGTGTAAAAACACCATACCAATAGCAAGTGGACACACAAACTTGGTATACCAAGGCCATATTTTCCAAAACAATGTGTTATGGACCTCAGGATTACCTTCTTTAATTGCTTTAAGTAATGAGCTTCTGTACCAAATCCAGCCTACAAATATACAACACATCAGGCCAAGCAAAGGTTGAGCTACTTTTGTAGTTAAAGTAATCACTAAGCCAAATAAGCTGCTAAGGTTACACACAATTATAATGCTAACGATAGCAATTAAAGCTCCAATCAACCAGGTTGCCTGAACGCGTTTCATCCCAAAGCGTTCTACAGTGTATGATACTGGCGCCTCTAACATTGAAATAGATGACGTTAAAGCGGCAATACTCATTAACGCAAAAAATGAAAAGCCCACAAATAAGCCAACTTCGCCCATTCCATCAAATAAAGCAGGGAGTACCTGAAATACTAACGTATCTTCAGAGAGTAATTTACCTGTTGAGGCCGAGAATATTTCAACGCCTTGAGCTTGCGCTACATACATCGCCGGAATAATCAGTAAACCCGCTACAAAGGCTATAAATACATCAATAAGGGTTACATAGGCACCTAAAGAAACAAGATTTTCTTTTTTGCTAATGTACGAGCCGTAAATAATCATTACGCTAGTACCTAGCGATAAAGAGAAAAAAGCTTGTCCTAGTGCGCTAACTAATAGTTTTGCGTCAAAAATAGACGAAAAATCAGGAACTAAGTAAGCCTTTAAACCCTCCATTGCGCCATCTTGGGTCATTACATAAGTAATAAGTGCAAATAAAATCCCCAAAAGAGCGGGCATTAAACGTTTTGACCATTTTTCAATACCGTTCTCAACGCCTCTACTGATAATAGCGACAGTTAGTACGATAAAGATGAGAGTGAATATGATGTTTCGGGTAAGTGATTGCTCACTTAACCATGTCGATGCTGTGTCGGCACCGACAAGAGTAGCTATGGGTTCAGCTGTAGCGCTGAGCATCCAACCGGCAACAATCGCGTAAAAACTTAATATAAAGCCAGCACATAAAATACCGCCAAAACCAACAATAAAGGCAAAGTGTTTTTGCCATGGCTTATTAGATATTTTTTGAAGTGATGAAACCGCGTTTGCTTGGCCGTGACGACCAATCATAAGTTCAGCCATTAAAGCGGGGTAGGCTAAAAAGAACGCAAGCACTAAATATGCGACTAAAAATGCAGCACCGCCATTACTTGCTGTTTGTGTAGGGAATCCCCAAATATTGCCCAAACCAACGGCAGAACCCGCGGCGGCCATAATAAAACCAAAGCGAGAGCTGAACTCGCCTCTAACTGCGCTCATATTATTGTACTTCTCTATTGTGTGACGGCGGTGACAATCTACTGGAAATGTTAAAAAATAAAAAGTGCTTATTTGCTGATCTAGCACAATTTAATAAGTAAAGTGTGTGTTATAACCATCGATTTTAATTGTTGTTATCGAGTCGTTTAAAATAACGAGTTGATTTTGTTTAATAATTGTTAATTACAGTCTGTAACTATTGCTTTACGAATTATGATGCTGTGCAATAGTGAGAGTAAAACACGCACCACCTAGCTGGGTACTTTTACTTACTTTAACACTGCCATGATGCCAGTCGGCTACTTTTTCAACAATAGCTAGACCAAGGCCGTAACTTTTATCAGCTCTGTTACGGTGATCTTCTTCCCTAAAAAATGGGCTAAATACATTACTAAAATTTTCTCGAGCGATACCCGGGCCGTCATCTTCTACCGTTATTATAAGCTGTTGCTCGTGTAACTTTGCGCTTAAGTAAATATGTTGGCTTGCAAAATCACATGCGTTAGTTAATAAATTAGTAATTGCGCGAGCAAGCCAGTGAAGATCTGCATTTATTATTTTATCGGTACTATTGAGTTGTACGTTGAGCATTTGCATTTCAAGCTTAGGTGCAAGTTGCACTAAAATATCTTCAAGGTAGGACTTAATGTTTGTTGATGAATAGGTCAGCTTATTAGCATTTTGCTCTAAAGTCGCAAATGCTAAATAGCTACTAAGCATCGATTCCATATGGTCTAAATCATTTTCCATACGGGTTAAATACTGTTTTACTTTTTGCTCATCATGGCTATCTAATGCCGCATCTAAACCAAATCGCAGGCACGCGATAGGGGTGCGTATATCATGAGATAAACTTGAGGCCATTAGCTTGTTCTCGGCGACAAGCTTCTCTATTTGGCTGGCCATGCGGTTAAAGGTAAGCTCTACGTCTTTTATGTAAGTAAAATGCGATACTTTTATTCGGGCTTTAACATTACCAGAGGCAAACTTTTTAGCGGCTTCATTTAACACGGTTAATCGTTTAGCTAAGGGCGCAATAATAAACCCCATAAATACACATAGGCCTGCGTAAAAGAGTAAGGTTAATATAATGTCGTTATGTTGCTCGCTATCAAAAATTTTATCTAAACGCATTGATAAGTGAAAAGGATTTAAAACAGCGCTGCTATAAAGCATATAAAAGCCTTGCTGATCTTCTAAAATCAGCCCACCCGGCGTGTGCATTTGTAATAATAAAGAAGGCGGTAAAGCAAGTGATTCATTAGGTTTGTAATCAATTAAAACATCAAACTCTAGCGCCAGTTGTTTTACATAATCGCTGCGCTCAGATGTGGGTATGTTAGCTAACTGCTTGCTAAAACCCATGATCATTTTACTTTGCTGACTAAATTCATCCTGTGGGGTATGCGCTTGTTGACTAAAAGCATCAATAAGCCAGCCCAATACCACAATAGATAAAAGTGCACTGCCTAGAAGCGATATATAAAACTTTTTCATTTATTTATTCATCACTTTATTACCACGCAGTAGAAACAAGTAAATATCCACGGCCCCAAATAGTTTTAATTTTTTCAGGGTTTTGTGGATCATCATTAAACTTTTTACGAAGTGCAGAAATAAGTACATCAACACTTCTATCAAGCCCATCGTATTCTCTGCCTTTGGTTGCTTTAAATACAGCGTCACGCGAGACCACTTGGCCTGCATTGCTCGCAAGGTAATGAAGCAGTAAATACTCAGCACTTGATATGTTTACGTCTTGCTCGTTGAGTTTTACATTTCTAGATTCGGTATCAATACTAAGCGCACCAACATTAATAACACTCTCGTTAACGTGTGGAGTATTTGGCTCATTATTTTGGCGAAGGGCTGCTTTTATACGCGCTAGCAATGCACGAGGGCGTACAGGTTTCATTATGTAGTCGCTTGCACCTACTTCTAGACCAATGACCTCATCCATTTCTTCATCGCGTGCGGTGAGCATTATAATGGGCGAATTATAAAAACTACGAAGTTCTCTACACACGCTTATACCATCTTGCCCTGGAAGCATAATATCAAGGAGCACGATATTTGGATTTAACGTTTTGACTTGGCTAATTACTTCGTCACCTCTGTGACAAACATGCGTTGTGTAGCCTTGCTCTGTTAAATATTCAGCAACCCATTGAGCAAGTGATACATCGTCTTCAACGAGTAAAATAGTGCCATAGTTATCCATGAAAATATCCTTAATGCGATTGGTATTAAAATAGTCGCCAGCGGCGCTTTTTTTGCCTGTTTTGATATACCCATTGAAGCTTTACTTCGGCAATACTAATTATTTTAGAGGTATTGCTGTCAAATAGTTCAAATGAAATACTTTGCTGTGAATCAAATGCATAATTAAAAGTACCGCTCTGTTGCTTGAGCCAACATTGCATTATGTACTTTGAGGTGGCGTCACGTAGGCAGTAATTACCAATGATAGGTTGCTCCCACGTTAGCGTAACGTCAGCATAGCAATTTCGCCCTTCGCGCAATGCAACGCAGGTATCGGGAACTGCTATGAGTGCTTCAGGAGGTTCCTGAGCTTTAACAGTAAAAGTACTGGGGAAGATCAGTAATACACAGATCCATCTAAAATACATAACGTAGGCCTACCTTGGCTTTGTGTTGATATCCTTGGGAAATAATTGGACTGTCGTCAATCTCTTTTGAAAACCATGTGGTAAGCCAGCCGGATAAAAACACCCAATCTTGGCTTATTGGGTACTCAGCATGGAACTCAAAAATAATACTAGTACTGGCATTGCTGCTATAAATCGGGCGAAGGCTGGTGGCTTCATCGCTATCAATGCCAAAGTAATAATTGGTAAAGTCAGCAGAGTAGGCGCTTAAACCAACACCAGATCTAAACTCCCAGTTTCGCCATGGTAAAATGTGACTAAAAAAGCTGTTTATAACCCAGCCATTGTGCGCGCCAGATACATCATGAAGGTATTCAAAAGAGAATTGAGAATTTTCAAATCGACGAGAAAGTCGAAGGCCGACGTCAAAGTCGTAATTACGTTTTTTTATACCTTGGAGTTCTTTTATAACACCATGGTTATAAAATCCGAGGCCTTTTTCGTCAAATCCAGCTTGAGTATTTGTGCCTAATATATCTAGGCCCCAATCAAATTTATCTATAAGACTGTAGCCTATTACAAGGCCGCCACTGAGTTGATTGTGATCGAAATCAAGATAAAATTTATCGTAGGAAACAGCAAGACTTAAGTCGAGCTCAACGCCTTTATCGTAAGACTCAATGCCGACAAGGTAAGAATCTTCAATATAAAAGCCCGCACCAGCACTCCAATCCCACGCAAAGCCTTGGGTTGGCTCTAACGTATTATCTGCATAATAGCGGTTACTTGCCATACTCGACGTGCTAAAAATGCAGCAAAAAAGCAGTGTTATGCTCAGTAAAGTATGGTTAAGCAAAGCGTTTCTCATCCCTTAGGGCCTAATTATTATTTGTTATTAAGCGTAGTATATTGTTAATTCGTTCCTTTAATCTGTAAAAAAATGTAGTAAGTGTTAGGTCTGTTGATCTTTCAAGGTTAAATTTGCAGCAGTCTGTTTGGTATTTAGGCAAGGCAGAGCCTATGCAGTGTGGCTATTCCCCACAAATGGGCGATAACGTAGCATTAATGCCAAACAGGCGCTGCCCAAAGGGTTCTTCCTAGGGGCTATTTACTCTTTGTTACTCGGTTTTTACTTATTCTTACATGGATGTAAGCCAGTAGGGTAACGCAGGAGCAGTTACCGAGCCCACTAGGTTACAAACCTCGCGCCGCGATTAAATAGCCCCTAGTTTGAACAAATTTTAATCCGTAAAGATCAACAGACCCTAATTTACTGAACTTTAATTTTATCGATTAATATACTACTCAAGTAAAACTGCATCATAGGTGTTAATGCACTTACTTCTGTTCTGTTACATGGACCGCTAAGTTTGGTAAGGCTAGATAGTTTTGACAACGTTTTGTACTGAGGGATTTGAATATCTTTGCCAAGTCTTTCAATACGGGCCTCGTCAGTGTTTTGCTGATGAATAAAAGCGACAACCTCAAGCTCATTTGTGATTTTTTGCTCTTCAGTGAAATTGTAAATTAGTGGTTCACGATGAAAACTTGCGCTGTCGATTGAAGATTTAGCAAACCAAACAACATCACCCGATGACTTGTGCGTGAGACGCATACTAACTTGTGCAAATATTGCAGCGCACTGCTGTGTTGGGTATTGCTGGGCAACATTTGAATATAAATTAAATGGCTTCTCTGGTTGCTTTATTGCGTACTTAGTATCGTCTGTGAAAGTTAGATCGAGTTGCTGAATAGTCAGTGTGTAGTCACTGTTATTTTTAGTTGTTACTTTTAGTTGTTTATCGTTCAGTGCTTGGCTAATTTGCGATAGAAGTTTATCGGTTACGCTTGCCTTATCGGTAATGATTTTTACTGTTTGGTTTCTAACTACTTTATGTGCAGGAAGTTGAACCGATTTAACTTTTGGAGATGAGTGCTCTGTAGTGTACTCAAGTTGATAGGTCTGACTTTTTAATGTTGGCTTTAATGGCATATCCAGTGGTTCGGCCGGTTGCTTTGTAATAGCACAACCAGTTGATAATAAAATAAAAAGTGACACAACTAAAAAACGCATAAGTACTAAACACTCGCTTAAAACCAAATAATCGTCGTATTGTACGTTAGTACAAACAAAACTTCATGATATTATCTGCGCAGATGTAGTTAAAAAGATAAATTTTATAAAAAATGAAGTATCTCAACTCTTTATCGTATTGCCTATCTGCTTTGTGTTTGCTGTTTAGTTCTGTGGGTTTTGCAGCAAAAGCGGATCCTGATTGGGATGCATTTGTAAAAAAGTACGGCCGTTACGCACAAAAAAAATTAAAAAGTAAAGGTATACCCGGTGCAGCGCTTTCGATTGTAAATATAAACAACTCAGACTACATCCACACCATGGGCGTAACTAAATCACGAAGTGGACAAAAAGTTAATAAGCATACTCGGTTTAGACTCGCGTCTGTTTCGAAGACATTTGCAGGCTCGTTATCAGCTAAATTGGCTGCTAACGGCCTACTGGAATTAGATAAACCTGTTAGCGAATACATAACTGATTTTAAAGGGACTGTTTATCAAGATGATTTAAAGGTGTTTCATCTTTTAAGCCATTCAAGTGGATTAGTTCCTAATGCATACGACAATTTAATTGAATCTCGTATGGATTACCCAGGTATTGTTGAAAAGCTGCTTAGCGTCAAACCAATTTGCAAACCCGGCGAATGTTATGGCTATCAAAACGTTATGTTTAGTCTTATAGGCGATGTGATATTACAAAGCACCGATAAAAGTTACGGACAGTGGTTACGAGAAGCTATTTTTGAGCCATTAAAAATGAGTGATGCGAGCTTAGGTTTTGAACAAATGGTGCATGACAATAATTATGCTCTACCTCATGTGCGGGGTAAAAAGCGTTGGTATAGCGCTAAGCTTAAAAAAAATTATTATAAAGTGGGACCTGCAGCGGGTGTGAACGCTAGCGCAAGTGATATGGCTATTTGGTTAAGAGCGCAGCTGGGCCAATATCCTGATGTTTTATCATTGGATACTCTAGCAAAACAAACACGCCCTTATACACATACAAAAAAAGAAATGCATCGCAGGGTGTGGAAAAAACACCTTAATGAAGCTTATTACGGGTTAGGTTGGCGCGTTTATAACTATGCTGATGAAACACTTTACTATCATAGTGGCTGGGTGCAAGGTTATAGAAGTGATGTGGTTGTATTTCCTCACTTAAATATTGGTTTTAGCTTAATAGTTAATGCTGAAACCGGCGTAATCAATGAACTAACGACTGAATTTATCGACAGGCTACTAGAATACAAACGAGGTAAAAAAACATGAATAATAAAATAATATTAGTAATCACTTTTTTAGTCATGTCATTCAATTGTAGTTTAGTGTTTGCAGCACCTGATGAGATATATTTGTTTCGTCATAGCGAAAAGTTAACGGGTAAAAATCCAGCGCTCTCAGAGGTGGGAAAGGCACGTGCAAATAATTTAGTTACTTTTTTCAAAGAGTATCAAAATATACATATTTTCAGCAGCAACTATAAACGCACGTTACAAACAGCGGCCCCTTTGCAGGCATATTTTAATACCGACGTAAATGTGTATAACGCAGGTGAGCTAAGTGATTTAAAAAATGAGTTACTAAAACTAAAAGGTGTAGTTGTTGTTATTGGGCACAGTAATACAACACCGCAACTAGCCGAGCTACTTTCGAATGAAAAAGTGCCAGCAATGAGTGAAACACAATTTACTCAGTACTTTATATTGAATAAGAAGCCCAGTAGTAATGGCAGTGAATATGATGTAACCCATCATAAAATGAGTTTTTGATTTAAAACGTTAAATAATAAAAAACCAGCATTAAGCTGGTTTTTTTAATTTAAACGCACTAAATCCTTTAACAGGAATAATTAGTTACGCGGTAAATGTATTTTTTTCTCAACGCTTTGACGATAAAGCACAATAGTGTGACCTATCGTTTGTAGCTTAGTCGCACCAGTTTCACGTACGATTGCTTCAAAAATTAGTGCTTTTGTTTCACGATCGTCAGTTGGAACTTTAACTTTGATTAATTCGTGAATTTCTAATGCACTTTGAATTTCTACTACTACGCCTTCGGTTAAACCGTTAGAACCTAGTAAAACTACAGGCTTAAGGCTATGTGCCTGACCTTTTAAAAATTGCTTTTGTTTGTTTGATAATGTCATGTTTATACAAATTTTGCTGAATATGGCTTGAATTAAGGGTATTCTAACGCCATCTAGAGAATATTACTAATTAGTTGCGTGTTAATTTATGACAAATAAAAAACAGTCAGCCAGTTCACAGCGATGGCTGAAAGAACATTTTGATGATAAATATGTTCAAGAAGCGCAAAAAAAAGGCTGGCGTTCCCGAGCGGTTTTTAAATTAGATGAAGTACAAAATAGAGATAAAATACTTCGTCCAGGTATGACAGTTGTTGATTTAGGGGCAGCTCCAGGAAGTTGGTCTCAATATTTGGCTGAAAAAGTAGGTGACAAAGGCCAAGTGATCGCGTGTGATATATTACCGATGGATTCACTTGCGGGTGTTGACTTCTTACAAGGTGACTTTCGTGAGGAGGCTGTATTAAATGCGTTGTTAAAACGTATTGATGGTAAAAATGTTGATGTGGTACTCTCTGACATGGCACCAAATATGAGTGGCAATAACTCAGTAGATCAAGCGGGTAGTATGTATTTGGTAGAACTTGCGCTGGATATGTGTAGTCAAGTACTAAAGAAAAATGGCGCATTTATTGTTAAAGTTTTCCAAGGAGAAGGCTTTGATCAATACTTGCAAGATGTACGTAATAGTTTTAAAGCAGTGAAAATACGCAAACCTGATGCCTCACGTGCCCGTTCTCGGGAAGTATATATAGTAGCGACTGGATACAAACTGTAGTACAGTTGCTTGGCGTTTAGTTGAATTTAAATTAATTGGATACAAGAGGTTAACCCCTTGAGCGATATGGCGAAAAATTTAATACTATGGCTGGTGATTGCAGTTGTGCTGATGTCAGTCTTTCAGAGCTTTAATGGCGGCGAGCAAGTTGATCGTCAAACAAGTTACACTCAATTTGTAAAAGATGTCCGCAGTGGCTCTTTACAAGAAGTTGTTATCGACCGCGGTACAGGAAATATTACTGGTACTAAGAGCAGTGGTGAGCGTTTTCAAACAACGATGCCAATGTACGATGAAGACTTAATAAATGATTTACTTAAAAATGATGTAAATGTGAAGGGTGTACAACCTGAAGAACAATCATTCTTAGCAAGTATATTTATTTCTTGGTTCCCGATGATACTGCTCATAGGTGTATGGATATTCTTCATGCGTCAAATGCAAGGTGGCGGCGGTAAAGGCGCTATGTCATTTGGTAAGAGTAAAGCTCGCTTAATGAGTGAAGATCAAATTAAAACAACGTTTGCTGATGTTGCAGGTTGTGATGAAGCGAAAGAAGATGTTACTGAGCTGGTAGACTTTTTACGAGATCCTTCTAAGTTTCAAAAACTTGGCGGTAGTATTCCTAAAGGTGTACTAATGGTTGGTCCTCCAGGTACCGGTAAAACGTTACTTGCGAAGGCTGTTGCTGGTGAAGCTAAAGTGCCATTTTTTACAATTTCTGGTTCAGATTTTGTTGAAATGTTTGTGGGTGTTGGTGCGTCACGTGTACGTGACATGTTTGAGCAAGCTAAAAAAGCGGCGCCTTGTATTATCTTTATAGATGAGATTGACGCTGTTGGTCGTAAACGTGGTGCCGGTATGGGCGGCGGTAACGACGAACGTGAGCAAACGCTTAACCAAATGCTAGTAGAAATGGATGGTTTTGGTGGTAATGAAGGTATTATCGTTATCGCAGCAACTAACCGACCAGATGTATTAGACCCTGCATTACTTCGTCCAGGTCGTTTTGACCGTCAAGTTGAAGTAGGTTTACCTGATATTCGTGGTCGTGAGCAAATACTTAAAGTACACATGCGTAAAGTGCCATTAGGCGATAACGTAGAAGCTGCTCTTATAGCACGTGGTACTCCAGGTTTCTCTGGCGCGGATTTAGCAAACTTAGTAAACGAAGCTGCACTTTATGCAGCACGTGGTAATAAACGTGTTGTAAGTATGGCTGAATTTGATGCTGCTAAAGATAAAATCATGATGGGCGCAGAGCGCAAGACCATGGTGATGAGCGAGCAAGAAAAAGCAATGACAGCGTACCATGAAGCTGGCCATGCAATTGTTGGTCGTATGGTGCCAGAACATGATCCAGTTTATAAAGTATCTATTATTCCACGTGGCCGTGCGCTGGGTGTAACAATGTATTTACCTGAGCAGGATCGTGTTAGTCATTCAAAAGAGCTTTTAGAATCAATGATTTCTAGCCTTTATGGTGGCCGTATTGCTGAAGCGCTTATTTACGGTGCAGATAAAGTAACAACGGGTGCAAGTAATGACATTGAACGAGCTACAGATATAGCGCGTAAAATGGTTACACATTGGGGTTTAAGTGAAAAACTAGGCCCGTTACTTTACGCTGAAGATCAGAACGAAATGTATATGGGTGGTGGCGGTAGTCGTTCATCTAGCATGTCGGACGACACGGCAAAAGTAATTGATGCAGAGGTTCGATTACTTTCAGATCGTAACTATCAAAGAGCAGAAGAAATATTAAAAGAAAATATTGATATTCTTCACTCAATGAAAGATGCGTTAATGAAATACGAAACTATTGATGCTAAGCAAATTGATGATTTAATGGCACGCCAACCAGTACGTGAACCGCGTGATGCACATGACCGTCATGAAGCTAAACCGGTAAAAGCGGAAGAACCTCAAGAACCAGTTGCTGATGAAAGTCAAAAGACTGATGATTCATCAAAAAAAGATGAAACAAACCTTGATGACAAAGCTGAATAATCGTTAAAATAGTAATGAAAGCCCCGAACTTCGGGGCTTTTTTGTATCAGCTACTTAGAAAAAGAATAAAGGTTGGCAATGACTAACATATTAAAGCTTCCGAGAGGGCGTACGCTTAATCTTGAAAAGCCCGTTATTATGGGAATACTAAATGTAACGCCGGATTCATTTTCTGATGGTGGGCAGTTTTTAGATCCCAAAATAGCGCTAAAACGCGCAATGCAATTATTAGATGACGGTGCGACAATTTTAGATATAGGGGGAGAATCTACTCGCCCAGGCGCGCCAGATGTTAGCTTAGAAGATGAACTTGCTCGAGTAATCCCCGCTATTAAAGCGATACGTCAGCACAGTGATTGCGTTATTTCAATTGATACCAGTAAAGCACAGGTAATGGAACAAGCAATACTTGCAGGGGCAGATATAGTCAATGATGTTAGAGCTTTACAAGAAATAGACGCCTTAGAAACGGTTGCGCAGTATGAAGATGTAGCAATTTGTTTAATGCATATGCAAGGGCAGCCCCGGAGCATGCAATCGTCACCTCATTACGATAATTTGTTTGCAGATATAAGTATGTTTTTTAGTGAACGTATTAAAGCATGTGAAACAGCTGGGATTAAGTTTGAACGACTTATTCTAGACCCAGGTTTTGGATTTGGAAAAACGCTTAGTCATAACTATCAAATATTGGCTAAATTTGACGATTTTAATAAATTAGGTTTGCCATTATTGGCCGGATTATCTCGTAAATCGATGATAGGTAATTTATTAAACAGAAATACAAATGAACGGTTAGCGGGCAGCTTAGCGGGTGCGTTAATCGCAGCGCAAAATGGCGCAAAAATTATTCGTGTACATGACGTAAAAGAAACCGCAGATGTACTTGGTGTATATCAAGCCTGCGAACAAGGAATTTCACAATGAAAGAAAGAAAATATTTTGGCACCGATGGCGTGCGTGGACTTGTAGGCGCTGCTCCAATAAACCCTGAATTTGCAATGAAGCTAGGCTGGGCTGCTGGGCGTGTATTATCGCAAAGTGGTACTAAAAAAGTAATTATTGGTAAAGATACGCGTATTTCGGGCTATATGCTTGAAACCGCACTTGAGGCTGGTTTAATTGCTGCTGGTATTGATGTTGTATTATTGGGTCCTATGCCTACACCGGCCGTTGCTTATTTAGCGCAAACATTTCGTGCTGAGGCAGGTATTGTAATTAGTGCCTCACATAATCCGTATTACGATAACGGTATTAAGTTTTTCAATGGTCAAGGCTTAAAGCTTGATGATGCAGTAGAACTTGAAATTGAAGCGATGCTTGATGAGCAAATGACATGTGTTGCTTCAGATAAATTAGGCAAAGCATCGCGTTTAGTCAGTGCGGATGGCCGCTATATAGAGTTTTGTAAGAGCCAGTTCCCGCAAGGCCTGTCTTTAGAAGGTCTTAAGATTGTTGTCGATTGCGCAAATGGCGCTACTTATCATATTGCACCTTCTGTTATGCGTGAACTTGGCGCAGAAGTAATAACACATGCGTGTGAGCCTAACGGCGTTAATATCAACCATGAATGTGGCGCTACCCACGTAGATACCCTTAAACGTAAAGTGCTTGAACTTAAAGCCGACGTAGGTATTGCATACGATGGTGATGGTGACCGCGTGATGATGGTTGATCATAATGGCCGTGTTTTTGATGGTGATGATCTGGTTTATATTATTGCTTGCCAAGCAGCCCAAGATGATAATTTGGGTGGTGGTGTAGTTGGTACTGTTATGTCTAACATGGGCCTTGAAAACGCTTTAAAAGCAAAAGGTATCGAGTTTGCTCGCAGTAAAGTGGGTGATCGCTATGTTATGGAATTACTACAGCAAAAAGGCTGGAAAATTGGCGGTGAAAGCTCAGGCCATGTACTGAATCTAGACTTAATTAGCACGGGTGATGGTATTATTTCAAGCTTACAAGTACTTGCTGCTATGGTTGCACAAAATCGTACATTGCAAGACTTAGGCGCTGGTTTTACCAAGTATCCAATGAAGATGATTAACGTGCGTTATACAGCTGGAACTGACCCGACAAAAGCACCAGAAGTGCTTTCAGCTGTAGCAGAAGTAGAGCTTGCTTTAGGCGATAAAGGCCGTGTTTTACTGCGTAAGTCAGGCACTGAACCTGTGGTTCGTGTTATGGTTGAAGCCGAGCAAGAAAAGATTGTAATAGACAGCGCTCAAAAAATTGCAGCTGTTGTAGAATCTATGAGCAAACAAACTGATTAATAACAATAATCTCTTGTAACTTTGGGCGAGAAAAGTTAATATCTCGCCCGCTTTCTAATGTGGAGTGGATAATGGCAATACGCAAGGCGATGGTCGCAGGCAACTGGAAAATGAATGGCTCTTTAGAGTTAGTTAAACAAATGTCTGATGCTATTAACGATGTAAAATCACAAGAGATGGACATTGTTTTATTTCCTCCATTCCCACTTGTACCAGCAATGGTAGCTAGCGGTGTTTCTACAGGAGCTCAAACTGTTTCTGAAAATACACCTGGCGCATTTACTGGTGAAGTTGATGCGCAGCTTATAAAAGATTTAGGTGCAACTTACGTACTCGTTGGTCATTCTGAACGCCGCAGTATTTATAACGAAAGTAATGCAACAGTCGCTGAAAAGTTTGCTAGAGCACAGCAAGTTGGGTTAACACCAATATTATGTGTAGGCGAGAGCGAAAGTGAGCAAGAAAACGGCCAAACCGAACAAGTAGTTGCTGCACAAATTGATGCAGTAATAGAGAAATTAGGTGTAGCAGCACTGAAAGATTCTGTGATAGCATACGAGCCCGTTTGGGCCATAGGCACAGGTAAGACTGCATCGCCAGAGCAGGCACAAACTGTTCATAAATTTATCCGTGACAAAATTGCATCACTTGATAGCAATTTAGCACAAGGGCTTACCATCTTATATGGTGGTAGCGTTAATGAAAAAAATAGCGAATTATTATTTGCACAAACAGATATAGATGGCGGCTTAATTGGCGGCGCAAGTCTAAAAGCAGAATCTTTTACTGCAATCTGTAACAGTGCAAAAGGGACTGTATAAGATGTACGAAATTTTATTAGTAGTTTATTTAGTTGTGGCTTTGGCTCTAGTTGGAATGGTTTTAATTCAACAAGGTAAAGGCGCAGATATGGGTTCTTCATTTGGCGCTGGTGCATCAGGCACAGTTTTTGGTTCGTCAGGTGCAGGTAACTTTATGACAAAAACAACCACAAGCTTAGCAACGGTATTTTTTGTATTAAGCATTGTGTTAGGAAACCTAACTGCTGGTCAAATTAAAAAGACTGACGAATGGGAAAACCTAGAAGCAGCTCCAGCAGTAGAAACAGTAGTTCCTATTGAAGAAGATGTTCCAGTAACATCTACTAAAGAGCAAAGCTCTGACGTACCAAACTAATTTAGCGTAAAGCTATCGTTAAACGATTTATAGTCCTCAAATAAATCACATGTTTAACAATTAAGCGAAAGCTTAAAAAATGCGGATGTGGTGGAATTGGTAGACACGCCACCTTGAGGGGGTGGTGCTTTAGGGCATGGGGGTTCAAGTCCCCCCATCCGCACCAAATTTAGAAACCAGTAGCAGTGATGTTACTGGTTTTTTTGTATCTGTAATTTATTGTGATTGTTTTATGAGTGATGTGTGTTTATTGTTAAATATTTCTTCTATTTGTTAGAAAAAACTAGAAATATTACAAATTTAGCTCACACTTATAGATATCAAGCCGATAATAGATATAGACAATAAAATAAGGTAGCACAGTATGGCTTCAGGCTTCTCTTTTCAAAACCTAAGCATAACAAAAAAAATACATGCAATAACATGCATTGCGGTAGTGGCTTTCATAGTGATCGTATTGATAAACTATTTAGCTATGAATGATAATAAGGTTTCTCTCGATGAAATGAGTAACTCATCGTATAAAGTTGTAAAAATAACGTCGCAAAACGTAGGGCTTTTAGAAAAACTTGATGAACTTTATACCCAAGCGGTTACGTTTGGTGAGCAAGATCTTATCGTTAAAGCAGACGAGGTATATTAAACTTTAGAGTCTAATATTACCTTAATAACGCAGCTTAATAACTCCTACATTAATAACGATATTATTAATGAGTTGTCAGATTATGAAAAAATATCCTCAAGTATTGCTACAGGTATGGTTAACGGTACTGCTGATTTTAGTAAGATTCAGCAACAAGCGCAGCTTAAAACAAGTTTATATGGATCTGTTTTAGAAAGTTTTAAAGGCGCTCAACAAAAAGCGGATAATCGTTTTTTTGAACTGGTTGCCAACACTAAAGCGCGCTCTGATGAAGCATTAACTCTAATGTTAGCTGTATCCATTATTTCATTAATTTTATTAATTTTATTATTGTTTATGGCTATTTGGATTGCTAAGAATATAGGTTCATCTGCGAGTGATGCCGCTAACAACCTTAGTTTATTAGCAAGCGGCAATGGTTCTTTAAGCACACAGCTATCTGTTAACTCAGAAGACGAAATTGGCCAAGTTTCTATTAATTTTAACGCATTTATTTCCTTACTAAGAGAAACTGTTCTTGAAGTTATTGCTGTATGTGAGCCTTTAATGGAAAACTCAACACGACTAGTTCAAGGTATGGAACAAGCTGAGCGTGCTACAACAAAGCAAACCACTGATGCTGAAATTGTTAAGCAATCTATGGAAGAAATGAAGCAGAGTGTTGGTGATATATCAGAATCTGCAGCTAACGCTTCTCACGCTGCTGAAACGGCTGAAAAAGAAGTTGAACAAAGTCGTACACAAGTACAGATGTCAGTTACCGCTTCTCGTACGCTCAGTGATGAAATTAATCGAGCTGCAGGGACTATTAATAAGCTTGCGGACGATACAAAAAATGTATCGCAGATTTTGAATGTAATTACGTCTATTGCAGATCAGACAAACTTACTTGCTCTTAATGCTGCTATTGAAGCTGCACGAGCAGGTGAACATGGAAGAGGCTTTGCTGTAGTGGCAGATGAGGTTCGTGAACTGGCTTCTCGCACTGCACATTCTACTAATGAAATACGTGAACTATTGGGATCATTAACGACTGCCGCAAATGAATCTGTAGCCGCTATGACTTCAGCACGAGATATGGCAACAGATAATGCTACAGCCGCAGAAAAAACAGGTATTTCAATAGAGAAAATCGCAGAGCAAATGTTAGAAATTAATGGTATGAATTCGCAAATAGCAGCAGCAACTGAAGAACAAACATCCGTTGCAGCTATGGTAGTAGATAATGTGTCAAATATGCATGTATCGTTTGAAGATACTATGGACTCACTACTTGCTGTACGCGACGTAGCCAAGAACCTACATTACCTATCTGATAACCTATTAGATGCAACAGCTAAGTTTAGAATCGAGTAAAGCTTAGTACTGAGTCAGTATAAAAATCAACCCTAGGGTTGATGCCAGTTAGTTAACCGCTGACTGGCTTTTTTGTTTGGATATCTGGTTTGACATACCTAGTATATGTCCACTCTCGCTTTATTAGTAATATGTGATGCTCTACTTTAGCTTACTATTGCTCTATTTATTTAGGGATACTCCCTGAGTTCTCAATAAACATAGTCTGAATTAAGTTAATAATATTAACTGCACACGTCGTAACACTCAGTTGACAGAAGTCTTCTGAATTGGGTGCGTAGCTATTGGCTAGAGAAAGTGTTGTAGTGGGTTGCAAAAGAAAAGGCTTCTGAATAAATTCAGAAGCCTTTATAAACGAACCAGAAGGCTGGTTAATCGATTAGTTAAATATTTCTCAACCTATCTGCATTAACCTCTGGGTGGTTTTTATATCAATTTCACTGCTAAAAGGTAGCAATTACTTTTACTTTATCGGTCACTTTAGCACTATCAACATAGCCAATTACATTTCCATTCGCGGCAACAAAATCTATAACAGCTTGGTCAGTTGTTAGTTTTTCAGGCGGGGTACCTTTACCTGTAAATATTAGCTTTGACCAATATGCATTTAACTGACTGCTAGACTTACCCACTACTTTGTCGTTAAATTCATCGGCTACAGATGTACCATCTTGATTTACTGGATTAACTTTATCGCCATTACTAAATGACTTACTCTTTCCCAAATAAATCTTTTTTATTGTGTCAGCATCTACTGTGCTAGCATTGCTTGGATTAATAATCACAGCAACTTCTGCAAATACATTAATTGAGCACAATGAAAGTGCACTAACTAAAATTAATTTTTTCATCGTAAGCTCCAATTAAAAGACAAGATCTACACCAACAGCTACAACATCCGTCTCGGTATCAGTTATATCATCTTCAAAACGACTAAAGTCTATTTTGAATGCAGCGGAAGGATGAAAATCGTAACGTGCACCAATTGTGTATACATTACTTTGTGCGCGAAGACCCTCAAGAGCACCATTTACAGCCGAATTTAAGGTTGGTATTGACTCAATGGTATTAAAGCGAGATGAGTCGTGCTTGTCATCATTGTCTTCATAAGTAAAATGAACAATTACACTGTCAATACGGTAACCAACGGATGCATAATATTGCGACTGCTTTGGTAGGATACTGTCTTCAACCTCAAATTGTGTATATTCGGCATCAAACAAAAAGTTTTCATAATCAATAGAAAAACCAACACCAACGAAAGTCGTTTTATCTTCATCAGTGATAAGATCATTCGCTGTATTAGTTAAGCCATTATCTGATAATGCACCAGTAAGCCCTAAGAGTCCGCTATCCTCTGATGAAATACTCGTATCCGCAACCATATATGCTACACGAGCACTAAACCAGTCATAAGATAGGTTCCAGTTTACGCCGCCAAAGTTATTTAGTTCAGCCGGTAATTCTGTTCCGAATACGTCAATTTCACCATCGAATGCACCGTAAAAACCTTGAAGCGTAGAATCCCAATCACCCAATTGCGAGCTGTAAACTAAACTAAGACCTTCGTAAGTTGAAAATGGGATACCGTATACTGATTTTGGCGGACGTACCCAGCGATAGGCATAGCCTACATCTAAAAAGTCAGAGTATTTGTAAAATGGAGCACGCATTTTACCAGCACTTAGCTGCAGTTCATCTGAAAATTCGTATGTAATATACGCCCATTCAAACTCTGCATCGAAGTCGTTTTCTCCTCGAGCTACAATTTGAGCTGTTGCAGTAAGCTTCTCATGTAGGTCTGCAGATAACTGTAATGCAAAAACGCTTTCATTTTTAAAGGTAATATCGTCATCATAACCGTACAAAGTACTGTCACTATCCAGACTTTTACCACCGATAATTGATGCAAAACCATTAATTCTTACCTCAGCACTAGTATAGCTAGATGCTAAAACTGCACATACCGCCACTGCTACAGATAGCTTTTCATATGTTGTTCCTATTTGTTATTTACATGTTGATTTTTTTGTTAGTATAAGTGGACAATGAGTATTTATCTAATAAATAGAACGGTTTGAGGTTTTTATTTAACTTTTTAGTTAATGTTATTTTGTTTTTTTGTTTTTTAAATTAATCAGGTGCGAATGTTTGTGTTTAAAAATGTTTAGTATTGGGATTGGATATAAAATATACGTCTCGGAATTATTGTTTATAACGTCTCAATGTAACTTACAATCCGTAAGTATTGTATTCGCTGTCATATAGATTTGTTAGCATTTAATTCTATGTGTTTTACGTAAGTTATTTAGTTCAAATGTTTATATTCTATATTGCTGCGTAGTCGAAATTATCAATAAGTAAAGCTAGTCATAAGCAAATAACAACTTTCTAAACGGCGATTTTATTATAGGATTAGTCTTGTCTTAGCGAGGTTGTTCAAAGGAAATGGCGCGGATGAAGAAGCTAACTTGGTTTTTATTATGTTGCTTTGCAATGAATGCATACAGTAACGATGAAGTAAGTTTAACTCTGGTAGGTTACATCTCACCAGTGTGCGGCTTTACTACGCAAAATAACAACCTTCAGTTTTCTTCAGATGGCCTTGCGAGTACAAAGCTAGTGATTAATTGTAATTCACCTATGCGAGTATCAATGCAATCTGAAAATGGTGGCCTGCGCCATCAGCAAAGTACTCAAATAAATGCTTATAACATTAATTGGTCAATAGAGGGGGTTTCAAGCGACGTTTCTGCAACAGCACTTGAGCTCAAATCTATGTACAATTTTGATGTTGATAATATTTTATTTAACAGCGTAGCTAAATTACAGTTAAAACTAGATGAGCCTTTAATTTATGCCGGAAGCTACCAGGATGTGCTTCGCATAGAAATGACACCATCGGTTGTATCTGGTGGAGTTTGGTAAACACTAACTATAAAATATAAACAAATATGTCACATGGATAAGGAATATTAAAATGAAAAAGTTAATCGTGTTATCAGCAATTGCAACTCTAACATCTGGCGCAGCATTTGCTGAAAACCTTAATGTTGGTGGTGCAGTGTCATCGGTTTGTGCAGTGAGTAATATTAACACAACACAATTCTTCCAAACATTAACAAATGGTGCGACTAAAAACGTAGGCTTTGATTTGCAATGTAACGATGCCGATGGTGCTACTATGTCATTAACGACATCTGAAGGGCATTTACAGAATGCTGATCAAGAAAATCAAGGTGTTGGCTACACAGCAATGTTAACTGCAGACGCATTTAATTTTACACTTTCAGCTGAAAATGGTCAAAATGATCAGACAGAATCGCAAAGTCAGCCTGGTTCGTCAACGCTTGCTGCAGGAGGAGTCACAGGTAATATTTTATTAACTGTGACTCAAGAGCCTGTTTATGCCGGTACTTATGCAGATACGCTGATGTTGGCAATAACAGCTAACTAATTAGCATAATAAAAGGCAGTAATTACTGCCTTTTAATTTAGCAGGAGGGACTCTATATGCGTTATATCTTTTTAATGATACTTTTACTCAGCTCTTATTCTACACTGGCTTTTCAAGTTAAACCAATGGTCGCAGAGCTTGAATCATCAGGTAGCCAATCACAACAAACAATTCGTATATCTAACCCTTCAGATAGTTCTTTAACTATTGAGATATCAGCTTTTGATTTACTAATTGCTCCCAACGGTGATGAAACATTAAAAGCGAATGAAGAAGACTTTTTAATTATTCCCATGACTACAATTATTCTCCCCGGGAAAAGTCAGTCGGTAATTGTTCGATATATTGGTGAACCAATGTTAGAAAACTCAAAAGCATACCGAATAGCTATTGATCAGGTATCTGTTGATTTAGAGAAAGCGGGGCAATCAGGCGTTGGTATGTCAGTTAGCTTTAGAACTTTGTTTAATGTGGTGCCTAAAGGTGCTGAGGCAAAATTATTAATTAAAAATAAACGCCAAGTAGATACAGAAACATGGAATGTGCTTCTGGAAAATACAGGCAATAAATATATTCGCTTATCGCAGGCACAGTGGCTTATTAAAGGCGATGATCAAGAGCTATTATTAGAAGGGACTGAATTGAGTAAAGCATTGACTGGAAAAATTTTATTACCAAAATCTAGCCGTGAGGTCTCAATAAAAATTCCAACAAAATTTAATGCAGCAAGCAGTGATCTAGAGGTCAATTTTTAATGCTGCGGATATGCAGTTACTTTCTTATATATGTAATTGTAATTGCACCGACCTTTGCTGTAGAAGTAACGCCTATGGTGGTTACTTTCTCCCCTGATAGTCGTTCAAGTAACGCTTCTAGCTTGGTTCACAATCAGTTACCAAGAGACATTGCTTTTGATATCCAAATTTACGAAATTGACTTTTCTCAAGGCACGCCTAAATTAATTTCTTTAGATGACTCTCCATTGTGGGTTTTCCCTCCATCGCTATTTTTGCAACCAGGGCAAAGCCAGCAGTTGCAATTTAGATGGTTAGATAAAAAACTTCCTAGTACAGATAAAAGCTATCAAGTTAGTTTGATTGAGCAGCCCATTGCAAAGCAGTCTATAAATAAACAGTCACAACTTACGATGCTGTTAAATGTAAATTTAATTGTTCATTTGGATCAACCTCGATTAGTTCCTAAACTGACTATAAAAGAACCTCATGTTGAGGATGGCTTTATCGTCACTGAAGTATTAAATGAAGGAAAAGGGGCAGGACGATTAAGTGATTATGAAATAAAAATCACTAAAAATAAAACCCTGAGCGATCGAATTTTAAAAGATCAATTAAAAGCAAACGGATACGATGTTTTTTTTGCTCCTCATAGCACCAGTGTCATAAAAGTCCCTATGCCACAATCTTTACAGGAAGGAAGTTTAAATCATCTACGTTTAGTGCTGGCTCGCTAGTTATGCGAGTTTTATTATGCATATTTTTATTGAGCTTTACTCAATTATGTTATTCAAAAATTAACCCGTCTAAAAGAACCATCGAACTCAGTGTTGAAGCAGAACTGAATAAAAATGCTATTGGTAAATTAACTCTTGCAGTTGACCCAAATGATAATTTATCACTCAAATGGAGTGAAATTAAAGTTTCATTCGAACGACTTTTATTTTCAGAAGATTTTGATTCTTTAGAGTCTAAAGTTAATAAGAATGTTATTGATACAAAAGCATTAGAGTCATTTGGATATAATATTTCATTCGATATGAGTGATTTTAGCTTAGAAATATCAGTACCTCTTACACTGACTCGCCCTCAACAGCTAAGTTTAAAATCTGATTCAAGGAATTTAACAGCATCGGAACCCGCTAAACTAAGTGGATTTGTTAATGCTTATTCAAGTTATTTTTATCAGCAAGATAAAGGCGAGGACACAACAGATGAGCTCTTAGCTATTCGCTCTGAAATGGTAGTGAGCTGGGAAGACTGGGTTTTAGAAAACGAAGTGGAGTATTTATCTGAAGTAGCTCCTACTTCATCAAATATTAGTCGCTTAGGTACTCGTATAATACATGACCTACCGCTTAGTGGGTTACGTATATCAGTCGGTGATAATTATAGTTCAGGTAGTTATTTTCAATCAACAGCACGGGTACTAGGTTTGTCGCTTTCACATGATTTTTCGCTAGTTTCTGACAGACCTATCAGACCCAGTGCTTCTCGTAGCTTTACCTTAGAGAGTCCATCCTCTGTAGAGGTGTTAGTTGGCGAGCGGATAGTACAAAAACTTAATTTAGCCGCAGGTATATATTCTCTTGATGATATTCCCCTTAATGAAGGAAGCAATAATATTACTTTGAGGATCACTGATATAGCAGGAGTTGTGCGTTTTGTTGATTTTGACGTAACGACAGGTTTAGATCTTTTTGCTCAAGGGCAACTTGAATATGAGTTTCATTTAGGCGTTCCTTCACGCTTAGGTAGTGAGCTAGATTATGATTACGACGAGCCACTAGCCAGCTTTTATCTTGATTATGGCATTACACCTAGCTGGACAGCGGGTGCGGCAGTACAGGGTGATGAGTATTCTCAGCAGGTTGGTTTTAAAAATATTTATGCAGCTAAAATTGGACAGATTGCGTTTGAAAATGCGATAAGTTTCAATGAAAAAACAGGCCATGCTTATCGCATTGTTTATAGTAACTATAGAAATCATAGTGATAATAACACTGACATTACGGTGGGTTATGAATACTCATCAAGATATTTTACAGGCCTTGGTTATCGGCCTGATTCTCAATCTAGTTCTCGCTTAAGAGAGCATTATATTCAGGCTAATTATAGTTTTTTTTGGGGCGATAATACGCAAACATCTTTTTTTACAAGCTTATCAAGGTCATATGATGAAGCTCAATTTGATAAATCAATTGGGGTTAGTCTTTCTGGTGAGATCGATAATAGCCAATGGAGATATAGTTTAGGTGGGCAGTGGGAGGGTCTCGCTGAAGAAAGTCAATGGGATGTAAGGTTGTCTGTCACTTATAAGTTTTCTAATACTCGACGGGCTAAATTATCTCACCAATCTAGGCGTGACAAAACACGTTTAGAATTCTCTCAAGATAGTAATCAGCGCTATGTTGGAGCTTTGAACATAAGAGCTGGGCTTGAAAAAAATGATCAAAATGAAGCTATTTTTGATTTAAATACTCAATATAACGCGAATCGTTTTGTTATGAACTTTGATCATGGGAGTTTTTACGAGCAATTTAATGAGGACTCAGCTTACCATCAGAGCCGATTAAGCTTGGCGTCAAGTATAGCATTTGCAGATAAGAGCTGGGCTGTTGGGAAACCCATATACGATAGCTTCGCTTTAGTAAAACCTCACTCTAGCCTTAAAGGAAAAAAAGTTATATTGGGGCAATATGAAGATGAATATAGGGCCGATAATGAAGACTTCGAGACTATTTTATTGAACGATATAAGTTCATACGCCTCAACCAACGTTGCAGTCGATATTGATAACTTAGCGCCAGGGTATGATATAGGTTCTGGTATTATTACTCTTTATTCACCTTATCGAACGGGTCATGCAATTACAATAGGGACTGCCGCTAACATATCAGTCATTGCAACGCTGTACGATCAACAAAAAAAGCCATTATCGTTACAGGTTGGAACGGCTATTTGTTTAGATAATAGTAGTAAGAAAGAGCATACATTTTTTACGAATAAAAAAGGACGATTTGCATTAACAGGTTTAACCGCCTGTAATTATGAAATTACACTTAAGAATGCAGAAAAGTCACATTTTACGATTGAAGTATCCGAAGGTGAACAATTACAGCGCAAAGGAGCTATTTATGTACAATAAAAAAGTAAGTTTATTATTGGGTGGTTTAGCACTATTTATTTTTACGCCTTTAATTCATGCGCAATGTGCTGCTAGGTTCGATAAGGTTGAACATATTTATGATGATTTTGAAAGCTACCATGCCTTACAGCAAGTAGACTCTAAGAAAGAGTTACGTATAAGCGTTATTAATGATGAGAGTTGTCAATTACAGCTCGTGATTACAAGTGAGAACCAAGCTCAGTTAAAAGGGCAATTTCAAAGTGTTCCGTACCAAATGCAAAGTATACAGAGTCAGTTAGTTAGCACATCAACTTTAAAGTTGAGCTTTACTAATTCTTCGACGATATTGTCATTACTAATACCATCAGGAACGCCGATTAAAGCTGGTGTCTATACAGATAGACTCCAAATGAAATTATACGATCAGGGGAGCAAGTTGTTAGATGAACGAGAATATAGCATTCAAGAAAATATTGTGCCTAGAACAAGTCTTTCTGTACTTGGGTATAATACATTTTCAAATACTATTAATTTGGGAGAGCTAATACCGGGTAAGGAATACACTATGTTACCTAGTTTACAAGTTGTTACTAATTCAGATATTCAATTATCTGTAAGTTCAGATAATAATGGTAAATTAATACACAGTCTCTATAGAGATAAATATGCAATTAATTACAGTCTAGATCTGGCAGGAAGTTGGCTTGAACTAAATAACGTATCACAACATAAATTCTCATATTCAGGGCAAACCGTTTATTTATTACCTTTAAAAATTCAGCTAAATGATTTTGAAAGGCAAGCTGCCGGTGAATATTCTGACATAATAAGGTTTCAAATAAGCCCACTTAACTATTAATTCTATTTAAGTTTTTTTGACACCAAAGTAATGCTTGTTGCTTATTTTTCACAGCAATTTTTTGGTAAACCTTGTGTAGGTGGACGCGAACAGTAGCTTCACTTATAAATAAAGTGTCGGCAATTGCACTTGAATGTAAGCCAGAAAATAATAAGTTTAATACTTTCATTTCTTTGCAGGTTAAGTTGTTTGATTGCAGCGTAGTTTGTTGTTCACTCGCTAGCATTTGCCTCATCCAATCATCGGTTACTGCACGAGGGAACCATAACTTTCCTTGTTCAATGGCTTCTAATCCTTGTTGAAGTAGTACTTCGTCAGTGCCTTCGTAAAACAATCCTTTTAAATTTGGCCACTCTTTTAATGCTAGTACATCGCAGTCTTTTGGGACATCAAAAATTACCAGTCCTTGGTGACCATTTTTTAGCATGAATTGATTAATAAGTTCATAATTGGTAATGACGTTTAAAGCTTGATAATTAACAAGTAAAACGTTGAAGTCAGCTGCAACACAAAAAAGTGAAGTGTAATTTGGATTTGTGAAGCATTTGAGGCTTTTATCAGCTGTGTTTTCAATATTCATAATATTCTATCCATAGACTACATTTTAGTACTATATTCTTATTTTTGGTTAAATTCAATGATAGGCTAATTCATTTATGTTCTTTTATTGTTCTTTTTTTGTTTTTGGAAAGCGAGTGGCCAAGATGGTTGTCTATTTATATCGCTAAATTAAATTTTTTGTTTTTTTTATTATAATACAATGGGTTAATGTGATTCAATGTCTTTAATTGAAGTGAAAACTTTAAATTCACCTGTTGCTTCATGCGTTTATTCAAATAATTTATACATTTCTTCACAATTCTGTCATATAATACCCATCCAGAGGAAAGATGCATTACGCATCTTTTTTTATGCCTGAAATTTATACTTTTAAGTATAAATGCATAACTAAATCACACGGTATCCTTTGGAGAATATTTTGAAATTACGTAAACTCTCACAGTTAAGTCTAGCAATTTTTGCTGCACTCACTACCTCTGTAAACGCCGAAGAAACTAAAACAACAGCTAAACAAGACGCATTTGAAAAGATAGAAATCACAGCCCGTAAACGTACAGAGAGCTTGTTTGAATCTCCAACCGCTATCACTTCAATTGGCGCTAACCTAATTGATAAAGCCAATATGAGTAATCTTGAAGATATTGGTAAATATGTTCCAAATTTAAATATTACCCGCTATGGCGTGGGCAATTCTGCGCATGCGTCTGTATTTATCCGTGGTATAGGTTTGCAAGATCACATAATAACTACCGATCCGGGTGTGGGTGTGTATCTTGATGGTGTGTACTTAGGTCGTCAAATGGGTTCTAACTTATCATTACCTAATGTTGAGCGTGTTGAAGTACTTCGCGGCCCTCAAGGTACTTTATATGGCCGTAATACATTAGGTGGCGCTGTAAATGTAATTACAAAGCAACCTGGTGATGAAGGTATTGTTACTACTACAGCTAAGCTGGGAAGTCGTGGACGTATTGCCGGTGATGTTTATTTTAATAACTCACTAACAGATGATGTAAGTATGTCTGCAAGTGCATCGTACAAAACGCGTGATGGTGTGGGCGAAGCTGTTAATTTAGCAAACCCAGAAAAAGAAATTGGTGAAGAAGAAGAATTTAGCGGCCGTGTTGCGCTCAAATGGCAAGCAAATACCGACTTAGCATTCACTTTTTCTTTAGATGGGGTTGATAACGAGTCAGGCCAATCGCCTTATACAATTGAATTGACAGACCCACTAGACTCAAATAATCTTAATAATGGCGACTTCCCATTATTGACTCAAGATTTAATTCCATCAGACCCTGATGATTTAGGCACAACTGTTGCAGGTATTGAATCTACCTCTTACTCAGGTTGGGGTACATCGTTTTCAGCCGATTGGGCAATTAACGATACTTATACTACTAAGTTTATCTCAAGCTTCCGTACATCTGAGTATGAAGGTGGCCTAGATGATGATGCATCACCTTTAAACTTGTCTGAGTTTCCAGAGGAGGGCGGTGCTGATCAATACTCATTTGAAGTTCAGCTAAATGCAACATTCGATAATATGGACTTTGTATCTGGTCTTTACTTTTTTAATGAAGATGGCTTTACACGTTCAGGCCCATTTGTATTCAGCCCATTTAATACACCTAATGGCTTGTTGAATGATGGTGTAACAGAATCAGTTGGCGGTTACGGCGAATTTGAAATTAACCAAGAAACTAATTCGTATGCAGCATATATAAATGCCAGCTACGATTTAACTGACGATTTAACGGTTGGTGGTGGCCTTCGTTATTCAAAAGACAAAAAAGATGCAAATGCTATATTCCCATCATTTCCAACTCGTAAGTATGTAAGCGCCGACTTTGATGCTGTTACTTGGGATGTAAATGCCTCTTACCAGCTTAGCAATAATATGAATGTGTATGGCCAGATTCAAAAAGGCTATCAAACAGGTGGTTTTCCGCCGCGTCCATTTAGTGGGCCAGACCAATTTGTATCGTTTGACGAAACAAAAGCGATTAACTACGAAATGGGCTTAAAAGGCCAAGTACACGAAAATGTATCTATGATGCTTGCGGTATTTGTGACTGATTACACCGATTTAGCATTACCGTTTTCAGATCCAACAGCGGGTGGTGGCTTTGTAACAACTGTAGAAAATGCGGGTCAATCTAAAGCGCAAGGTATTGAGCTTGAAACAACTGTTGCTATTACCGATGACTTTACTATTCGTAGTGCAGTTGGTTATTTAGATTCTGAAATAACAGAAGTGGCTGAGGGCGTACAAGGTATAGGTAAAGGTGATTCACCAGCACTGACGCCACGCTGGACTGTCATGGTTGCACCTTCTTACTTTATGGATTTAGAGAGTGGCGCAACACTTGCGTTCAATGCTAATTATTCGTATCGCAGTGAAATGCAAGGTCAATCAGTTTACAACCAAAGTGAGACTATTGATTCTCGTGAACTAGTTGGTTTTAATATTTCGTACACTAATCCATATGGCGATATGGAAGTTACACTGTATGGTGAAAACGTTCTAAACGAAGTTTACGATGTTGGTCGCCTACAACAATCAGGTTTTGTTGGTGTAATGCGTAGTAATGACCGCAGTGAATTTGGTTTGAAATTCAAAAAAGATTTTGAGCTATAAACTAAAATCAAGTAAATAAAATTCAATGTAATTGACGTTTATTTTTCATAATAAAGGCCGAATCATGCTGTGATTCGGCCTTTATATATTCAATAGTAAAATTATTATCCACATAATTTAAATCCCTAATTTAAATTGCTGATTTAAAACAATCAACATAACCACTTTTAAGTATTTGTATCAGCTAAAATGCGCCTTTTTAGTTTGTGTAAAGGCTTGGTTGTTCGTTACAATGGCGCCACTTAATTGCCAAACGGACTCAGTGATGAAAATTCTTGCCGATCAAAATATGCCTTTAGTTGAGCAGTACTTTGCAGACTTTGGTGAGGTTGAGCGTTTTGATGGTCGTAAATTAACGCCTGAACAATTAATAAATGTAGATGTACTCCTTACTCGTTCAGTGACTAATGTTAATCATGAACTATTGGCACAAGCTAACAAGCTGAGCTTTGTGGGCACTGCCACAATTGGCATTGACCATATTGATACGCAATTACTACATGATAGAAATATTGCTTTTACCAGTGCTCCTGGTTGTAATGCAGTTGCTGTAGCTGAATATGTAATTAGTAGTTTATTTGCATTAAGCCAAGAAAATGCGCGCCCATTGTGTGGTCAAACAATTGGTATTGTAGGAATGGGTAACATTGGCACGTGTTTGTCGCAAAAATTAAAAGCATTAAATGTCGACTTACTGTTATGCGATCCAATTAAGCACGAACAGGGCTTACTACAAGAGCATGTAGCGCTTGATGAGTTATTAGCGCAATCAGATGTTGTTACTTTTCATGTTCCACTTATTAAAAGTGGCGAGCACAAAACGCTGCACATGATGAATAAAGAGCGATTACAAGCACTTAAGCCAGGAACCACGCTAATTAATGCAAGCCGAGGCGACGTAATTGATAATCAAGCATTGCTTGAGGTAATGGAAGCTGGGGCTGATTTAGATATAGTACTTGATGTATGGGAAAAAGAGCCCAATATTCTAACTGAATTACTAGAGCATGTGCGTTATGCCAGTGTGCATATCGCAGGGCATACACTTGAGGGGAAAGCACGAGGTACACAAATGTTGTATCAAAAATTGTGTGACCTAAAAGGTGTAGAGGTGAGTAAATCGTTGGATGATTTTTTACCAATACCTGCTATTACACATGCAACTGTTACGCAAAGCCTTAGCGAGCAAGATATTGCCCGTTTGGTGCATTTAATTTATGACGTACGCCGCGATGACGGAATTTTACTTCGTCATTTAGAAGGTGAGGGCTTTGATAGTTTACGTAAAAACTATCCGGTAAGGCGAGAATTTAGCACCTTATTCCTACAAGGTGATAGCCCACAACTAGCAGCACTTAGTCAACTTGGCTTTAGCATAGCTAAATAATTATTTAACTAACGATGTTGTTTTAATGTCGTTTATAGAGGAAGAAATATGTCGCAAAAATATAACGTTGCCGTACTTGGCGCTACTGGTTTAGTAGGCCGTCAAATCATTGAAACGCTAGCAGATCGTAAGTTTCCTGTAGATCAGCTTTTTTTACTTGCGAGCAGCCGCAGCGCAGGTGAAGACATAAAGTTTCGTGGTGAGACCATTGAAGTACTTGACGTTGAAGGCTTTGATTTTAGCCAAGCGCATATAGGTTTGTTTTCTGCTGGTGGTAGTGTATCTGAAAAATATGCTCCTATTGCTGCTGATGCCGGCTGTATTGTAATCGATAATACATCGCACTTTAGAAATGATTTTGAAATCCCACTAGTGGTGCCAGAAGTTAATGCTTCAAGCCTAGCTGATTTTAGGAATCGTAATATTATTGCTAACCCTAACTGTTCAACTATTCAGATGATGTTAGCACTTAAACCAATTTATGATGCTTACGGAATAGACCGTATTAACGTATCTACTTACCAAGCTGTATCGGGCGCAGGTAAAGAAGCGGTTGATGAACTTGCAAAGCAAACAGCTAACTTGATGAATGCACGCCCTATGGATAATAAAGTATTTCCAAAGCAAATTGCATTTAACGTTATTCCTCAAATTGATAGCTTTGAGGATAATGGCTATACACGCGAAGAAATGAAAATGGTAAATGAAACTCATAAAATTTTGGGTGATACCACTATTGCAGTAAATCCTACCTGTGTACGTGTTCCCGTGTTTTTTGGTCACTCAGAATCAATTAATATTGAAACGCGCATGCCTTATGACTTTGAACACGTTAAGCAACTTTTAAAAGACGCGCCTGGTGTCGAGCTAATTGATGATGAAGGTGATTACCCTACAGCAGTGTCTGACGCTAGTGGTAACGATACTGTTTATATAGGCCGATTACGTGCTGATATTTCTCATCCTCATGGATTAAACATGTGGGTTGTAAGTGATAACACTCGCAAAGGTGCTGCAACTAACAGTATTCAAATTGCAGAAGAGCTTATTGCTAATTACATGTAATAGTTAATAGCGCTGAACACACTTTCGAAGCGGTAAACATTATTTGTTTGCCGCTTTTTGTTTATGAGCTTGTCAGTTTTTTGCCGTTTATTTTTAAAAGTATAAAAACTGATTGATAACACTCAATAAATTAATATTTATAAAGATGTTTTAAGGCATTTATTTTCAAGGTGTTGCGATGGATATTAAGCCTTAACTGGTTTATAGTTTGTAATTGGAATAGAGCTTGCAATAAAAATAGATTGTAATAATAAATGCGAGTCAGTCATTTGGCTGATAACAGCAATAATCAACAATATTTATGCACTTAAGCTTTAAGTGTTTTGTTAATATTTAAATATTAAAGGATCAGCATGCGCGGTTTAGTTACACTTATTATATTAGCGTCTGCATTGATAGTAACGCCAGTTTACTCTCAAGACAGTACCCAATTAAAGGGACCTAAAGGCGTTGACTATGGTGCGCAAGGGCGATCTATTGGGCCAATTAAACCAACAGATACACTTTGGCGTATAGCGGCTAAAGTGCGCCCAGATAACTCCGTCAGCATTTATCAAGTTATGCAGGCCTTGTATAACAAAAACCCCAACTCATTTTTAGAACAAAATCTTAATCATATTCAAAATGGTGCCTATTTAAAAATCCCTACTTTAGCCGAAATAAAAGGTGTAAATACACAGCTTGCAAAACAACGCTCAGAGCAAGATGATGCATTATGGGAAAAGAAAAAAAATGGCACACTTACGCAAAGCGAAATTACCTCAGCACAAACAAAAGTAACCCAAGCTCGTAAAGTCGACGTAGACGATGCCAAAAAAGAGATACAGAAAGAATTAAATGAAATAAAAACAGAGCAAAGTACTAAGCTGGTTGAGTTACAACAACAATTTAAAAATTCTGTAAGCAATGTAGAAGAAATTTTAGTTGAGAATAATAATCTTAAAAAACAATTATCAGGTATTTCAAACGAACTCGAAAACTTACGCTTACAGTTAGGACAAGACAGTGAAATTCAAAATCAATTAAAAGAACTAATTGTTAAGCAAAACGAGATTATTGCACAACAAAAAAAACAAGAGATAGTACCAAAAGAATCGTTTGATTTAAGCTCATTATTTTCAAATCCGATAGTGCTAGGTTTATTAATGTTTATTCCTGGGCTACTGATTATTTTTGCAATTGTTATGTTTTTACGCAAACGAGCAAGTAATCAAGAAGAGCCACAAAACGATGATGACTTTTTACCACAAACTCCAATTTACACTGGCGATGATGATTTAGGCCCAAGTTTAAATGACGATCCAATTGTACCCGACCCTTTAGATGACTTGAGTGTTCAACTTGATGATAATCTCGAAAATGATATGTTGCCTGATGATGATTTAGATGACGGCCTAGATGATTTTTCAGGTGGTGAAAATTTACTCGATCAGGATGAGCTTGAAAGTCTACTAAGTGATGACATTGTTTTTGATGATGAAAATACCGATGACGATGATGAACTCGATATTTTTATGCAGCAAGGGTTTGATCAACCTTCAGATGAAAACGCTGAAGATATTGATTTAGACTTATCAGATGACTCAATAAACAATGATGAAATTCTAACTAATGACGATTTAGATAGCTTGTTTGATGAAGACGATAGTCTACCTGAGTTTGATGCACCGCAAACAAGCGAAGCTTTAGAGGATGATAGCTTAGAGTCTCATGATGAAATGGCGGCTTTAAGTGAGGAGCTTGCAGATGATGATAATTTTGATATAGATGAATTATTAGATCAAACATCAACAGAATTAGATACCTCAAATAACACTTCAGCTGAACTTGATACAAGCGACGACTTTGATTTAGACGATATAGATAGCTTAATTGATGAAGCGAATGACCCAAAAAGTGATGTGGCAGATGACTCAATTGATGCAGAGTTACTCGACGAAGATGAACTTCTAGAAGAAAGCGACGATTTTGATTTAGATGACATAGATAGCTTAATTGATGAAGCAGCGGTTGACACTGCAGATGATTCATTAGTTGAGGAAAGTGATGACTTTGATTTAGACGACATAGATAACCTAATTGATGAGGCAGCAGTTGATACTGCAAATGATTCATTAGTTGAGGAAAGTGACGACTTTGATTTAGACGACATAGATAACCTAATTGATGAGGCAGCGGTTGATACTGCAAATGATTCATTAGTTGAGGAAAGTGACGACTTTGATTTAGACGACATAGATAGCTTAATTGATGAGGCAGCGGTTGATACTGCAAATGATTCATTAGTTGAGGAAAGTGACGACTTTGATTTAGACGACATAGATAGCTTAATTGATGAGGCAGCGGTTGATACTGCAAATGATTCATTAGTTGAGGAAAGTGACGACTTTGATTTAGACGACATAGATAGCTTAATTGATGAGGCAGCGGTTGATACTGCAGATAAATCATTAGTTGAGAAAAGTGACGACTTTGATTTAGACGACATAGATAACCTAATTGATGATGAACTAAAAAATTCAGATGTAAGAGATTCAGAAATTGATAATGCATTAGCAGACTCAGTTGAGGATTTAGCAGATGCTCAAGAAGAATTAAATGTTGATGATATTGAGTCGCTTGCTTCATCATTAAATGAAGAGCCTGAACTTACAGAAGAGCCAGAGCTTGAAGAAGAGCCAGAGCTTGAAGAAGAGCCAGAGCTTGAAGAAGAGCCAGAGCTTGAAGAAGAGCCAGAGCTTGAAGAAGAGCCAGAGCTTGAAGAAGAGCCAGAGCTTGAAGAAGAGCCAGAGCTTGAAGAAGAGCCAGAGCTTGAAGAAGAGCCAGAGCTTGAAGAAGAGCCAGAGCTTGAAGAAGAGCCAGAGCTTGAAGAAGAGCCAGAGCTTGAAGAAGAGCCAGAGCTTGAAGAAGAGCCAGAGCTTGAAGAAGAGCCAGAGCTTGAAGAAGAGCCAGAGCTTGAAGAAGAGCCAGAGCTTGAAGAAGAGCCAGAGCTTGAAGAAGAGCCAGAGCTTGAAGAAGAGCCAGAGCTTGAAGAAGAGCCAGAGCTTGAAGAAGAGCCAGAGCTTGAAGAAGAGCCAGAGCTTGAAGAAGAGCCAGAGCTTGAAGAAGAGCCAGAGCTTTTAGAAGAACTTGAGCCTTTAGAAGAGCCTAAGCTTGAAGAAGAGCCAGAGCTTGAAGAAGAGCCAGAGCTTGAAGAAGAACCAGAGCTTGAAGAAGAGCCTGAGCTTGAAGAAGAGCCAGAGCTTGAAGAAGAGCCAGAGCTTGAAGAAGAGCCTGAGCTTGAAGAAGAGCCAGAGCTTGAAGAAGAGCCAGAGCTTTTAGAAGAACTTGAGCCTTTAGAAGAGCCTGAGCTTGAAGAAGAGCCTGAGCTTGAAGAAGAACCAGAACTTGTAGAAGAGCCCGAGCTTTACGATGAGCCAGAGCTTGACGATGAGCCTGAACTTGACGATGAGCCTGAACTTGCAGAAGAACCAGAACTTGAAGAAGAGCCAGAGCTTGCAGAAGAGCCTAAGCTTGAAGAAGAGCCAGAACTTATAGATGTAACGGTTGATGATTTTTCAGACACATCAGAGTCGCTTCTTGATCCTGAAGATGCACTTGAAGAATATACAGATGATACTTTAAAGAGCGTTGATGAGCTTTTAAGTGAGCTACAACAGGCCACTGATGACGACTATATAGAAACACCTGATTGGTCTTTAGATGAGCTTGATGATGATCTTGAAGAAATAGAAGTTGATCTTGGTGACGATCCGCTAGCGGGCGACGATGACTCAGATCTTACTGAAATTGAAGAGCAGCTTGATAGCGAGCTTGTAACGCCAAGTGAAGAGTTGGATGAATATCCTGAACTTGAATTAGACGATGATCAATCATTATTAGAGAATGAGCCTTCGTTTGAGCCGCAAGAGCTTAAAGGGGATGCATCGGGTGATGAAAATGCAGTAGCACTTAGTCAAACAGAGAAAGATCTCGCAAATGCGCTTATGGCAGATGTTGATTTAGATAGTTTAGAAGATGATTTTGATGATGAACTATTAATTGATAATGACTTCTCTGAATTAGAAACTGAAACGGAGATTGAAGATGAGTCGCTTGATGATGATTTACTTCAAGAAATTAATAATGAGGTTGATTCTGTTGAACCACCAAGTATTGAAGATGACATCAAACCTCTTAACCTTGATGAAGTTCAAGAAACATTAGAAAGTGAGTTGCCATTTACCCCTGAAGAATTACAAGGGGATGATTTAGATGGTGAGGCACCGGGAGTCGCTTCCAGCCAAGCTGAGCAAGATTTAGCAAACGCACTTATGGCAGATGCTGATTTAGATAGTTTAGAAAATGATTTTGATGATGAGATTTTAATTGAAAATGATTTTTCTGAATTAGATGCTGAATTTGACGAAGATATTTTAGAGCAAGCGCTAACTGATGAGTTATCAGACGAATCGCAAGAGCAAACAAATGCAGAGCGCGAAGTACAGTTAACAAGCTTAGATGAAGTGGGTAGCACTGATATTAGCTCTGACGACGAACTTGATGAAGAGTTTATGTCGAATTTGACGCAAACTGATTTTGATTCATTACTTAGTGAGTTAGCAGAGCCTGAAGACTTAAGTGTTGATGACAGCAGTGAGTTTGATGTTGACAGCTTGCTAAAAGAAGACTTAGAGACAGATGATTCATTAACTACAAAAGAGTCACTTGTTGAAGGTAGTGATGTTGAGCAACTTGATAATGACGAATTTGTAGATATTGATTCATTATTAGAAGAAAGTGACGACGCTGAACTTGAACACGAACCTTACACCGACGTTAATATGGATGTCGGTTTGAGTGAGTTTGATGCATTACTTGCAGGTGATAACCCAACGGATGTTGATGCTGAAAGTGGTGGCTACTCAGCTAAACTTGATTTAGCGCGTGCTTATATTGAAATTGATGATTTTGATTCTGCGCTTAAAGTTATTGAGGATGTCATTAACAAAGGTCCTGAAGAAGTTCAAGAGGAAGCACTTAGCTTAAAAGCTAAACTAAAATAATTAAAATGTTTATAAGAACCCGTATCTAGCTTAGCTAAATACGGGTTTTTTTATGTGTATTGGTTTGATTACGACAGGTCTCCTTTTATTGCATCGTTAGATAGCATAAAATGCCTCGTTCATTAGCACAGTAGGTAAAACGGTAATTATGCGAGTAGCACTTGGAGTTGAATACAACGGCGCACGTTATAGTGGTTGGCAGCGTCAATCACATGTAAATAGCGTACAGCAAGAAGTAGAAAAAGCGTTGTCGCGTATTTGTAATCATCCTGTTGAAGTTATATGTGCAGGGCGTACAGATGCTGGTGTGCACGGTACAGGCCAAGTAATACACTTTGAAACGCAAGCCGATCGCGATATGGTCGCATTTACACTAGGTATGAATACTTTAATGCCTAAAGATATTGCTATTCGCTTTGCCCAACCGGTTGCTGATGACTTTCATGCCCGTTTTAGTGCTACAGCTCGTCGTTATCGCTATGTTATTTATAACTCCCCCCTACGAGGTGCGGTATTAAACGAGGGGGTTACGCATTTTCATCATCATCTTGATGAAACAAAGATGCAAGAGGCGTGTCAGTACTTAATAGGTAAACACGATTTCACCTCTTTTAGAGCGATACATTGCCAAGCGAATACACCGACAAGAACAATTCATCATCTGTCGGTACAGCGCCAAGGTACTTACGTTATTATTGATATTAAAGCGAATGCATTTTTACATCACATGGTACGTAATATCACAGGCAGCTTAATGGATGTTGGTTTACATAAACAACAACCTATATGGATAAAAGAGCTACTTGATTGTAAAGAACGCGCAAAGGCCAGTGCTACCGCTAAGGCTGCTGGTTTGTATTTAGTGGATGTTGACTACCCTGAGCAATTTAATATTCCTCAAACACCTTTAGGCCCTTTATTTTTGCCTGATATAGATGTGGTATAAGTACTTTTTGTAAGCACTTTTAACTACTAAGACCAGTTTTTTATACCGCGTTAGTGTAATTCATGTTTTAATTGAAAAAATTTGTCTGCTAATTGCTATTAGCAGGCTCGCGACACAGAACAGTATTAAGAGAGTTGCAAATGAGTTGGCTAGAAAAAATCTTACCTAAAACGACAAAATCATCAGGTCGTAAAGAAATCCCAGAAGGTGTTTGGGCTAAGTGTACATCGTGTGATTCAATTTTATATAAAGCTGAATTAGAAAAGTCATTAAACGTATGTCCTAAGTGTGACCATCACATGCGTGTTAGTGGCCGTAAGCGCCTAGAGCACTTTTTAGATGAAGGTGATCGTCAAGAGCTTGGTACACAACATGAGCCTAAAGACATTCTTAAGTTTAAAGATTCTAAAAAGTACTCTGACCGTATCAGTGCAGCCCAAAAAGCAAGTGGTGAAAAAGATGCACTTGTAGCTATGAAAGGCCGATTAAAAGGTATTCCAGTGGCAGCGGTAGCATTTGAGTTCTCATTTATGGGTGGTTCAATGGCTTCTGTTGTTGGCGCTCGCTTTGTTGATGCTGTTGATCAATGTTTAGAGCATAACATGCCGCTTATTTGTTTTTCTGCATCAGGCGGAGCACGTATGCAAGAAGCGCTTATGTCGCTTATGCAAATGGCTAAAACAAGTGCTGCACTTGCAAAAATGACGGAAAAAGGTCTTCCATTTATTTCAGTAATGACCGACCCGACAATGGGTGGTGTATCTGCATCACTTGCTATGCTGGGTGATATTAACGTTGCTGAACCTAAAGCGTTAATTGGTTTTGCAGGTCCTCGTGTTATTGAGCAGACTGTTCGCGAAACATTACCTGAAGGTTTTCAGCGTAGTGAATTTTTGCTAGAACATGGTGCAATTGACATGATTATTGACCGCCGTGAAATGCGCGATACCCTTGCACGCATTTTAGCTAAATTTATGAACTTGCCTTCTACGGAACAAGAGCATAGAGTAGCGTAAATTTCAGCTTTACTGATTACACGCTATGACAAAAACAATTCCTAGCCAATCATCAAGCCTTGATGATTGGCTTTTTTATTTAGAAAGTGTTCACCCAGCTAACATTGCAATGGGCCTAGAACGAGTTGCTAATGTTGCCAACAATATTGGCCTTTTAAACACTCCAAGTAAAATTATTCTTATTGCCGGTACAAACGGTAAGGGCACCACTGCACGTTGCTTAGAGTCGCTATTGCTAGCGCAAGGTTTTAGCGTGGGTACTTACGCATCTCCTCATTTAATTCGTTATAACGAGCGTGTACGAGTTAATGGCGAAGAACTGGCAGACCAATTCCATATAGATTCTTTTCACCAGCTTGAGCAAGGCCGTAAAGACACTCCTCTGACTTATTTTGAATATGGTACTTTGGGTGCGTTGGCAATTTTTAAACGCTGTAAGGTCGATTATGTATTACTAGAAGTTGGTCTAGGCGGGCGCTTTGATGCTACAAATATAGTAACTCCCTTTGCAAGCGTGATCACCACTATCGATTTAGATCATAAAGAGTACCTAGGTGATACACGAGAGTTAGTGGCTTATGATAAAGCCGGTATTTTTCGTGAAAATACGCCTGCTATTATAGGGGATTTAAATATTCCTCACACAATGACTGATTATGGCAAAGAAATTAATGCCAATATGACGTTGTCGGGCAGTGACTTTATTTTCAAAGAGAATGCTGAGAGCTTTAATTGGCAATATAAAGAACATAATCTTGTAATAGATAAGCCAGCAATACCGTGTCAAAATGCAGCAACGGCGTTAACTGCACTAAGCGTTTTAAACTTATTACCAAGTGAGCAAGTCATACGAAGTTGCCTCGCTAATTTAGTTGTAGAAGGGCGGTTTCAGCAGTTAAGCGCTGAGCCTTTAGTCTTTACCGATGTAGCACATAACCCTGAGTCGGCGCGTTATTTAGCCAATAAGTTATCAAGCTATAAAGATAAAGGCTTTAAAATTCATGCATTAGCCGCTATGCTTGCTGATAAAGATAAAGTGGGTGTACTTAAAGAAGTAAGTCACTTGGTCGATGAGTGGTCATTAGCGAGCTTAAGTGGTCCGCGAGGCGACACTGCAAGTAATTTACAAAATGCGCTGCAGGGTATATCTCATCATAATACTATCAATAGCTATGATAGTGTGGCACAGGCACTGAGTGTAATTTTACCAAAACAACAAAGTGATACTATGTTGATTGTATTTGGTTCATTTTTTACAGTGGCCGGCGCTATTAATTACTTTAAAAAATAGAGAGGATGTCGGTGAACTCAAGTTTTATTAATCGCTTAGTCGGAACAAGTATAGTAGTGATCGCAGCAATTGTGTTTATCCCTAATATACTCGATGGCGAAAAAGTGCATTATAAAGAGGGCTTTAAAGCGATACCTGATCGCCCTGAGTTCAAAACAATCGATCTTCAAGAGTCAATTGATGAAAACATGGCTAATGCTGAGCCACTAAAACAAGATGAAATTGAAGATATTCAAGCTGACGATGAAGCTTTTGAGCAGCAAAACGCTATGGATGAGAGTGACTACGCTGTAGAGAATAAAGTTGTTGAAGCGACTATTGAACCCAAAGCTACACCGATCACTAAGGCACCGGTTCAGGCTAAACCAAAACCTATTGCGCCTCGTAAAAATGATGAAAACCTAACAAGTATGGCTTACGTTATTCAATTAGGTAGTTTTTCACATGTTGCAAATGTAAAAGCATTACAGGCTAAATTAAAAGTTGAAGGGTTTAAAACGTTTACTAAACCGATTAAAACCCCAAATGGGACGTTAACCAAGGTATTTGTTGGTCCTTCGCTTGATAAAAATGAATTACAAAAGCAGCTTCCCCAGCTGAAAGAGCTTACTAAATTAAATGGTAAAGTTACGCAGTACGAAGTAACAAAATAATTATAAAAAGGCTTGTATAACAAGCCTTTCTTTATTTATTTATATTTGTTTTTATCATTATCTTTATCTCACAATACCCATTCTATAATGTTAATTTTTTGTATTGACTACAACCCAGTAATCTCCCGTTTAAACTTGCATACTAACGATGTTTGGGTATAGAATGCGCCCCAAATTAGCGACTAATTGGTTCTTATGATCTGGGTTGATTACGCCATTATTGGCATCATTGCATTGTCTACCATCATCGGTTTAATACGCGGCTTTGTAAAAGAAGCAATGTCATTAGCGGTATGGGCTGGCGCCTTTATCATCTCTAGCTTATTTTACCAATATTTAGCTTCCTTCCTAACAACCATTTCTGAACCCCTTTTAAGAAATGCTGCGGCCATAGCCATATTATTCTTTGCGACGCTACTGTTAGGCGGTTTACTAAACTATATTTTAGGTGAGCTTGTACATCGTACTGGTTTATCGGGTACCGACCGTGTCTTTGGCATAGTGTTTGGTGCTCTACGAGGCGTGTTGGTCGTGAGCGCGTTACTCTTCTTTCTTGATGCTTTTACTGGTGCACCCAATACGCACTGGTGGGGCAATTCTATTTTGATTCCAGAATTTGGCTTTGTTGTTGAATGGTTCTTTTCGTACCTAGAAAACAACTCGAGCTTTTTAAATTCAGTAAACCGTTAATCGGCGAGGATAAATTACATGTGTGGTATCGTTGGAATAGTCGGAACATCCCCTGTTAATCAGGCGATTTATGATGGCTTAACTGTTTTGCAGCACCGTGGTCAAGATGCCGCGGGTATCATTACCATTGAGAATAATACGTTTAGCTTGCGCAAAGCAAATGGCTTAGTGAAAGATGCCTTTCACACACGTCATATGAAACGACTACAAGGTACAATTGGTCTTGGCCATGTGCGCTATCCTACAGCAGGATCTTCAAGCTCATCTGAAGCACAGCCTTTTTATGTTAACTCACCGTTTGGTATAGCACTTGCCCATAATGGCAACCTTACTAATGCAGAAGCTTTAAAAGAGCAGTTATTCTCAGAAGCACGTCGTCACGTTAATACAACATCAGACTCTGAAATTTTACTTAATATCATGGCACATGAATTAAGCAAATCTGATAAGTTGCATTTAGACCCTGAAGATATTTTTACTGCGGTAACCGAAGTAAACAATAAAGTAAGCGGTGGTTATGCAACTATTGCTATGATTATCGGCCACGGCATTGTTGCTTTTCGCGACCCTAATGGTATTCGCCCACTTGTATTTGGTAAACGCGAAACCGAAAAAGGTACTGAGTACATGTTTGCCTCAGAAAGCGTTGCGTTGAAACCGGACGGTTTTGAGTTTGTACGTGATGTAGCCCCTGGTGAAGCTATATATGTTACAGAAGAAGGTGAATTCCATTCACTTAGTTGTGCTGATAAGGCATCTTACTCGCCGTGTATTTTTGAATTTGTTTATTTTGCTCGACCTGACTCAACAATAGACCGTATGTCTGTGTACGCAACACGCGTAAACATGGGGACTAAACTAGGCGAAAAAATTGCACGTGAATGGGCTGACAAAGATATTGATGTAGTTATCCCAATCCCAGAAACTTCATGTGATGTAGCACTGGAAATCGCACGTGTACTTGATTTACCGTATCGCCAAGGTTTTGTTAAAAACCGTTATATTGGTCGTACATTTATCATGCCTGGCCAAGAGATGCGTAAAAAATCAGTGCGTCAAAAGCTAAACGCAATTGATCGCGAGTTTAAAGGTAAAAACGTATTATTAGTTGATGACTCAATTGTTCGTGGTACAACATCAGCACAAATTGTTGAAATGGCCCGAGAGTCTGGCGCTAAAAACGTTTACTTTGCATCAGCGGCACCTGAAATACGCTTCCCTAATGTGTACGGTATTGATATGCCTTCAGCCGCTGAGCTTATTGCTCACGGACGTGAAGTAGAAGATATTAATGCAAGTATTGGTTCTGACGGTTTAATCTTTCAATCGTTAAAAGATTTAATTGCTGCGGTTAGCCAAGAAAATCCTGAAATTACTAAGTTTGAAACTTCAGTATTTGATGGCCAATATATTACTGGCGATATTGATCAAAACTATTTAAATCGTATTGATAAGCTACGTAACGATTCAGCAAAAAGCACCCGAGAAAGTGCGATGTCTTCAGGTTTAGAAATACACAACCAAGACGAAAACGAAGCTGATTAATGATTAGTTAATAAAAAGTCGTTACACAAAAAAAAGGAGCTAATTAGCTCCTTTTTTGCGAAGGAAAGAAAGGGAACATTTCTATCAAACATGACTCTTTTTTTAGGTGAAATTTATTAAGTAAACATTGGGCTAACAATCCCATTAGTCCAAAGCATAGCTGTTACAGCTAAAATAATAACCAGTAATATTAATCCACACGTTACTACCGAGCTGGCGTAAATAAAGCCGCGCTCTTCTGGGATATGCATAAGTATTGGTACGCCGGTATAGAGTAAATAAACCGAGTAAGCCAGTGCAATAATTCCAATACACACTACAAACCAAAGTACAGGCCAAAAAGCGGCGAGTGCCGACATAAACACTGGTGTTGCAGTATATGCTGCAAGTTCAAGTGTTTGTGTAAATGTAGGTTTAGAGCCAAATGTAACCGCCATCCAATGGGCTAAATACGCCAATGCAAAAACACCCGCTATTAAAGCAAAATACATTGCACCTGCAATTAGCAGTGCACTATCGTGCGTTAAAAATACGGGATTGCCTGCACCTATACTCCATCCTAAATAAACAGATGAGTAGTAGCCCATTATTGAAGGAAATAAAGCAATCAGTAAAATATGCGACAAACTATAGGTTAAACTTTCATGGCGATTATCTATTGTTTGCCATTCTTCAAGTGGGTGAGCATAAATGCCCCAGAGGTGATTTAGTATCATAGTACTTACTCCATAAAAGGAACGTATTATTGTTTTGGTTGGTTTATTTTTATACAGTCTATGTACAGTTATGGTTCACTTATTTTGCAAAGTCAAGTTAACTCGTTATTAACATTTAGACGCAGATAAGGGCTTTGATTTATCCCAAGCAAAATTTCGTGTTAAAATAACGGTCTATCAAATTTATTTAGTAATGAGCAGTCAACGTGCCACATAGCCAACTTTTAGAGCCGATTAATAACTTTTTATTGTGTACCACCCCAGAGCAATGGGTGGAGCAAGCAATTAAAAAAGAAAACTTATCAGTCATTTTAATAGATCACTTAATTTGTGAATTAAAAGCAGCTCAAAGTGCGATGTTTTTAATACGTAAATACGCGGTAGATAAAGAGGGTAGTGATGCATTACTCGAGTGGCTAAAGCCATTTGAAACGCTTATTTACAAGCGAGAAGGGAATTGGCGCGATCTGGCTGCTAAAAATAAGCTCACTAAATCAATAATTCCTAAATCGAGTTCTCCATACGGGCAAGGTCTAATCGATAAAATGGTTTTGCTGATAAAAGAAGAGCTGCATCACTTTTATCAAGTGCTCGAAATTATGGACGAGTACGGTGTTGAGTATCAAAGTATTACACCATGTCGTTACGCAAAAGGCATGCTCCGTCATGTTAAAACGTTCGAGCCCGATGCATTAGTCGATAAGCTAATAGTAGGCGCTTATATTGAGGCGCGTTCGTGTGAGCGTTTTGCAAAGCTTGCACCGCATGTTGACAAACGTTTAGGTGATTTTTATATTTCGTTGTTACGTTCAGAAGCGCGTCATTACCAAGATTATTTAACTTTAGCGCAAGAAATTGCTGATTTTGATATTACCGATCGCGTAAACTTTTTTGGTGAAAAAGAAAAAGAGTTAATTTCGACAACCGATACTGATTTTAAATTTCACAGCGGTGTTCCCACTGTTTAAATACCCTCATTTTCTTTTAAAAAATTAATATATTCTGCTATTTTCTGATTGCTGAAATTATGTTTTTTCATAATTTTAGCAATGCGTCCATTTTTAGTTATTATATCAATTCCTCTATTAAATTTTTGTAAGTATTCTTTGGCTCTATAATTTGATTTAGAGACAACTAAATATAGTTTATGAGAAGCAAGATCTGGCGATAAGTACTCAATATTATTATCATCTGAATCTTCGGTTTTAGTGTGTTCAAGCCAATAATTTCCAACCTCTTTAGTACCCGCGACTAAATCAATACGCCCTTGTTGTAGTAAATATAAGCTTGTAGGAAGGCTTTTAGTGGACGTTATTGCCAGCTCCCTATTTCTAGCAAACTCTTGACTTACAACGGCATTGTCTTCTGTGCCAATACTATAAGGTGTTAATGATTGAACTGTACCATCGAAATTAATAACACTCTCTTTTCGTTTGAAAACTCCTGAGTGAGCAACTGCAAGTGGACGAGAGTAGTAAAAAACTTCATTTCTTTTTAATGAATAAAAAGCACCTAAAATAGCGGTTTTTCTGTTTTTTCTAATAGCTTTAGGGCGCGGTCCCAGGTCGTAAACTCGGCTTCGCTATTAATACCTTGCGTTTTAAGAGCTGATTCGGCTATTTCATATAGCCAGCCATTACTAGGTAGGTTTTCGCTAAAATAGGGAGGGTAGTTTTCTGTAACAATTTGCCATGTTTGCTTGCTAAATACTTGTGTAGGAATGGCAATTACTACGATGAAAATTAACAGCTTAATCATTCAACCTCTCACTATTATTCATATATATAGATAAATAATAGTCAGAATTTTAAATTATGCGAAAGGCGTGCTAATTAATTCTTGTGATTGAGGGGTAACGACTAAATAAGAGCCTTGGGTATACCAGTCACCTAGCACTGTGCGAGTAAGTGTTTGTTCATTAACTTTATACGTATGAACATTAGGGCGATGAGTATGACCATGAATCATATTCGTAACGTTATGTTTGGCAAAGGTGGCAAGTACAGCCTCATCGACAACGTCTAAAATTTCGATAGGTTTATCAGCTTGGCTTAACTTACTTTTTTCGCGGGCATTACGCGCTATTTTTTTACGATACCAAAGCGGCATTGCAAGCATCAATTTTGGCCACCACCAACCACGGCTCTTTTTACGAAAGTTTTGATATTCAGTGTCTTGAGTGCACATTTCGTCGCCATGTAAAATAACGGTAGGCGTGCCATATAAATCAATGACTGTTTGTTCATCGAGTAATGTCATTGCGGCCATGTCGGCATATTGCTTGCGCATAATGAAATCACGATTGCCATGAATAAAATAAACAGGTGTGCCACCATCATTAACGGCGCTTAAATGTTTTGCTACATCGGCACTCAGTGCAGTAATGTAGTCATCTCCAACCCATACTTCAAAAAAATCACCCAAAATATAAAGTGCATCTACATCTTTATTTAATATATGTGTATTTAAAAAGTCAAAAAATGCAGCGCTAATGTCGGGGCGGTTTTCGCTTAGGTGTAAATCTGCAATAAAGTAAGTTTGGCGAGTCATAGGTCAGTCTATTCTAGTTTTAAAAAAACGGGCATATACTAATAGTACACACCCGCTTATATACTCACATAATATGAGTAAACGTTACTAGTTAACAGTAACGCTTTCGATAATCACATCTTCAAGAGGTACGTCTTGGTGAAAACCAGTACTACCTGTTGCAACTGCTTTAATCTTATTTACTACGTCCATGCCTTCTACTACTTCAGCAAAAACACAATAACCCCAACCTTGCGATGTTTCGCTGCTGTGGTTTAAAAAGTCGTTGTTGTTCACGTTAATGAAAAACTGTGCTGTAGCTGAATGAGGATCAGGTGTACGTGCCATAGCTAAAGTGCCTACTTTATTAGACAGGCCATTATTAGCTTCATTCTGAATTGGGTCGTTTACTTCTTTTTGTTCCATACCTGGAACAAAACCACCGCCTTGAACCATAAAACCATCGATTACACGATGAAAGATAGTGCCGTTGAAAAAATCAGCATTTGCATACTCTAAAAAGTTTTTAACTGTGTTTGGAGCTTCTTGCTCAAACATTTTAATGGTGATGTCACCAAAATTAGTGTGTAGAACAACCATGTGTTTTCCTATATCCGGTTTAAATATTGGCGCTATTTTATCGTAGTTGGCTAAGATTAACAAAGTAGATGTTTGGTTTGTTATAAAGCGCTAGAGCAGGGGCTTTTCAAGTGGTAACATAACTGTTCAAGTAAATAGTCAAGGACTCAAAGTAAATGGTAAATATATACAACACACTCACGCGACAAAAAGAGCAATTTAAACCTATGGTCGAAGGAAAAATCGACATGTATGTGTGTGGTATCACCATTTATGATTACTGCCATATTGGACACGCTCGTACTTTTGTAGGTTTTGACGTTATTGTGCGCTACTTACGCCATATTGGTTACGATTTGAAATATGTACGTAACATTACAGATATCGACGATAAAATAATTAAACGTGCGAACGAAAATGGTGAGTCAATAAACGACTTAACTGTGCGCATGACTAAAGCGATGCATGAAGATTTTGATAGCCTAAATATGTTACGCCCAGATATTGAACCAACAGTTACAAGCCATATGGATGAAATTATCGTTATGGTTAAGCGCTTGATTGAAAAAGGCCATGCCTATGTCGCAGCCGACGGCGATGTTTTGTTTGATGTATCAACGTTTGAGCAATACGGTGCACTTTCTCAGCAAGATTTGACTATGTTGCAATCAGGCTCTCGCGTTGAAGTAGCGCAAGATAAAGACGATCCACTTGATTTTGTGTTATGGAAAAAAGCAAAAGCAGGTGAACCATCATGGTCATCACCTTGGGGTGAAGGGCGTCCGGGTTGGCATATTGAATGTTCGGCAATGAGCTCAAAGCACTTAGGTGAGCATTTTGATATTCACGGTGGGGGGTCTGATTTACAGTTTCCACATCATGAAAACGAAATTGCCCAATCGTGCTGTGCAAACAACGGCAAGTATGTAAATACATGGATACATACTGGCATGGTTCAAGTAAACAAAGAAAAAATGTCTAAGTCGTTAGATAACTTCTTTACAGTGCGTGAAGTTTTAAAAGCATACGATCCTGAATCTGTTCGTTACTTTTTAATTTCAGGTCATTACCGCAGCCAACTAAATTACTCACAAGAAAATTTAGACCAAGCGCGTTCATCACTTGAGCGCATTTATACAGCGCTTCGTGATGTCGAACCGGTAGAGTGCGATTTAGAAGGTAATGAGTTTGTTGCTAAATTTAGAAAAGCAATGAATGACGACTTTAATACACCAGAAGCACTACCTGTGTTGTTCGAACTTGCTAAAGAATTAAACCGCGTAAAAGAAAGTGACGCAGTTCAAGCTGGGCAACTTGCGTTTATATTACGCAGTATTGGTAACGTTTTAGGGGTTGCTCAACAAGCACCAGAAGCTTTTTTACAAGGCGGGCAAGATGACGACGAAGTTGCGACAATTGAAGCATTAATTGTAAAACGTAATGAAGCACGTGCAAGTAAAAACTGGGCTGCTGCTGATGAAGCACGTGATGCGCTTAATGCGTTAGGTGTAATACTTGAAGATTCAGCCGGTAAAACAACGTGGCGTAAAGCGTAAGCGTTTAAAGTAATTCACGTTCAACTAAAAAAGGGTTGCCAAATGGCAACCCTTTTTTGATTTTTTAACAGCTTAGCTGTGATATTTCTCACACGCTTCAAGTGTGTTTTCAATTAAGCTCGCGACCGTCATCGGGCCAACGCCACCTGGTACAGGTGTAATAAAATGCGCTTTTTGTTCAGCCACACTGTATTGAACATCACCAACTAATTTACCCGTGTCTAAACGGTTAATGCCTACATCGATGACTATAGCGCCTTCTTTTATCCAATCTCCAGGTATAAATTCAGGTTTACCTACAGCCACAACTAATAAGTCAGCGCGGCGAACATGCGTTTCTAAGTCTTGAGTAAACTTATGGCATACTGTGGTAGTACAACCCGCTAATAAAAGCTCTAGCGACATTGGACGACCAACAATATTTGACGCGCCAACGACAACTGCATGCATCCCTTTATAACGTACACCCGTTGAATCAAGTAATGTAATAATACCTTTAGGGGTACATGGGCGAAGGGCAGGCATACGCTGTGCTAATCGACCAATGTTATATGGATGAAATCCATCAACATCTTTATGTGGGGTAATGCGTTCTAAAATCTTTTCAGCATCAAGACCTTTTGGCAGTGGTAACTGCACTAAAATTCCATCAACTTCGGCATCATTATTTAGCTCGTCAATTAAATCTAAAAGAGTTTGCTCTTGCGTGTCTGCTGGTAAATCAAATGATTTGGAGATAAAACCTACTTCTTCACAGGCTTTACGTTTTGAACCAACATAAACTTGGCTTGCTGGATCAAGTCCTACAAGTACTACTGCAAGTCCTGGTGCACGTAAACCATTTGCTACACGTTCACTTACGCGTTCTGCTACAGCGCTACGTACTTGTTTTGCGATTGCCTTACCATCAATGATGTTTGCCGTCATGGGTGACCTTTAATTGGGGTTAATTAACTAGATACCGATACTCTAAAAACGAATGCATAATAAAATAGGGGTAAAAATGCTAATAAAGAAAACATACTCTTTATTTAACTCGTTTTATAATGTGCCTACTATTTTCGCAGAAAAGCATAGCAGCGCCAAGTTGCTTTTAATGTATATAACATTTGAGTTATTAAATAGTTTAAATTTCAGCCTACTATTGTAATATTTAACCATTGTGCACTAAAAATGAGCACTTGATTGGTTTTATTAAAAAAACGTTTGACCTAACCCCGTCAAATCACTATTATGCACCCCGTTGTCAACGAGGTCACTCGCTAACAATAATAAGTTTCGGCGATTAGCGCAGTTTGGTAGCGCACTTGGTTTGGGTCCAAGGGGTCGCAGGTTCAAATCCTGCATCGCCGACCATTTTTATAATTTATTATAATCGAATAGCTTATTGGTAAACTATGAAGTTTTCGATGCGCCCATAGCTCAGCTGGATAGAGCAACGCCCTTCTAAGGCGTGGGTCGAAGGTTCGAATCCTTCTGGGTGCACCATTTGAAAACATGTAAATATAGCGGTGATTGTAGCTCAGTTGGTAGAGCCCCGGATTGTGATTCCGGTTGTCGTGGGTTCGAGCCCCATCAGTCACCCCATTTACAACGAATATCGGCGATTAGCGCAGTTTGGTAGCGCACTTGGTTTGGGTCCAAGGGGTCGCAGGTTCAAATCCTGCATCGCCGACCATTTTCTTAAAATGGTCTTAAACTCTCAGTTTAAGTGTTCAATATGAAAAAAGAAGTTAACTCTTCAATGTCGGCGATTAGCGCAGTTTGGTAGCGCACTTGGTTTGGGTCCAAGGGGTCGCAGGTTCAAATCCTGCATCGCCGACCATTTTCTTATCTAATAAGAATAATAAGTAAACTCCTCTAAGTTATAAATCTAAATCTGTTAGCCTATAATTCTATTAAATAATTTCTACTTTAATCCATTCAATGCCTAGTTAGCCTGTTTTTTATTCAGTTAGTCTCTATAGTCCCTTATCTAGTCCAAATAATTGCCCCCTATACTCGACTATCATAAATATTAGGTTATAATGCCGCGTCTATTGTTTAACATAGTGCCCGAAGGGCAAAGCAGCAATGGTATCTCATGGTAGCGACGGATGCTTTTAAGTGTGAAAAACCGCTTAAACTTTATCAAGACTCATGCAGATCACTTTGTTTGTAAAGGAAGGCGAACAGTCGCCAAAATTGAATATTGAGGTAAATCATGCAAGTTTCTGTTGAGACGACCCAAGGCCTTGAGCGCCGTATAACTATCACCGTTCCTTCAGAGAACGTTGAGACCGAAGTAAAAAAACGCCTACAACAACTGTCAAAAACACAGCGTATAGATGGTTTCCGTGCTGGTAAAGTTCCAGTATCTGTAATTAACAAGCGTTTTGGCCCTGCAGTTCGTCAAGAAGTTGCTGGCGAAGTAATGCAACGTAATTACATTGAAGCAATCGTTTCTGAAAAAATCAATCCAGCTGGCGCGCCTACATTCGCACCTAAATCACTTGAAGCAGGTAAAGATTTAGAATTCTCAGCAACGTTTGAAGTTTACCCTGAAGTTGAAGTTCAAGGTTTAGATAAAATTACTGTTGAGAAACCAGCGGTAACAGTGACTGACGAAGATTTAGCTAACATGCTAGAAACACTTCGTAAGCAACACGCAGCGTGGGCTGATGTTGATGCAGCTGCTGGCGAAAACGACCGTGTAACAGTTGATTTCGTAGGTACTATCGACGGTGAAGTATTTGAAGGCGGCAAAGCTGAAGACTTCCCATTAGAACTTGGCCAAGGTCGTATGATCCCAGGTTTTGAAGATAACATCGTAGGTAAAAAAGCAGGCGAAGAAGTAGTTACTGATGTAACTTTCCCTGATGATTACCACGCTGAAAACTTAAAAGGTAAAGCGGCTCAATTCACTATCACAGTGAAAAAAGTTGAAGCGCAAGAATTACCAGAATTAAGCGAAGAGTTTGCAACTAAATTCGGTGTTACCGAAGGCGGCGTAGACGCGCTTAAAGAAGAAGTTAAAAAGAACATGACACGTGAGCTAGACCAAGCGGTTAAAGCAAGCGTTAAAGACCAAGCAATCAAAGGTCTTTTAGCTAACAACGAAATCGAAGTGCCTAAAGCACTTGTTGATCAAGAAGTTGATGCTCTACGTCAGCAAGCAGCTCAACGTTTTGGCGGCGACGCTCAAAACATGCCAGAGCTTCCAGCTGAATTGTTCCACGAGCAAGCTGTAACACGTGTTAAAACTGGCCTTTTATTAGGTGAAGTGATTAAAGCTAACGAGATTAAAGTTGATGACGCTAAAGTTGAAGCATTAATCGCAACGGTAGCTTCTGCATACGAAGATCCAACTGAAGTAGTAGAATACTACAAAGGTAATGATCAACTTATGCAGCAAATGCGTAATGTAGCAATGGAAGAGCAAGCTGTTGAAGCTATTTTAGCTAAAGCAGTTGTTACTGATGTTGAAAAAGCATTTGATGACATCATGAATCCACAGCAAGGTGCTTAATAAGTCATTGACTTAAGCTCTCGCTAACGATTAAATGGCTCGTGCTACTCTGTTTATACAGCGTGCCCGGGCCATTTTAGTTTTTGGCTCTAAATTTGCGAAAAACGATAACTATGCTTCCTTATAATAAGGATAAGTATAAGCGCATAAGGAATTAAATAAGTATGAATACTGGTATTACAGATCCCCTAAATGCATTGGTCCCAATGGTTGTTGAACAAACACCGAAAGGCGAGCGCTCGTATGATATTTATTCGAGATTATTAAAAGAGCGTATTATCTTTTTAACAGGTCAAGTTGAAGACAACATGGCAAATCTGATTTTAGCGCAAATGCTATTTTTAGAATCAGAAAATCCTGATAAAGATATCTTTTTATACATCAACTCACCAGGTGGTTCAGTAACTGCGGGTATGGCTATTTACGACACAATGAACTTCATCAAACCAGATGTAAGTACAATATGTGTAGGTCAAGCTGCAAGCATGGGTGCTTTTTTACTTACTGCTGGCGCTAAAGGTAAGCGTTTTTGCCTACCAAACTCACGTGTGATGATTCACCAACCATTAGGTGGTTTCCAAGGTCAAGCATCTGACTTTGAAATACATGCTAAAGAAATTCTGTCTATTAAAGATAAGCTTAACCGCTTAATGGCTGAGCATACAGGCCAACCATTAGATATTATCTCTAAAGACACAGATCGTGATAACTTTATGAGTGCCACGCAAGCTGTAGATTACGGCTTAGTAGACTCTGTGTTTACAAATCGCGACAAAAAGTAAGCGCTTGGCGAGCAGGATTGCCTGTTTGCCACTTTGAGTTACTATGCGAAAACCAATAAATTTTGGTATAGTTAAAGCGTATTGAAATAGCCGCCAACAGTTTTGGTGGCCAACGTAATAAAATGAGGTAGCTGAATGTCTGACACTCCTACAGACGGCGACAAAAGTAATAAATTGTTATACTGCTCTTTTTGTGGCAAAAGCCAACATGAAGTGCGTAAATTAATTGCAGGCCCTTCAGTATACGTTTGTGATGAATGTGTAGAGTTGTGTAACGATATTATCAGGGAAGAGATCAAAGACATTGCTCCTAAGCATGATACGTCTGACAAACTACCTGTACCAAAAGAAATTCGTAAACACTTAGACGATTATGTTATTGGTCAAGATCATGCTAAAAAAGTATTGTCTGTTGCCGTTTATAACCATTATAAACGCCTACGTAACCAATCGACTAAGCAAGACATTGAATTAAGTAAAAGTAATATTTTGCTTATCGGCCCAACAGGTAGTGGTAAAACATTACTTGCAGAAACATTAGCGCGTCTACTTGATGTGCCGTTTACTATGGCCGATGCCACTACATTAACCGAAGCAGGTTATGTAGGTGAAGATGTTGAAAACATCATTCAAAAGCTTTTACAAAAATGCGATTACGATGTTGAAAAAGCGCAACGTGGCATTGTTTACATTGATGAAATTGACAAAATTTCTCGTAAATCAGATAACCCGTCAATTACACGTGATGTATCGGGTGAGGGCGTTCAACAGGCGCTACTTAAACTGATTGAAGGCACCGTTGCTTCTGTTCCACCGCAAGGTGGTCGTAAACATCCACAACAAGAGTTTTTACAAGTAGATACGTCTAAAATCTTGTTTATTTGTGGTGGTGCATTTTCAGGCCTAGATAAAGTAATTGAGCAACGTAGCCATAAAAATACCGGTATCGGTTTTGGCGTTAGCGTAAAAGAATCTGCGGCGAGTCGTTCTTTAAGTGAAACATTTAAAGACGTAGAACCAGAAGATTTAGTTAAATACGGCTTAATTCCTGAGTTTATAGGTCGTTTGCCAGTAGTTGCTACGTTAACAGAACTTGACGAAGCTGCTCTTGTGCAAATATTGAGTGAACCTAAAAACGCGATTACTAAACAGTTCTCAGTATTGTTTGGTATGGAAGACGTTGAACTTGAGTTTCGCGATGATGCCTTAGCTGCAATTGCCCACAAAGCAATGGAGCGTAAAACAGGTGCACGTGGTCTTCGTTCAATCGTTGAAGGTGTGTTACTTGATACTATGTACGAACTTCCTTCAATGGATGACGTAAGCAAAGTGGTTATTGATGAAACCGTTATTAAAGGTGAGTCAGACCCAATCTTGATTTATGAAAATAATAAACAAGATAAAGCTGCATCAGAATAGTTTTTAAGCTATTTGAATGAAAAAAGGAGCCTTAGGCTCCTTTTTTTATAATTAATTTAATCGAGTATGGGAAAATTGTTGAACTTTAATTAGGTTATCCCCATATACTTGAGTAATCTTTAAAATAAATGAAGTGCGAAGAGAAACTATAATGACGCTTGAGAGAACCGACCGAGTCGAAATCCCAGTCCTTGCACTGCGCGATGTTGTGGTATACCCGCACATGGTGATCCCGCTTTTTGTTGGCCGTGAAAAATCAATAAAATGCCTAGAAGCGGCAATGGACAAAGACAAACAAATTTTCTTGGTTGCACAAAAAGATGCAACTGTAGATGAACCAGAGCAAGATGATATTTATCGTATCGGTACTATTGCCACTGTACTTCAGTTATTAAAATTACCAGACGGTACAGTTAAAGTTTTAGTTGAAGGTACACAGCGCGCACAAATTGAAGAATTTGTAGATAACGATGACTTTTTTGTTGCTAATGCTCAATTTATTGAATCTGATTCAGTAGATGAGAAAGAACAAGATATTTTTATTCGTAGCGCAATTAGCCAGTTTGAAGGCTATGTAAAGCTAAACAAAAAAATTCCACCTGAAGTACTAACTTCAGTTTCAGGTATTGATGAGCCAGCACGCCTTGCCGATACAATGGCAGCCCATATGCCGCTTAAAGTACCTGAAAAGCAAAAAGTGCTAGAAATTTCAAGCGTTACAGAACGTCTTGAATATTTAATGGCATTAATGGAAGGCGAAATAGACTTACTGCAAGTTGAGAAGAAAATTCGTACCCGCGTTAAAAAGCAGATGGAAAAGTCTCAGCGCGAGTATTACCTCAATGAGCAAATGAAAGCTATTCAAAAAGAGCTGGGTGAGCTTGACGATGTACCTGACGAATTTGAAGCACTTAAAAAACGCATCGAAGAATCGGGTATGCCAAGCGAGGCACAAGACAAAGCGACGACAGAGCTTAATAAGCTTAAGATGATGTCGCCAATGTCTGCAGAAGCGACTGTAGTGCGTTCATACATTGACACATTAATTAATGTGCCATGGAAAAAACGCTCTAAAGTGAAAAAAGACTTAGCGGGCGCGCAAAAAATTCTTGATAGCGATCACCACGGCTTAGATAAAGTAAAAGAACGCATTATTGAGTACCTCGCGGTACAACAGCGTACTAATAAGCTTAAAGGGCCAATTTTATGTTTAGTTGGGCCACCAGGTGTTGGTAAAACATCACTTGGGCAATCTATAGCGCGTTCAACTGGTCGTAAGTATGTTCGTATGGCGCTTGGCGGCGTACGTGATGAAGCTGAGATCCGTGGTCATCGTCGTACATACATTGGTTCAATGCCAGGTAAGCTAATTCAAAACATGACAAAAGTGGGCGTTAAAAATCCATTATTTTTGTTAGATGAAATCGATAAAATGTCATCAGACATGCGTGGCGACCCAGCATCAGCACTATTAGAAGTGCTTGATCCTGAGCAAAACAGCCACTTTGCCGATCATTACCTTGAAGTAGATTACGATTTATCTGATGTTATGTTTGTAGCAACATCAAACAGCTTTAACATTCCTGGCCCATTATTGGACCGTATGGAAGTTATTCGTTTATCGGGTTACACCGAAGATGAAAAGCTAAACATTGCAAAAGAGCACTTAATTACTAAACAAGTAAAACGTAACGGCTTAAAAGAGTCTGAAATAGTTATCGAAGATAGTGCAATTATTGGCATTATTCGTTACTACACACGTGAAGCGGGTGTACGTAACCTAGAGCGTGAAATTTCAAAACTATGCCGTAAAGCAGTTAAAAATATCTTACTCGAAAAAGACACTAAAACAGTGACTATCAATCAAGATAACCTAGAAGACTTTTTAGGTGTGCAACGCTTTGATTATGGTAAAGCTGAAGATGGCGACCGTATTGGTCAAGTTACAGGTTTAGCATGGACAGAAGTTGGTGGTGATTTGCTAACAATCGAATGTGCGGCTGTACCAGGTAAAGGTAAACTTACTTATACCGGTTCACTGGGCGATGTGATGCAAGAGTCGATTCAAGCGGCAATGACGGTAGTACGTAATCGCGCAGATACATTTCGTATTAATAGCGACTTTTACGAAAAACGTGATATTCACGTACACGTACCTGAGGGCGCAACACCAAAAGATGGTCCTAGTGCGGGCGCAGCAATGGTAACAGGTCTTGTATCTAGCTTAACGGGTAACCCTGTACGAGCAGATGTTGCAATGACCGGTGAAATTACGCTACGTGGTGAAGTACTTCCTATTGGTGGCTTAAAAGAGAAATTATTGGCGGCGCATCGTGGTGGAATTAAAACAGTAATCATTCCAAAAATTAACGAACGTGACTTAAAAGAGATTCCAGAGAACGTGCTGGCAGGTCTTGATATTCACCCAGTTACTTGGATTGACGAGGTGTTAAAGCTTGCTTTAGTGCATCCTGTTGAGAGTTTTTCGGTCGAAACACCTAAAAACCAAGAAAAAAGCTAAAAAAAGTGCTTTTTAGGGCTTTTCAAATCTAAACGGTATGATAAGTTAAGCACTGGTTTTCAAGCCTAGCCCTTATGGGGCGTAGGCTTAAGAAAAATATAATCATGTGAGCATTAAAAGTTTGCTCTACAATTTTCAAAAAAGTGATGTTAGTTTAAAAAACCATCGCTCTTGATAATAACAATGAAAGAGGATGATATTGTGAATAAATCTCAATTAATCGATCAAATCGCAGCTGATGCTGACATTTCTAAAGCGGCTGCAGGTCGTGCACTAGATTCATTCATCGAATCTGTATCTGGCGCGCTAAAAGAAGGCGACTCAGTTGCACTTGTTGGTTTTGGTACTTTCTCAGTACGTGACCGTGCTGCACGTTCAGGCCGTAACCCGCAAACTGGTGAAACAATCCAAATTGCTGCTGCAACTATTCCTGCTTTTAAAGCCGGTAAAGCGCTTAAAGACGCAGTAAACTAATCACTGTTTTAAACACATTAGTTATGGCGAGTGTAAAGTTACTGATTCACCACAACAGATGAATTAAGTAACTTTACCGCCAGTTACTTCAAGTGAAAAAGCGTATCTGGTAAGATACGCTTTTTTTACATGTGACAAGGTAAAATACCTTGATCAAAAAGAGATAAACAAATGCTTGAGAAAATCAGAGAAGGTTCGCAAGGACCTGTAGCCAAAATAATTTTAGGCGCGGTGATTTTATCTTTTGCCTTAGCAGGGATCGGTAGTTACTTAGGTCAAACCACAGAACAACCCGTTGCTGAAGTAAATGGAATTAAAATTAGTCAAACCGATTTTAACCGTGCTTACCAAAATGAACGTAGCCGTTTAGAGCAACAATTTGGTGAATACTTTACACAAATTGCCGCTGATCCAAATTACATGGCGCAAATTCGCCAAGGTGTAGTTGACCGCTTAGTACAACAAGAATTGCAATCACAGCTAGCGGCTGATTTAGGCCTTCGCGTAAGCGACGAAAGTGTACGTAAAACAATTTTAGAGCTACCGTACTTTCAAATTGGTGAAAAGTTTAATAACGATCGTTACTTACAAGTAATTCGTCAAATGAACTTTCAACCAGATGCTTTTCGTGAATACTTACGTAAAGATATGACACGTAGTCAGGTTGTATCAGCTGTTGCAGGTACAGACTTTGCCCTAGAGAGCGAGCTCAAAAGCGCAATTGCTCTACAGCAGCAAACTCGTAGTATTGACTACTTAGTCATTAATAAAGAAGCGCTAGCCGCTACGGTAGAGGTATCAGAGCAAGAAGTGTCTGACTACTACGAGCTAAACGCATCACAATTTTTATCTCCAGAGCTTATTTCAGTAAGTTATATTGAGCTTAAAGCAGCAGATATTAATGTTGAATCGGTAACCGAGGATGACGTTAAAGCGTATTACGAGCAAAACAAAGCGCAGTACATAGAACCTGAAAAACGTCGCGTATCACATATCTTAATTGATAACAGTGAAGACGATGATGCAGCAAAAGAAAAAGCCAATGCACTTCATGCACAACTAGAGCAAGGTGCAGACTTTGCTGAGTTAGCAGAATCATCATCTGACGATATCGTTAGTGGCGAAATGGGCGGCGACCTTGAATGGATTGAACGTGACGTAATGGACCCTGCATTTGAAGATGCGACTTTCGCACTGCAAAACAAAGGTGACATTTCTGAGGTTGTTGCTTCTGAGTTTGGTTATCACATAATTAAACTTACAGACATTCAACCACAACAAGTTAAAGCGTATAACGATGTTAAAGCTGACTTACGTGCTGAATTAGAACAAGCTGAAAAAGTAGATGCATTTTACGAAAAGCAAACAGAAATGGGCGCACTTGCATTTGAAATTTCAGACCGCTTAGACGACGCTGCAGAAGTTGCTGAAGTTGAAGTTAAATCTACACCTCTTTTAGCACTTAATGCTCTACCAGAGCCTTTAAACAGCCCTGCAGTTGTAACAGCACTAACATCAGTTGATTTACTTGAAGATAAAGTAAACTCTGAAGTTATTGAGCTTGGTGAGGAGCATGCAATTATTGTTCGTATTAACGAGCATAAACCTGCTGCTACTAAACCGCTAGATGAAGTAAGCGAGCAAATTAAAGCGCGTTTAGTTAATGAAAAATCATCGGAGCTTGCTAAAGAAAAAGCGCGTAGCTTATTTGCAGAAGTACAAGCAGGTAAGAGCTTAAATGATGTAGCAAACGAGCAAAGCTTGACGGTTCGTCAAGAAGCGCAATTAACACGTCAAAGCTACACTGTTTCACCTGCTATTGTGACTCAAGCATTTAAAATGGCTCATCCAGCAGATTCTGCGGTAGTTGAGCTTGTTAATTTAAATAATGGTGATGCAGCAATTGTTGCGCTTAAGTCGGTAACAGATGCACAAGTTGCAGCTAATATTGACCCTCAAGCAAAACAAAGCATTACTATGGCGCAAGCTAATAAAAACTACATGGTATTTATTGAAGCGCTTAAAGCAAATGCTGAACTTAACTTACCAACGGCTACACAAACTGTTGAATAATTAATTTTAGCTCATAAAGAAAGGCGCTTTTAAAGCTGTCTCTTATACACAAATCCCTGCTAAGAAATTAGCGGGGATTTTTTTGAACTAAATCTCAATGTCATGATCAGATCTTCAAATCTTGTTTGAGGGCACATTATGATTAACGAACATACTCATTGGGCAAAACAACAATTCGGTAAATCGGACTTAGGTGATCCAAGAAGAACAGCGCGTCTGGTAAAGTTAGCATCAACGCTTGCAAATGAACCAGGAAAACCACTTGTGAACATCACTCAATCCCCCGCCGATATGGAAGGTGCCTACCGCTTTATTCGCAACGAGAATATTGACGCAACGGCTATAGCAGAGTCAGGCTTTAAAGCCACGGTTGAACAAGCAAAAAGTCATAACTTATTACTCGCATTAGAAGACACGACCACACTAATTTATAAACATTCCTCCATTCGAGATGATTTGGGTCATGTCGGACGAGGAGCAAAACAACGAGGCTTGTTAGCTCATAGCGTATTACTGTTTGCGCCAGACACAAAGCAAGTTGTGGGATTAATTGAACAGTCTCGCTGGAGTCGTGATATCAACACGATTGGAAAAAGAGAAAAACACGCGACGACTTCTTACGAAGAAAAAGAAAGTTACAAGTGGGAGTCAGCGTCACGAGCGATGGCAGAGCGGCTGCAAGGACAAATGGCGAACGTGATATCGGTGTGTGACCGCGAAGCGGACATCTACGAATACTTGCAGTATAAACTGAGCGAGCAGCAACGATTCGTCGTACGCTCGATGCAAAGTCGTCATATTGAAGAAGGTGAGGATAAGCTCTATGCGTTTGCAAGCGAGCTGATGAGTGCAGGCACCAAACACATCCACATTGCACAAAAAGGAGGAAGAAAAGCCCGAAGCGCAACACTGGATATCACCTATGCGCCAGTGACACTCAAAGCGCCTTACAATAAGAAAGGACACTCCCTCCCAGTTTACTATGTCGGCTGTGCAGAGCGAGGAAACGCTGAGAACGGCTTAAGCTGGCACCTATTAACCAGTGAACCAGTCACCAGCAAAGAAGACGCTTTAGCTATCATCACCTACTATGAGCACCGTTGGCTTGTAGAGGAATACCATAAAGTCTGGAAAAGTGATGGTACGGATATCGAAAGTTTACGCCTTCAAAGCCAAGATAACATGGAAAGATTGGTGACGATTAATGGCTTTATTGCGACGCGAATATTGCAACTAAAGTTCACCAATGAGCAGCCTGATTCTCCAAGTTGTGAACAACTGTTATCTCCCAAAGCATGGAAGTTATTGTGGTTAAAGAGAATAAAAACACCATTGCCTGAAACTGCTCCAAATATGTCATGGGCGTATCAGGAACTGGCAAAGTTAGGAGGCTGGAAAGATACCAAGCGCACAGGGCGTGCATCTGTGAAAGTGTTATGGCAAGGATGGCTTAAGTTACAAGCCATCCTGGAAGGCTACGATTTAGCAAAATCTCTTGAGTCAGACTTGTGATCAAGAGACAGCTTTTAAAGCGCCTTTTTTATTGTCTTAAATAAAGTTGGTATATTACCAATTCGCTTAATTAAGTATTATTGCGGATTGGTATTAATTACCTCTGGCAATAAACTCAATCCGATTGCCGCTAGGCTCTCTTATCATCATATGTTGGGTTGGACCTTTACCTAAGTTTTCTGGTGCAAACTCTATAGTAATATTATTTTGCATTTCTAAGTGTGTATGTAGCTCGCTTAACTTTTTGATACTTTCTACACTGAGTGCTAAATGGTGTAAGCCCACATTTTCTGCTCGATTAAACTCCACACGTTTTTCATCATTTTTTACGCGCCATAATGTAATGGTTATTTTATTGTTTGATAAAAAATAAGCGGGGTAGGTTGGATCACTTCCTAGCGTTTTAAAACCAAGTACATCAGTAAAAAATGCTTTGGATGCATTTAAGTTTGATACGGTTAAACCTAAATGATCAACGCCACCAACCCAACTTTTAGAGGTAGAGTTTTCGTCAGCTATTGAGGTTGTTGATAGCAGTAGTAACGCTAATGATGAAATGCCTGTGAGTAATGTTTTTTTTAGCATAGATCCTCTTTATGGTTTTAGTTGTTAAATTACGCATTTAACAAAGACCTTCATAAAGGAGATTACATTACACGCTAGGCTGCGTTTAGCAGCTAAGTAATCGCTGCGTTACTTTTGATTGGGGGTTTTGAAAAACATCTTCAGTAGGGCCGTATTCAACTACTTCGCCTTTATCGAGTACAACCACATAATCACTGATGTGGCGCACTAGACTTAAATGATGGGTGATCATCACATACGTAAGGCCTGTGTCGCGCTGCAGCTTAAGTAATAAATTCACTATTTGAGCGCGTATAGAAGGGTCTAAAGACGAAACGGCTTCATCAAGCACAATCACCTTAGGATCTAAAATTAATGCACGAGCAAACGCAACACGCTGTAGTTGCCCCACACTAAACATATGCGGGTAGTAGTGTTTATGATCGATTAACAAACCCACCTTTGAAAGCGTTGCATCAATCTTTTCAGTCCGTTCACTAGCATCAAGTTCAGTATTATATTGCAGGCAATCATCAAGCATTTCGCCAATGGTTAATCCCGGGTTGAGCGATGCAGCTGAATCTTGAAAAATCATACGAATATGGCGACATTGATTATCGCGTACGCCATTATCTTCGATAATATTATTCTCGAGCAAAATTTGCCCGCTATCAGCAGTATCAGCTCCAGAAAGTAGTTTTGCTAATGTACTTTTACCTGCACCTGTTTCACCAATTATGGCAATACTTTCGCCTTTACCGACACAAAACGAAATATTTTTAAGTACTTCAAACTTTTTACGTGAAAAAAGCCCAGCTCGCACATTGAATGTTTTTGATAGTGCTTGTACTTTTAGTAGCGGCTGCATTATTTCATGTCCTTAATTAACGGAAAATGGCACGCATAACTATGACCATGATGCTTAGTAAGGGTGGGAGTTACCACGCAGGCTTTTTGTGCTTGCGGACAACGCGGCCCTAGGCGGCAGCCAATAGGCAAATGTTGCAGAGTAGGGATAGTCCCTTTAAGTGCATAAAAAGGTTCTTTATGCGCTAAACCTTGTTCGTAGTCTGGCAAGCTTTTTAGTAATGCTTGCGTGTATGGATGGCGAGGCTGTTTAAATATTTCATGGGTTGGGCCTGCTTCAACCATTTGCCCGCAATATAAAACATGAATGCCATGCGACCAATGTGCAATCTCTTCAAGTTCATGAGAGATCATCAAAATAGACATGTTTTTAAGTTGGTTTAAGCTTTTTAGTAGTCTAAATACTTGTGCGCGAGTTGTGCTCTCAAGTGCTGTAGTTGGCTCATCAGCGATTAATAACTTAGGCGTGCGAGCAATGGCCATCGCAATCATTACTTTTTGACATACGCCCTCTGAGAGCTCATGAGGGTAACTACTTAGTACCGCTTCGTGGTTTTTAATGCCCACCTTATGAATAAGCGCTTTTACTCTGTCTTTTCTCTCGCGGTTGCGCTTTAAAAAGAAACCTTTAGTTGCGATCTCTGGGAGTGTTTCGGCAATTTGGTCAAATATTTTAGCGGTTGGGTCAAGGCAGCGACTTGGATCTTGATAGATCATCGCTATATCTTGGCTTACTATTTTACGGCGTTTCTCTGGACTTAAACGCATTAAGTCTACGCCGCGCCAATGAATACGGTCGGCAGTAATGTCCCAGCGTTCGTTCAATACACCAATAATCGCTTTTGCTATTAGGCTTTTACCAGAGCCAGACTCGCCCACAAGCGCATGTACTTCGCCTTCTTTTAAGCTAAAACTCACTCTGTCTACGGCTCTAATTACAGTTTCAGAGGTACGTAGTTCAATTGTTAAGTTACGAACATCGAGTAATTGCATTTAATCAGCCTTACGTGCTTTTAGCACTTGTCGCAGGCCATCGCCTACTAAATTAGTAGATAACACGGCTAAAAATAACAGTATACCAGGTAGCGCTACAGTCCACGGTGCTAGATAAATGAGGCCTAGGTTTTCGGCTAATATTGCGCCCCATTCGGTCGTCGGTGGCTGAGCCCCTAATTTTAAAAATCCCAGTGCTGAAATATCTAATATAGCGGTAGAAAGCGCCATCGTGAATATAACCACAATATGCTCATAAATATTAGGAAAAATACCACGCGATATAATATGCCAATTAGACGCACCATCTAGTCTAAACGCAGTAATGTAATCTTTACTTAATTCATCAACAATCAGGTTACGCACTGAGTGAATAAATTGCGGCAGTAATGCTAAAATAATTGCCCATACGGTATTCATTAAACCCGGGCCGAGTATGGCGATTATTATTATTGCCAGTAACAAAGAAGGAATAGAAAGCGTTATATCAAGCAAGTGATTTAAAAAGCTTGAACGCAGCCCTTTACTAATCCCTGCAAAAGTACCCACTAACACACCAAAAATAGTCGTGATCAGGGCGGCTACAACAGAGAGGCCAAACGTATACGTAGCACCATTCATTAAGCGCGAGAGTACATCACGGCCTAAATCATCGGTACCTAAAAGAAAGCGTACATCGCCCATTTCTCGCCACGATGGCGGAATAAGCAGTGCATCAGTGTGTTGTTGGTTTACACCATACGGGGCTAAAAAAGGAGCGGTGGCGGCTAATAGTGCAAACGCCATAAATATCCATAAACCAACCAAAGCAGGGTGGTTATTTTTAAACTTTCGCCAAAATCGCGCGAGTGGCGATTTATTCGACTCTTCAGAAAATAAATTAAACTTTGCCATGGGCCTGATTCCGCGAGAGTGGATCGAATAAAGTGTAAGTAAGCTCAGCTGTAATAGAAGCTAAAATAACAAATAAAGACACTGCCATTAACCCGCCTTGAATTGCAGGAAAGTCACGCTGATAAATACTATCGATTAACCATCGGCCAATACCCGGCCACGAAAAAATAACTTCGGTAATCATCGCAAGCGTTATTAGCGTACTAAATTGCAAACCAATTTGCTTAATTACCGGCAGTAATGCATTACGCAGTGCATGGTGCATGATAAGTTGGCGGCGGTTAAGGCCTTTTGCCCTAGCTGTTTTAATAAAGTTTTGATCCATTACTTTAAGCATAGACTCGCGAGTAAAGCGCACTAATACAGTGGTTGGATACATAGCCAGTACAATAGTCGGAAGTGTTAAATGGCGCAGCGCATCAACAAAGGCCATTCCTTTATATGGAAAGCCAGCCAGTGCAATATCAATTAAAATAAATCCAGTACTGGCGGGTATTTCGTAAAGGAGCCCCATTCTGCCCGACATAGGAAACCAGCCAAGCTTTAATGAAAAAACCATTATTAATAACAATGCGAGCCAAAATACAGGCATTGAATAACCCACCATAGTGGTAGAGTTTATAAGCTTGTCGGGCCAACGTTTATGATACCCAGAGCCTAAAATGCCAGTCGGTACACCAATAACAACCGATACAATTAATGCGTATACGCTTAGCTCTAAAGTAGCCGGTAGCAAATCAACAATATGGCTAAACACACTATTACCAGAGGCAAACGAAAGCCCCCAATCACCCTGAAATATTCGCCCTAAAAAGGCAATGTATTGCATAAAGTAATTGCTGTTATATAAATATTTGTCTTCAAGCTCACTATGCTGTGCAAAGTTACTACTTGGTATGCCGCTTAAATTACTTAGCGGATCACCGGGAAATAAATACGCCAGTGAAAACGTAAATACGCTGAGCATCAGTATCATAAAAAAGAACAAACCAAGGCGACGTAAAATATAATCTAAGATCATTATTTTTTCCTCGCATTGGCAAGCGAAATAGCGCCAAACGGGCCAAGTGTTATGCCTTCCACATCGGCGCTACTCGCTTGAAAGCGCAGGCCATGAGCAATCGGTAATAACGGCAGCTCTTGAATAATTAAGCTTTGTGCGTCTTCGTAGTATTTTTTACGTTTGTTTAAATCAGTGGTGTCTAGTGCTTGAGTAAGCAATAAGTCAAATTGGGGATTACACCAGTTTGCTGGGTTTTTACCACTAAAAGTAGCGGTACAACTCAGCAGTGGGCTAAAAAAGTTATCAGGATCGGGTGTATCTGCGGCCCAACCAAGTAATACACTGTCGTGCCTATGCTCGCCAATACGTTGAATAAACGTGTTCCACTCATATTCTACAATGCTTACATTAACGCCCACTTTGCGTAAATCACTTTGCATAAGCTCAGCCATTTTTCGCGCGTTAGGGTTATAAATACGACTCACAGGCATAGCCCATATCGTCATATCAAAGCCATCAGGTAAGCCTGCTTCAATTAGTAACTTTTTAGCAAGTTCTGGATCAAACGTAGGTATATCTTCTTGTGGCTCAAACGCCCAAGAGGTTGGCGGCAAAATAGATTGTGCGCGAGTACCGTTACCGTAATAAACCGCCTGCATTATTTTATCTACATCTATTGCATGTGCGAGTGCTTGGCGTACACGCAAGTCGTCAAACGGGGCACGTTCTGTATTAAACGCCCAATAACCTATATTTAAGTTCGTTTCTTTTTCAACGTTTATATCATCACGTTGCGCTAAAATACTTAATTGCGCACTACTTGGATGAGCCGTTACATCGCACTCTTTAGTCAGCATTTTTGCTATACGCGTAGTGCCGTTAGGGGTTATGTCGTAAACCAATTGTTCAAGTGCAACGTCGTGCTTCCAATAAAGTGGATTACGGTAAAAGCGTACAAGGTGATCTCGGCGGTATTCTTTATAAATATAGGGACCAGTGCCAATAGGGTACTGATCAAATAAGTTTTCTTCGTTTTTTTTCTTAAGTTCCATGGCGTATTCTTCTGAAAGCACCACGGCAAAGTCAGTGGCCATATTAGCTAAAAAGCTGCTTTCAGGATTAAACAGTTCAAAACGCACTTGGTAGTCAGACACGCGCACAATTTTACGAATGAGTTGATCAATCCCCACACTTTGAAAATACGGGTAATTGGCATCGCCCACAAAGTGATATGGATTGTATACATCGAATAATCGGCTAAAGGTGAATATAACGTCGTCGGCGTTAAAATCCCGCGATGGGGTAAAATAAGAAGTTGTATGAAACTTTACATCTTTACGCAAGGTAAAGGTAACCGATTTACCATCTTTACTAATTTTCCAATCGGTTGCCAGCTCACTTTGAAATTCTGCCGTAACAGGGTCAATGCTAATTAAACGGTCGTATAATTGGTTAGCAATTATATCAATAGTTGAACCGGTGGTCGTGACTTGCGGATTAAACGACACAGGGTTAGCTTCAGCGCAATAAACTAAGCCTTGGTTTTTTTCTTCTATGATTTCTTCTTTGCTATCAAGGCAACCAACTAAAGTGGTGGCAAGCAAAACAAGTAATAATTTATGCACCCGCATAACCTCTGACTATTGTTGATCCAACAAGTTGTATTTTTTAAGATAACCACGTAATTGATGATACGTTAAACCAAGTACTTCTGCAGTTTTCTTTTGATTAAATTGGCTATGTTCGAGCGCTTTATTAATCATGTTTATTTCAAAGTCGTTAGAACGCTCTTTTAAGCTGCACGGAAATTGAATATCAACGGCTGAATCATTGCTTGTTTGAGTAATCGGCGGCGCAACAACAATAGGCTCGGCATTAACAGTTTGAGCCGCTATAGGTGCTTTAATGCGCGCTTTTGGTCTAAATGGGCTATCGAATGGGTCTAAAATAATCTGGTGAACGGGGATATGTTCACTACCGTGGCGATACAAACTGCGTTCAACCACATTTTTAAGTTCACGAATATTACCAGGCCAATCATAACTAAGCAGTGTTTCTGTTGCGCTTCGGGTAAAACCGCTAAAGAGTTCCCACTCTAAATCGCGCGCCATATTCATCGCAAACTGCTCAGCAAGAAGCATAATATCGTCTTGGCGTTCGCGCAGTGGCGGCAGGGTAATTACATCAAAGGCAAGGCGATCGAGTAAGTCACTTCTAAATTCACCTTGCTCAGCTAAATAAGGAAGATCTTCGTTTGTAGCACACACTAAGCGTGTATCTACTTTTACAGTTTGTTTGCCGCCAACACGTTCAAACTCACCGTATTCTATAACGCGCAGCAATTTTTCTTGTACCATAGCTGAGGTATTAGCTAATTCATCTAAAAACAGTGTGCCGCTGTTAGCGCGTTCAAAACGACCTTCGTGGCGTTTGCTTGCCCCCGTAAAAGCACCGCTTTCGTGGCCAAACAATTCACTTTCGAGTAAGTTTTCGTTAAGTGCTGCACAGTTAAGTTTTACGTAGTTTTGATCCCAACGCTTTGATAAAAAGTGTAAGCGTGCTGCTATTAGCTCTTTACCTGTGCCGCGTTCACCAATAATAAGTACCGGTTTATCTAAATTAGCCAGTTGCGATACCTGATCTAATACAGACAGAAAGCTATCTGATTGGCCGAGTAAATTATCCTGTTGGCGATATTGGCTCATATTTCCTAACTCTTGGTCATTTTTACTAACAGTTAGTGTATTTCATAAATAGGGATAACTAAAGAAATTTGTATATTTAGTTTAACGTAATGAAAATAAAGTGTATTTTAACTTTTAAAAAGTTGGCAAGCATATTGATACTAGTTATAGCAGACTAACTAAGTTTTAATTACAGAGGTAAATGTTATGGGAATTTTTTCACGTTTTGCAGATATTGTTAATTCTAATATCAACGCCATTTTAGATAAAGCAGAAGACCCAGAAAAAATGGTTCGTCTGATTATTCAAGAAATGGAAGATACGCTTGTTGAAGTACGTTCTACATCAGCTAAAACATTGGCTGAGAAAAAAGAAATTGTACGCCGCTTAGATACACTTAAAGCACAAGTAAGTGATTGGCAAGATAAAGCCGAACTGGCTTTAAGTAAAGACCGCGACGATTTAGCGCGTTCAGCCCTGCTTGAAAAGCAAAAGTCGGCAGATGCAGTTGCTTCAGTTGCTAGTGAACTTGAACATGTAGAGTCTCATATTGAGAAATTACAGCAAGAAGTAACGACACTACAAGAAAAGCTAGCAGATGCGAAATCTCGTCAAAAGGCAATTATACTTCGCCAACGTTCGGCTGAGTCGCGCCTTGAAGTGAAAAAGACACTTGATAGCTCAAAAGTAGAAGACGCACTTAACCGCTTTGAACGTTACGAAACCAAAATTGATGGACTAGAATCTCAAATTGAGTCTTACGATTTAGGTAAAAAGACGTTAGCGGACGAAATTGCTAATCTACAAAAAAATGAAAAGATAGATGATGAGCTAGCCGAACTTAAAAAGAAGCTAGCTGATAAATAATTTATAAAGGGGCACTTAAAGTGCCCCACTGCTTAAAAACATCAAAACGGATTGTCAGGAGAGGATTATGTTTGATTCAGACGTAATAATTGTACCATTTGTTATATTTATGATTTTTGTTGCCCCGCTGTGGTTAATTTTACATTACCGTAGCAAAAAACAAGTAAGCCAAGGTTTAAGTGAACACGAACATCGCCAGTTACTTGAGCTTGCACATAAAGCCGAAAAAATGGCAGACAGGGTTGAAACACTTGAAGCATTACTTGATCAAGAGTCACCACAATGGAGACGCAAAGTATGAGTGCCAAACGCGAATTATTAAGAGACCCACAACGCGGTAAAATAGCCGGAGTATGTGCGGGATTAAGTGACTACTTTAATATGGAGTTATGGTTAGTTCGCATTATATTTGTTAGTGCGGTACTGCTAACGGGTGGCCCATTATTTGTGGTAGCGTATATTGCAGCCTGGTTCATTTTAGATAAAAAAGAGCCCGCAACAGTGCAAACTAAAAGCTCAACTAAAACTGACGATCCGCTAGAAGTAAAATTTAAAGTATGGCAAAAGGGCGAGCCACCGCGCCGCGCATTGCAAGATTTAAAAGAGCGTTTAACGCGTGTAGATACTCGCCTTCAAGATATGGAGCGCCATGTAACTTCAAGCGAGTTTACGGTGAGCCGTGAAATTAACAAACTTTAAAGGATTTAATAGCACCTTATTTGCAGCGTGATAAATTACGGCAAATTAGGTGCAAGACACTTTATGAGCCAATCATTTGCAAAAAAGACCTTTAAAAGTATTAAAGGCAAAGCACAAAAAGCCCTTCATCGCAGTTTAGACCAACACGTAAAACTTGCCGTAACTGGCCTAAGTGGTAGTGGTAAAACAGCCTTTATTACCGCGCTTGTTAAACACTTAACAACCCAAGCGGACGATAAAAACTTACCTTTTTTTGATGTAATGCGCGAGCACCGCCATGTGGCCACTAAAGTTGTGCCGCAAGAGGCGTTAAAAGTTCCTACGTTTAATTATACGCGCGCGCTAAATTCATTATTACCCAGCGATGGGATGCCTACATGGCCTGCATCAACTGAGCGGATTAATACGCTGCGCTTGGCAATAAAGTATCAGAGTAACGCAGGGCTGCGCGGCCACTTTTCGCCGCAATCAACGCTTTATTTAGATATTATTGACTACCCGGGTGAATGGCTCCTTGATTTACCTATGCTTGAGCAAAGCTATTCTCAATGGTGCGAGCAGCAATACCCGTTATTAACTCAGCCTTCGCGCGTAAACACATCAAGTGACTTTTTAATGGCCGTTGAGCAACTTGACTTAAACGCTCCCGTTGATGAAAACGCACTTGCTCATATTGCTCAGCTTTATCAAAGCATGTTAGTAGGGCTTAAAAAAGACACCAAACTTGCCATGTTGCAACCTGGGCGCATGCTTATGCCTGGCGACTTACAAGGCGCGCCATTGTTATTGTTTTTTCCGGTATCAGGTGAAATAAACAGTGACGATGTCGTTGCGGGTTCTAATTTAGCGCATTTAATTAAGCGCTTTAACGCCTATGTAAAAGAAGTTGTAAAACCATTTTATAATGAGCATTTTAGACACTTCGATCGCCAAATTGTACTTGTAGATGTACTTAGTGCATTAAACGAAGGGCATGAAACCCTACAAGAGCAAAGCAGTGTAATAAACCAATTACTCGCACACTTTAATTACGGTGAGTCGGGCTTTTTTAAACGTTTATTTAAGCCCAACATAGACAAAATATTATTTGCAGCTAATAAATCAGATCATATAAGTGCTAAGCACCATAAAGATTTAGCACTGCTACTTGATTCGCTCGTGCATGAGCAAAGTAATCATTTAAAGTTTGATGGTGTAAAAATAGAAACCATGGCTATGTCGTCAATTACAGCAACGCAGCCGCGCCAAATTACCGACAAAGGTCAAACACTCGACTGCATTTACGGTAAACCGCTAAACGAGCCTGATTGGCTTACGTATTTACCGCCGCAACCTCCCTCGCGAATGCTTAATAAAAATGAGTGGCCAGCACAGGGATTTGAGTTTTTATCGTTCTCTCCAATGCCGAGCCCCGATAAACAACTAAAACATATTCGATTAGATCATGTCATGCAGTACCTGCTAGGAGACAAATTAACATGAGTGAGTCAAACCAACCATTTCAAGCAGGGCGTCGTATAGATACGCAAAGCATTGAGCAAAACGAACCCGTTTTAGCACCTGCAAAAATTATTCAGCACGGACAAAGTGATTACGAAGAACTTGAAGATGAAGCACTAGAGCCAGAAATAGATCTGGAGCCTGTGTACAAAAAGTCAAAGTGGCAAACGCTTAAAGGTGTTTTTGCTATTAGTTTTATAGTACTGGTGCTTTTAGAGTTTGCATACTCGTTAGTATTTGCTTTCGAGCAATCAATTATTTTAGGCAGTGTTTATTTAACCGCGGTTGTAAGTGGTGTGCTGCTAATAGGGCGCTTATTGTGGCGAGAGTACCGAATGCTGCGCAGTTTAAAGCGTAACCAATTGCACCGAGTTGAAGCCGACAGGCTTTTAAACAGCGAGCAAGTAGGCGGTGCATTACCTTGGCTCGAAAAGCTTAATAAACACCAGGAGCTTGATAACTTTGAAACCTTTAAAAACCAAGTAGCGACGCATCACAGCGACAAAGAAATAATGACGCTGTACGCCAATAGTTTATTAATAACCCAAGACACCAAAGCTAAAAAGCTTATAAATCGTTTTGCGACTGAATCTGCACTGCTAGTTGCCCTAAGCCCACTGGCGCTGGTGGATATGATGGCTGTGCTTTGGCGCGGTACTAAGTTAATAGAACAAATTGGTAAAATTTATGGCATTGGTTTTGGCTACGCGAGCCGTATAAAGCTGTACCGTATGCTGATAAAACAAGTAATGTTTGTAGGCAGTGCTGAGCTTGTATCTGACCTTGCTGCAACTGCACTGAGTGCTGAGCTTTTAGGTAAGCTTTCGGGGCGGGCAGCGCAAGGGGTCAGTGCCGGTATTTTTACAGCGCGTATTGGTTACAAAGCAATGGAGCTTAGTCGCCCATTACCACGGCTTGAAAACAAACGCAGCTTACTAAAAGGCACTGTGCAAAGCATCGCAGGTAAAATTATGAGCCGTAAAAAGGCGGAACCAACACAATAAAATACGAGGGCGTGTTGATCTTTGATGGTTGAATTTGCAGCAGTGTGTTTGGTATTTAGGCAAGGCAGAGCCTATGAAGTGTGGTTATTCCCCATAAATAGGCGATAACGCAGAATAAATGCCAAACATGCGCTGCCCGTTGGGTTCTTTCTAGGGACGATAAACTCTTTGTTACTCGGTTTTTACTTAGCCCACTAGGTTACAAACCTCGCGCCGCGATTTAATCGCCCCTAGATTGAACAAATTTCAATCCGCAAAGGTCAACACGCCCTGGTGGCAATATTTGTGTACAAGCGTGCGCTGCACGGTTTTTACACAAATAGCCATCTGAGCATCCGGCATGCTTGCTGTTTGTAAGCGCATACGTTTTGATTGTTGAATCGCAAAAACATAATAATCAAAAAATGAGCCTACAATGAGCAAACATCATATAAACACCCAGTGTATTCACGGACGACAAAAAGCAAACGACCCGCACGGCGCACTCACTTCTCCTTTGTATCAAACCTCTACCTTTCATTTTGAAAATGCCGCACAAGGTGCTGCGCGTTTTGCAGGCGACGAACCTGGCTATATTTATACGCGTTTAGGAAACCCCACAACCACAGAGCTTGAGCAAAAAGTTGCTCAACTAGAGAGCTGTGAAGCAGCTGCTGCAACCGCAACAGGTATGGGGGCTGTATCAGCCTCAGTACTGAGCTTTTTATCGCAGGGAGATCATCTTGTTGCTTCAAGTGCTTTGTATGGTTGTACCTTTGCGTTTTTCTCGCATATGTTGCCGCGCTGGGGAATCGAAGTCACTTTTGTTGATATGACCAACGAGGACGAACTACGCGCTGCCATCAAACTTAATTCAAAAATGATATTTGTAGAAACGCCAATTAATCCCACTATGGCAGTTATTGATTTGGCACTGATTGGCGCAGTTGCTAAAGAGCACAATTTAATTAGTGTGGTCGACAACACCTTTTTAACGCCGCTACTGCAATCGCCCAAAAAATACGGTATCGACATAATAATGCACAGTGCGACCAAGTACTTAAACGGCCACGGAGACGTAGTCGCCGGTATTGTATGTGGATCGCTTGAGCACATAACACACATTAAAATGACCGTACTAAAAGACATTGGTGCAACCATAAGCCCGCACGACGCATGGCTAATTAATCGAGGCCTAAAAACACTCGCTATTAGAATAGAGCGCCATTGTCAAAGCGCACAAACAATAGCCGAATATCTAGAAGCGCACCCACAAGTAAGCACCGTATATTACCCGGGGCTTAAATCGCACCCAGGTTATAAGTTCATTGGTAACCAAATGAAAGCCGCTGGTGGTGTTATTGCGTTTGAAATAAAAGGTACGCTACAAGATGGCGCACAATTTATTGATAGTATGAAACTTTGTACACTTGCAGTAAGCCTTGGCGACGCTGAAACACTGATTCAGCATCCTGCATCTATGACTCACTCGCCTTATACGCCAGAGGAGCGAGCTGCCGCTGGAATAAGTGATGGGCTGATCAGGCTCTCGGTTGGGCTTGAAGATGTTAACGACATTATTAGTGATTTAGACCAAGCTTTTACTAAAATCGGTTAGGTGTATTTAATTGTGTACACATTAAAATAAGCTGCAGGCCTTTATTTAAAGGTCTGTATTTTTAATGTTCCACATGTGTAATTTTAACTTTACGATTAAGGTGATCGCGCCAAATACTGATGTTAGCCTGTCTATTAAACTTTTCTTCACTTTTGCATAGTATGGGGTCATTCGATATTCAATAGGTTTGAGTATCACACTGACACCGATTTAGGGCTCACACCCAAGAAGGTACTTATGGCTAAAGCAAGTAAATACACATCCAAAACACCAGACGAAAATGGTGTTATACACTGGAGTGATGAAGAAAATAAAATTTGGTCTGAGCTTGTAGCGCGCCAACTTGCATGCATTGAAGGCAAAGCCTGCGATGAGTACATGCAAGGGTTAAAAAAGATTAACCTGCCGCACGATCGTATTCCGCAGTTAAGCGAACTAAATGAAGTGTTACTAGCCACTACCGGTTGGCAAGTTGCACCAGTACCTGCGCTTATCGACTTTGATGAGTTTTTTAGATTACTGGCAAACAAGCAGTTTCCGGTAGCTACATTTATTCGTAGCCGCGAAGAATTTGACTACCTACAAGAGCCAGATATTTTTCATGAAATATTTGGCCATTGTGCCATGCTAACTAATCCTGACTTTGCTGAGTTTACGCACAAGTACGGGCAATTAGGTTACGCAGCGCAGAAAAAGGACCGTGTATACCTTGCGCGTATATACTGGTTTACGGTTGAATTTGGTTTAATGCAAACCGAAGACGGCCTGCGTATTTACGGCGGTGGTATTTTATCAAGTCCAGGTGAAACTCAGTACGTATACTCAAACACGCCAGAAATCAGCCCGATGAATGTGCTTGATGTACTGCGTACGCCGTACCGTATTGATATTATGCAACCACAGTACTACACCATAAATTCGATTCATGATCTGTTTGATATATCGCAAATGGATATTATGACTTTGGTTGAGCGAGCTAAAGAGCTTGGTTTGCACGACCCAAAATTTCCACCAAAAGAAAAATTAGCCAGTTAAACATTAATGCTAAAAAAGCTAAAAGTAAGGATTTAGAATGTCTTCATTAAGTGCACAAAAATGCGAAGCCTGTCATGTAGATGCGCCAAAAGTATCTGACGAAGAGTTAGCACAATTAATTACTAAAATCCCAGACTGGGTACCAGAAGTACGTGACGGCATTATGCAGCTTGAACGTGTTTATAAATTTAAAAACTTTAAACAAGCTATCGCATTTACTAACAAAGTGGGCGACATGGCAGAAGATGAAGGCCATCACCCAGGTTTATTAACCGAGTGGGGCAAAGTAACCGTTACATGGTGGAGCCATTCAATTAAAGGCCTGCACAAAAACGACTTTATTTGCGCAGCTAAAACAGACGACGTATTTAACGCGCTGTAAACCACACTAATTGAGCAAACCAATAAAAGCACTTATTTTATAAGTGCTTTTTTGGTTTTTGGGAGGGGGTTTTTAGCTGACAATAGCAAGCAAAGTTACATTAACTTAATTAAGTAAAACTGAAATTATTTGATTTCTAGTATATTAAATTTTTAGAACTCTATTTTATATTTTTCAATTTCATCACTAAACTCAACCTCATAAACATCCGTAGCGAGGTCTGGGTTACCACGCCAAGTAGTAACAAGTTCGATAAACTTGTTACTACTTAAGTCAGCTTCTTCAGTTGTGTATGGTACAAGGGTACCTTCATATGGAATCGGATGAATTATATTTGAATCTGGAAATCTAAAACCATAGAGTAGGTCAGTATCTTCGAAAGAGTTAATAATCTTAATGAACACACTTTCATTTTTATAGTTATCTGGGATGTATATCAATTTGCCAGCTTGATATAAGCAATCATTAATAACGATACCAATAAATGGAGTGTTCATTATTTGACTGTAATTCTCAATGAAATAGGTAGGGGTTGAGCTTGTTTTCTCTAGTTTACTAATTATTTCAGCTTTTTTGCTTGGAGCTAGGTTTAAGTTTGAATTCTTCTGATGAGAATTCATATAAAACTCATGTATTTGTTCAGAGTGTTTTTTCTCCAAAGTTTTATTTTTAGAAACTAGCTGATTATATTTTTTCTCTATCTCTACTTTTTGCTCTTTATACTTTTCCAGTGTATTACTGAGATCTAAATGAGCTTGCGATAAATTGTTGAACTTATCTGACATACTATCGAATTGCTCACTGCTTTTTAGCAATTTCTCCTTCGTATTTGTATCTTGTATACTAAGCTTATGAAGGTGATCATTTAGTTCATCTTTTTCACTAGTTAATGCCTTTATTCGATCCTGTTTTTGTGTGAGTTCGTCATTTAGGTGCCTAGCTTGATTCATAGCCCCCGTAGCACTTTTAATCTCATCCTTTAACTGTTTATTTAACTTTTCATATTCTTTTTTAGCTATAAATTTAGTTGGCTCTCGATTAGCTTTGAAAGTGTCATATTTATTTTGCCACACACCTCTAAAAAAATCGGGTATATGCACAGTCAATGGGTAAAAAATTGTAGCAAAGACTGTCCAGAGAAGAGGCACCCAAAGGCAAAAGTCAAAACCTAACTGTTCATATGTATCTAGCTTTATACTGAATTTTAAAGGCTCAGTTAAAAACCACCAAATACTCTTCCAATTTGATAAGCAGAACACCCATGCAAAAGTAAAAATAAGTGGTCTATCCTTAAAAAGTTCAAAAAAACTACCTTGTTCTTGATTATGCATATTATTTATCTATTTAAGTTTTTAATAATTTAACGTAATAATCTGGTTATGTAAAAGTTTAGCGAATTAGAAACTGTGAATTATACTTATTGCTTATCACCCTATTATTAATAACAAAAAAGCTCTAAACCCAAAGGGCTTAGAGCTTTTCTATATACAATTAAAGTTTAGCTAAAATACTTAACTTCAAAGTATCGTTGGGTTTCGTTTCACTCAACCCAACCTACGTGTTACTCATCAATTGAGCGTAGTAGGGCGTTTATGCCTACTTTTTCACGTGTTTGTTTATCTACTTTTTTCACGATGATTGCAGCGTAAAGGCTGTGGGTGCCATCTTTTGACGGTAGTGCGCCTGGTACAACTACTGCGCCTGCTGGTACGCGGCCGTAGTGAATTTCGCCAGTTTCGCGGTCATAAATACGGGTGCTTTGGCTGATGTAAACGCCCATTGAAATTACCGCGCCTTCTTCAACAATTACGCCTTCAACAATTTCAGAACGTGCGCCAATAAAGCAGTTGTCTTCAATGATAGTTGGGTTAGCTTGTAGAGGCTCTAAAACGCCGCCTATGCCTACGCCACCTGATAAATGTACGTTCTTACCAATTTGTGCACACGAGCCTACAGTTGCCCATGTATCAACCATGGTGCCGTCATCAACGTATGCGCCAATATTTACGTACGATGGCATAAGTACTACGTTTTTACCTACAAAGCTGCCTTTACGCGCTACTGCGTTTGGCACTACGCGCATACCGCCTTGCTGAAATTGCTCTGGCGTGTAGTCGCTAAATTTAAGTGGTACTTTGTCGTAAAACTGGTTTACGCCGTCGTTCATTGGTTGGTTGTCGCGAATACGAAACGACAGTAAAACTGCTTTTTTAAGCCACTGGTGTACAACCCATTCACCTGATATTTTTTCGGCAACGCGTGCTGCGCCGCTATCAAGTAAATCAAGTGCGTCGATAATAGCTTGTTTTACGTCGCTTGATACTGTGCTTGGGCTAATACTATCGCGGTTGTCCCATGCGTTTTCGATCATCGTTTTTAAATCTGACATGTGTGTCCTCTATTCTGTTTCGGCGTTGAATTTTTTACGTAATGCCTGATGAATTTTTGCTTGCTCTTCATCAGTCAGCGCTTGGTATTCGTTATTAGATACGACAAAGAAATCCTCGGCACGTTCACCTACCGTTGTAATACGGGCAGCGTGAATGTGTAGTAAATGCGCTTGGAAAACTTCGGCTATTTTGGTTAGTAAACCTTGTATATCGACGGCTTGAATTTCTATTAAGCTACGGTCTTTGCGTGCATGTGGGCGCAACACAATTTTAGGTTTAATATTAAAATCTTTAAAGCGTTGAGAGCGGCTTTTTTTAAAGCGAATCTTTTTACGCGGATCGCTTAGTGCTTGCTCAAGCCCACGTTTAATTGATTGCGCTCGACCACTTGCAATAGGGTCGCCACTTACTTCAAGTATTACAAAGCTAAACAAGACGTAGCCGTCTTTTGTGGTCAGTACTTGCGCGTGTTGTATTTGCGCTTTTTTAGAGCCAATCACACTTACTAATCGGGCAAACAGTGGGCCAGAGTAGGGGCTGTATACAAATACTTGTGTGCCACCATGCATAGCTTTGTTAGATACAACAACACTTGGCTGGCTTAAGTCTGTGCTACTTAATAAATGCTCACTTTGCCATGATATTTGCTGTTCGCTAAAGGCGGTAAAGTAGTTGGCTTTAAAGCGGCTCCAAATTAAATCAATTTTTTCCTCTTGATAACCCAGATTTATTAAGCGTTGTTTAGCTTGGTGCTTTTTGTCGCGAATTTGGTCGCGTTGATCCATTGGGTTTTCGAGCCCTAGACGCAAAGCGCGTTGCGTGTGTAAGTATAGCTCACGCAGTAGGGTGTTTTTCCAATCGTTCCATAAGTTGTCGTTGGTTGCACGTATGTCGGCAACGGTTAAACAATATAAGTAGTCGAGTTGGCGCTCTGTTTTAACGCGTGTAGCGAAGTCTTTTATTACAGCAGGATCGTTAATGTCTTTACGCTGTGCGGTAACCGACATAAGTAAATGATTACTTACAAGCCATGCAACGAGCTTTGCATCCACCGATGAAAAACCATGTAATTTAGCAAATGCTATTGCGTCAACAGCGCCAAGTTCTGAGTGGTCGCCACCTCGGCCTTTAGCAATGTCGTGAAATATACCGGCTAAATAAAGTAGCTCTGGTTTGTCCATTCGAGTGACTATTTCACTACAAATAGGAAACTCGCTAATGCCTGTTTTATCAAAATATTCGTAAATGTTTTTGATTAATTTGTGAGTGTGCTCATCTACGGTGTACGCGTGAAACAAATCAAACTGCATTTGCCCAAATATATTACGCCACTGCGGTAAGTAGGCGGCAAGCATGCCGTGCTTGTGCATGAGCGTAAATGCGCGGCCCATGCCGTTAGGGTGTTTAACTAAGCGCAAAAAGGCTTCGCGACAGGCTGCGTAATCTTGCAAATCGCCCAATAAACGACGGCGCACTTGGCGAATAGTACGAATAGTACTTGGGTAAATATGCGTTATTGCTGGGTTATCGGCTATGTGCTCAAACAATACAAAGAGTTGGTCGCGTCTAAAAAATACCGACGGATCTTTTACGCGTATTTGATGACCTACTTGCTCAAAGTTTCTGTCGAGTTCTATTGCTGCCACAGCACTACTTTCGGGCATTATACTTTGTTCAAAGTATGAAAGTAGCATTTGGTTAAGTTCGCGCACGCGGCTCATTATTCTAAATAAGCGTTTCATCATACGCTCAACAGAGGCTTTACCGTCGCTACCAAAACCTAAAATTTCGGCGGCTTGCGGTTGATGATCAAACAATAAGCGGTTTTCAGCTCGACCTGCAGCTAAATGCAGTGCAAAGCGAATGTTCCATAGGTTTTCTAGGCACTCAGAAAGCTCTTGAAACTCTTCGTGAGTTAAGTATCCGTGGCTTATTAACTCTTGCAGGGTTTCGGTTCTAAAATGCTTTTTTGCCACCCAAATAATGGTTTGTAAGTCGCGCAGACCACCGGGGTTTTCTTTAATGTTTGGCTCAAGATTATACGCTGTGCCGTGGCACTTTCTGTGGCGTAAGTTTTGTTCTTGAACTTTGGCAGTAAAAAATTCACCTGAGCGCCATACTGGCGTTTCAAGAATATGCATTTTGAGTTTTTCAAACTCAATGTGGTTACCAAAAATAAGGCGGCTTTCGAGCAAGCTGGTGGCAAAAGTAACGTCTTCACGTTTTTGCTCAATGGCTTGTTCTATCGTACGCACGCTGTGACCAATCTCTAAGTTGAGATCCCATAGCATGGTGACAAACTGGCCTATTTTTTCGCATATTTCTTCGCTTGGCGGTTTAGTTACAAGCAATAAAAAGTCGATGTCGGAGTAGGGATGTAGCTCACCACGTCCGTATCCGCCTACCGCTATTAATGCTAAATCAGGTTCGCGCGCTAAGTCGTAAACATGAAAAAGCTTAATGAGTAGGCGGTCAATAAACTCAGCCCGGGCATTAATTAAATTCCCAACCGGTTGTTTAGAAAATTCGTTATGTAACCATTTATAAAAATAGCTAGAACAATCGCGATAATCACTAAGTTGCTCTGCATCGCTAAGCAACTTTTTTACTTTGTTGGGTAATGCCACGTGGGCTGGCTCCTTGTTGAACCTTTCACACGGATAAGAATTTTCTTATCAAGTGTTTCGGTTTTATTAGTGTTCTATGATCCGCTCGATAGTATCATCTGATCGTAGCGTTAAAATTTCAACACCATTTTCAGTCACTAATAAAGTATGTTCCCACTGCGCAGACAAACTACGGTCGCGTGTTACTACTGTCCAATCATCTTTAAGAAGCTTACATTGGCGTTTACCCGCATTAACCATAGGTTCAATAGTTAAACACATACCTGCTTTTAAGGCCTCGCCGGTACCGGCTTTACCGTAATGCATTATTTGTGGTTCTTCATGAAATCCTGCGCCGATACCGTGGCCGCAATATTCACGTACAATTGAGTAGTTAAAGCTCTCTGCATATTTTTGAATTGCTGAGCCAATATCACCCAAGCGCACACCTGGTTTTACCATTTTAATAGCAAGGTATAAGCTTTCTTGTGTTACTTCTGCAAGACGCTTAGCTTGAATGTTTGGTGTACCAACGTGGAACATTTTAGATGTGTCGCCGTGGTAACCATCTTTAATGACAGTTACGTCGATATTTACACTGTCGCCTTCTTTTAATGCTTTGTCATTTGGAATTCCGTGACAAATAACATGATTAACTGACGTACAAACTGATTTTGGAAAGCCATGATAATTTAACGGAGCAGGGATTGCTTGTTGCACATTAACAATATAATCATGACAAAGTGTATTTAGCTCATCGGTGGTAACACCTGGCACTACATGAGGGCCGATCATTTCAAGTACATCGGCCGCTAAGCGCCCAGCTACGCGCATTTTCTCTATTTCTTCAGGGGTCTTGATAATAGCGCTCATTGAGGCTCCAAAGTTGAGTTTTTAACATTTATCGTCGAACAAATTTTGCACGCGACGTTGAGTATTTAATTTTAATATGGTATAAAGCGCGCCGTCTTTTTACAAATAAATTCTTAAATGATTTTTTGTATTTAAGGCAAACACAATTTTATTTTAACACACACACGTATCGTCACATACACTTGGGTGCATTTGAAGTTTAATTACTTCGGTGTTGGTGCTATGGGATATGTGGAGGCCTAACCCTAAACAACTATAGAGGATCTATAAAATGGCAAACGTTTCAATGCGCGATATGCTTCAAGCTGGTGTTCACTTTGGTCACCAAGCACGTTACTGGAACCCTAAGATGAAGCCTTTCATCTTCGGCACACGTAACCGTGTACATATCATCAACCTTGAGCAAACTGTACCAATGTTCAACGACGCACTTAAGTTTTTATCAAGTGCTGCAGCAAACAAAGGTAAAGTTCTTTTCGTTGGTACTAAGCGCGCAGCAAGCGACGCAGTTAAATCAGCTGCTTTAGAAAGCGACCAGTTCTTCGTAAATCACCGTTGGTTAGGTGGTATGTTGACTAACTGGAAAACTGTACGTCAATCAATCAAGCGTCTTAAAGACCTTGAAGCACAAAGCCAAGACGGAACTTTCGAGAAATTAACTAAGAAAGAAACGTTAACGCTTAACCGCGAAATGGAAAAGCTTGAAAAGAGCCTTGGTGGTATCAAAAACATGGGCGGTCTTCCAGATGCGCTTTTCGTTATCGATGCTGACCACGAGCACATTGCTATCCGTGAAGCAAACAACCTAGGTATTCCAGTTGTTGCAATCGTAGATACTAACTCTAACCCAGACGGTGTTGATTACATCGTACCTGGTAACGATGATGCTATCCGTGCTGTAAGCCTTTACACTAGCGCTGTTGCAGCTGCTATTACTGAAGGTCGCGAGAATAACATCGTTGCTCAAGCTGAGAAAGACGATTTCGTTGAAGCTGAGTAATTAGCTGTCATCAAGTCTTCATCTTTTTAAGGTGAAGACTTGCTATTCTTGTCGAGCGGGTAACCCGCTTATCTAACCTGATTTCAGATTTGAGGATTTACTAATGGCTGTAACTACTGCCCTAGTTAAAGAATTACGCGAGCGCACAGGCGCTGGCATGATGGATTGTAAAAAAGCGTTAACTGAGACTGATGGCGACATCGAGTTAGCGATTGAAAACATGCGTAAAAGTGGCGCTGCTAAAGCTGCTAAAAAAGCAGGTAACATTGCTGCTGAAGGTACTATCATCATCAAGCAAAACGCGGGTGTTGCAGTACTAGTAGAAGTTAACTGTCAAACAGATTTCGTTGCAAAAGACGTAAGCTTCTTAGCATTTGCTAACAAAGTTGCTGACGCTGCAATTGCTGACACTATCTCTATCGAAGACTTACAAGCTAAGTTTGAAGAAGACCGTGTTGAGCTAGTTACTAAAATTGGCGAAAACATCAATGTACGTCGTTTACAGTACGTAACTGGTGAAAACCTAGTTGAGTACCGTCATGGCGATCGTATCGGTGTTGTTGTTGCGGGTGTTGCTGATGAAGAAACACTTAAGCACGTTGCAATGCACGTTGCTGCATCTAGCCCTGAATACTTAACACCTTCAGATGTACCAGCCGATGTTGTTGCTAAAGAAAAGCAAGTACAAATCGAAATCGCGATGAATGAAGGCAAGCCTGCTGAAATCGCTGAGAAGATGGTTGTTGGCCGCATGAAAAAATTCACTGGTGAGGTTTCTCTTACTGGTCAAGCTTTCATCATGGAGCCTAAGAAAACTGTTGGCGATATTCTTAAAGAGAAAAACGCAACAGTTACTAGCTTCGTACGTGTAGAAGTTGGTGAAGGTATCGAGAAGAAAGAAGAAGATTTTGCTGCTGAAGTTGCTGCTCAAATTGCTGCTGCTAAAGCTAAGTAAGATTACTATTTGTGAAGGATAATGAAATTAGATGCAATTAAAGTACTATTTGGTTTTGCTTCGCAGCTAGAAATTCTTTAAAATAACCGCGCTTTTATGTTTAACATAAGCGCGGTTATTTTTTATCCATAATTCAATAAAAGTTGGCCCCAATACTATGACTATCAATCGCAAACCTATTTTTAGACGTGTTCTTCTCAAATTAAGTGGTGAAGCTTTAATGGGAGACGAAGGCTTCGGCATCGATCCTAAAGTTTTAGACCGTATGGCACAAGAAATTAAAGAGCTAGTAGAGCTCGACGTAGAAGTGGGTTTAGTTATTGGTGGAGGTAACTTTTTACGCGGTGGATCACTTGCAGAAGCAGGTATGAATCGCGTAGTAGGCGATCACATGGGTATGCTTGCAACGGTTATGAACGGCCTTGCAATGCGTGATGCGCTACACCGTGCATTTGTAAATTGTCGTCTTATGTCGGCTATTCCGCTTAATGGTGTATGTGACGCTTATAACTGGGCTGAAGCAATTAGTTTATTGAAAACTGGTCGCGTAGTTATTTTTGCAGCGGGTACTGGTAACCCATTTTTTACTACCGATTCTGCAGCATGTTTACGCGGTATCGAAATTGAAGCGGATACAGTAATTAAAGCGACTAAGGTTGATGGCGTATACAGTGATGACCCTGTTAAAAACCCAGATGCGACGCTTTATACCCACTTAAGCTACAATGAAATCATTGAAAAAGAATTAAAAGTTATGGATTTAGCGGCATTTACTCTAGCCCGCGATCACAATATGCCATTGAGCGTATTTAACATGAATAAATCAGGCGCGCTAAAACGCGTAATTATGGGTGAAGAAGAAGGTACACTTATTTCTTCACAAGCCTCAGATGAAATAATCAAATAATTAGGATTAAACCGTGATTAACGATATTCAAAAAGACGCGCAAGCGCGCATGCAAAAAAGTGTAACTGCACTAGGTAGCCAATTATCTAAAATTCGTACTGGCCGTGCACATCCTGCAATCCTAGATGGCATTATGGTGTCGTACTACGGTGCACCAACGCCTTTAAACCAAGTTGCTAACGTAACAATTGAAGATTCTCGTACACTTGCTATTGGTGTATTTGATAAGTCTTTAGCGCAAGCTGTTGAAAAAGCAATTATGGCATCTGACTTAGGTTTAAACCCTATGTCGGCAGGTACTGTTATTCGCGTACCACTTCCTCCACTTACAGAAGAGCGTCGTAAAGACCTAATCAAAATTGTACGCGGCGAAGTTGAAGGCGGTCGTGTTGCTATTCGTAACATTCGTCGTGATGCTAATGGCGATGTAAAGGGTTTATTAAAAGATAAAGACATATCTGAAGATGAAGCGCGTCAATCAGATGATGCGATTCAAAAGCTTACTGATAAGTTTATTAAAGAAATGGATACTTTATTAGCTGCCAAAGAAACAGAATTGATGGAAATCTAAGCAACTAAAATTATTAGTTTTGAAACGCCGTCTAGGGTATACTAGGCGGCGTTTTTTTATGGAATACTCGATATTTATGGTTCTAGATGCTGACACAATTTCACAGCAATGTTTACCCAAACATGTTGCTATCATCATGGATGGGAACGGACGTTGGGCGCAAGCTAGAAATAGACCTCGTGTGTATGGGCATAAAAAAGGCGTAGACGCAGTTCGTCAATCTGTTCAGTTTTGTACTAAATTAGGGATACAATCGTTAACCTTATTTGCTTTTAGTAGTGAAAACTGGCGCCGCCCTGAAGACGAAGTAAACACTTTAATGGAGCTTTTCTTATTTGTTTTAACAAAGGAAGTTAAAAAGCTTCATAAAAACAATGTAAAACTGACCATTATTGGAGACTTATCACGATTTTCTGAAGGATTACGTAGCAAGGTAGACGCTGCGCATAAGCTGACTGAAAATAACACCGGGTTGCGTTTAAATGTTGCAGCTAATTACGGTGGTCGTTGGGATGTTGCCAATGCGGCAAAACAACTTGCTTTGCAAGTTGCGCAGGGCACACTAAACGCAGAAGATATTACAGAAGAGCGCTTAGCACAGCATATGAGCATGGCAGATCAGGCAGAACCTGATTTACTTATTCGCACTGGTGGCGATGTTCGTATTAGTAATTTTTTACTATGGCAAGTTGCTTATGCAGAACTTTACTTTACCGAGACACTTTGGCCAGATTTTAATGAAGCAGCATTTGCTGAGGCCATTGCGTGTTACGTTGCCAGAGAGCGACGTTTTGGTTGTACGGGCGAACAAATAAAACAATTACTCGCTCAAACCTAAATAGAATAAGGGTCACATTTTGTTAAAACAACGAATTTTAACCTCTCTAGTGCTAGCTCCATTAGCATTGGCTTTGGTTTTTTATACACCGCTTACGTTATTTAGTTACTTTGCTGGTGCAATTGTATTATTAGGCGCATGGGAATGGTCTGCATTTATGGGCCTTTGCGACAAGCTTAAACGTGCTGCCTTTGTTGTGTTTATTGGCGCTTTACTTGCCTTGCTTAATTTACATTGGCCTATTGAATCATTATGGGAAAATGGCAAGCTAGTCGGTGATGCAAATTACGTATTTACGCTTTCGTTTGCTTGGTGGATTGTTGCTAGCTATTTAATTTGGCGCTACCCAGAGATGGCTAAAGCGTGGAATGAAGGCCTAGTTATGCGCGGCATTGCAGGGCTACTCACGCTTGTACCGCTATGGCTTGCTCTAAATACACTACGTAGCGCGCAATATGCTGAATCAACTCATTTTGGTTCGGTGCTTATTTTAGTGGTACTCGGTATTGTATGGAGCGCAGATGTGGGTGCTTACTTTACGGGTAAAAGTTTTGGTAAACATAAGTTAATGCCTAAAGTAAGCCCTAATAAAACAATTGAAGGGTTAGCAGGCGGTGTAGTCGCTTCTATTATTTTTGTATTAGCATTTTGTCACTTTACCGATGTTGATTTAGTTGTATGGCCTGTGTACGCGATAATGACAGCATTTATTGCGTTGTTTTCTGCGGTAGGTGATTTACTGGAAAGCATGTTTAAACGTGAAGCTGGTTTAAAAGATAGCGGTCGATGTTTACCAGGACACGGCGGTATTTTAGATAGAATTGACAGCTTAACGGCTGCTGCTCCAATGTTTGTTATGTGCTATGCGTGGAGTCTTAGTTTATGAGCCAAAAGCAATTGCTGGTTATTTTAGGCGCAACAGGCTCAATTGGTTTAAGTGCACTTGATGTTGTGTCGCGCAATAAAGAGTTATTTGATGTTTTTGTTTTGGCTGCAGGACAAAATGCAAAGAAAATGGCGGAGTTGTGTATTGAACATGAACCGCTTTATGCGATTATGGCTAACCAGCAGGCCGCAGAGCAGTTATCTGCGTATTTAGCTAATACTCAGTGCCAAACTCTTGTTATGCACGGTGAGCAAGCAATGAGTGACTTATGTGCTCATCCCGATGTTGACATTGTAATGTCGGCAATTGTAGGTGCAGCTGGTTTACTACCCACATTAAGTGCTGTTGAAGCGGGTAAAAAAGTACTACTAGCTAATAAAGAATCTTTAGTTATGTCAGGTCAGTTGTTTATTGATAAAGTTAAACAACATAAAGCCACTTTGCTGCCAATAGATAGCGAACATAATGCAATTTTTCAATGCCTACCTTCTTCGTTACAAAATGCCAAAGGCGATCAAAAACTACAGCAACATGGCGTAAGTAAAATTTTGCTTACCGGCTCTGGTGGCCCATTTTTAACGCGTGATATAAATACGTTAAAAGATGTAACCGTAAGTGAAGCCGTTGCACACCCTAACTGGTCGATGGGTCAAAAAATATCAGTAGATTCCGCAACTATGATGAACAAAGGCTTAGAGTTTATTGAAGCTAAGTGGTTATTCAATTGTGATGCTAGTGATATTGATGTGGTTATTCATCCACAAAGTATCATTCATTCAATGGTGCAGTACCACGATGGTTCTATTTTAGCGCAAATGGGTAACCCCGATATGCGCACGCCAATTGCCCATGCACTTGCGTATCCTGAGCGAATTAATGCGGGTGTTAAACCGTTAAACTTCTCTGACATTTGTGATTTTTCGTTTACTAAACCGGATTTTTCTCGTTATCCAAATTTACAATTAGCAATTGATGCGTGTAGTGCAGGGCAGGGGGCGACAACAACGGTTAACGCAGCAAATGAAATAGCTGTGGGCGCATTCTTAAACGGTAAAATTGGTTTTACCGATATATACAAAATAAATGCACAGACGCTAGAAGCTGCAACTTACACCAATGTGCAAAGCCTAGATGAAATTTTAGAGTGTGATAAATTAGCGCGTATTAGCGCTTCAGAATTTATAACAAAAGTGGCGCATTAATATGTTTGATTTTTTTTGGAATCTTGGCTCATTTATTTTAGCGCTTGGTATTTTAGTGGCCATACATGAATATGGCCATTTTTGGGTTGCACGAAAAATGGGCGTTAAAGTGCTGCGTTTTTCAATTGGTTTTGGTAAGCCACTGTTAAAATGGCATGACAAATATAATACCGAATACGTGATTGCAGCTATTCCATTAGGCGGCTATGTAAAAATGCTTGATGAGCGAGTTGATGACGTACCAGCAAATCAACGTCACTTATCGTTTAACTCTAAATCTGTACAAGCGCGTATTGCTATTGTTGCTGCGGGACCAATGGCTAACTTTCTGTTTGCCATTTTTGCTCTTGCGGTGATGTATATGGTAGGAGTGCAATCGGTTAAGCCAGTTGTTGGCAGCATAACCGAAGGCAGTCGCGCAGAGCAGGCGGGCATTATGCCTTCTCAACATATTATAAAAATTGGTGATGATGACATAACGACATGGCAAGATGCCACGTTTGCGCTTATGTCTAACTTAGGCGAAGAAAGCGTTGAAGTTATTGTTCGTGATAAAAACCTTCAACCACGCGTTAAAACGCTTAATTTAGAGGGGTGGAAGCTTGACCAGCGAGACGTACCACCATTAAGTTCGTTAGGTATTGTGCCATTTAGACCTCAAGCAACTTTAACAATTGCCGCCGTAACTAAAGACTCAGCCGCAGAACACGCTAATTTACAAGTTAACGACACAATTTTGGCTGTAAACGGTGAAACAATAAGCAATTGGCAGCAATTAGTTAATCTTATTACGCAATCAGCTAACAAATCTTTACAATTTAGTGTAAAAAGACAAGATACTATACAAGCCATTACAGTTACCCCTAAAGGGCGCATTGATAATAACGGTATTGAGCAAGGCTTTTTAGGTGTTGCTCCTGTTGTACAGCAATGGCCTGATGGCTATGTAGAGACAAGGCATTACGGCCCGCTCGATAGTATTGTGCGAGGCACAAAAGAAACGTGGCGCTTAATTACACTCAGTTTTGACATGATTGGTAATTTAATTACAGGCCAGGTTTCGGTTAAAAATTTAAGTGGTCCTGTGGGCATTGCAGTAGGCGCTGGAACTAGCGTAAGCTATGGGTTAGTGGCCTTTTTAAGCTTTTTAGCCTTAATAAGCGTTAACTTGGGTGTATTTAATTTATTACCCTTACCAGTGCTTGATGGCGGACACTTAATGTATTACATAATTGAACTTTTTCGTAAAAAGCCGGTCTCTGAAAAGACACAAGAGTTTGGTTTTAAAGTGGGTGCCTTGTTGCTCATTTTTCTAACATGTTTCGCTTTGTTCAATGATGTATCGCGTTTGTAGTTACAGCGTGGCAAATTACTAATTAGAACACGATTGTAAAGCACCACTAGTAAGGTGTTATGCGGTAATACAGTTGTAAAGGATAAAGATAATAAAATGGCTATAAAAAAACATTTGGCAATAACAAGTTTATTGGGTGCAAGTTTTGCAGCCCTAGGCCAAAACTCCTTTATTGTTGAAGACCTGAAAGTTGAAGGTTTGCAGCGCGTAGCACTTGGTGCAGCGCTAACACATATTCCTATTAACGTAGGCGATAATGTTGATGACTATACGATTTCAAAAACAATAAAGTCACTTTATCGTTCTGGGCACTTTGATAACATAAAAGCACTTCGTGATGGCAACAACGTTATTTTTAAAGTAACGGAACGTCCTACCATCAGCTTTATTGAGTTTGAAGGCAATAAAGACATTAAAGACGAGCAGCTTAATGAGTCTCTTGATCAGCAAGATATTCGCCAAGGTGAACCACTTGATAAAACCGTTATCGATAGTATCGAAAAAGGCTTAGTTGAGTTTTTCCACAGCATTGGTAAATACAACGCTAAAGTAGATATCAGTATTACAAAGCTGCCACGTAACCGCGTTAAACTTAAGTTAGAGTTTGATGAAGGTGATGCTGCTTCTATCCGCCAAATTAACTTAGTGGGTAATGAACTTTTTTCTAATGAAGAGCTTCTTAAACTTGCTGAATCGCAGCAAGATTTACCTTGGTGGCAGTTTATGGGTAGCGACCGTTACCAAAAGCAAACCATTGAAGGCGATTTAGAAAAAATTCGTAGTTATTATTTAGACCGTGGTTACCTACGTTTTAATATCGACTCAACGCAAGTTTCAGTGAGCCCTGAACGTGAATCAGTTTACGTTACAGCTAACTTAACTGAAGGCGTAAAATATAAAGTTAAAGGTTTTGACTTTATTGGTGACTTGCTTGGCCGTGAAGACTTAATTAAAAGTGTTATCCCACTTAGAGCGGGTGAGCTTTATAACGGTTCTGTAGTTACTTCATCTGAAGAGTTTATTAAAAGCTACTTAGCACGTTTTGGTTACGCTAATGCTGAAGTGCGTACAATTCCAGAAATTGACGACGAAAAGCAAGAAGTACAATTAACACTGTCGGTTAATCCAGGTAAGCGTGTATACGTTCGTCGTATTATTGTTGGTGGTAACCAAAATACGGCAGATGAAGTACTTCGTCGTGAAATGACACAACTTGAAGGCGCATGGTTATCTAATCAAAACCTTGAGCGTTCAAAGCTGCAAATTCAACGCCTACCTTACATGGAAACTGTTGATTTTAACGTAGTGCCTGTACCCGGTGTGGATGACCAAGTAGATGTAGACTTTACTGTAAAAGAGCAATCTGCAGGTAGCTTTAATGCTGGTCTTGCTTATGGTTCTTACTTAGGTCTGCAGTTTAATATTGGTGTAACAGAATCTAACTTTTTAGGCACAGGTAACCAAATTGGTTTAAACCTTAATACGTCTACAGGTTCTGAAAGCTTAAGCTTATCGTACACAGACCCATACTTTACGCCAGATGGTGTATCGCAAGGCAGTAGCATCTTTTACAGAAACTACGATGCAAGTAAATTCAGTCTTGTTGAATATAAATCGAAAAGTTATGGTTTAGGCACAAATATTGGTTTTCCAATTGATGCTGTAAATCGTGTTAACTTTGGCGCCCGTTGGATTAAAGAAGAGCTTTCGGATATTGCAGAGTACGAGCAAACGCGTGTACTTCGTGAAACATTCTTAGATCCAGATAACCCAGATGCAGGCTTTGACTTTACTAAGTATGAGCTGAGTGTTGGCTGGTCGCGTATCACCGTTAACCGTGGTTTATTCCCAACAGCGGGTTCGCGTCAAACTCTAAACTTAACAGCAACAACGCCTAACTCAGATCTTCAGTACTTTAAACTGAACTACGATTCGCGTTTTTACTGGCCTATATCAAATGACCACCGTTGGGTATTCTCGACGCGTGCAGCACTTGGTTATGGTAACGGTTATGGTTCTACAAACGGGTATGAGCAAACACTTCCATTCCAAGAGTACTTCCGTATAACGGAAATGGAACTACGTGGCTTTGACCGTAATACGATATTACCACGTGCTGTGTCGCGTATACCGCAGTCTATTCCGGGTACGCCAGGTGCAGACGGTACTACAACCGGTAGCATTGGTGGTGCATCAGAATTTGATATTCTAGTGCCACAAGGTCGTATTGGTGGTAATGCTAAAGCAGTGGCAGGTATGGAGCTAATTGTTCCTACACCATTCTTAGATGAAGAAAATACCAGCTCTGTACGTACTAGCTTCTTTGTTGATGCTGCAAACGTATGGGATACTGAGTTTAACGTAGACCGCTATCAAAACTTAGGCGTTGATGAACGTGCTAAATTAGATGACTATTCAGACCCAATGCGTTTTAGGGTTTCAACCGGTCTTTCATTACAATGGATCTCTCCAATGGGTCCAATGCTGATCAGTTTTGCGTATCCATTGCAAAAAGAAGAAGATGACGATACGAAAACTATCAGCTTTAACATTAGTAACACTTTCTAAAGGAGTTTTTTGTGAAAAAATTATTTAAATCAACAGCTGTAGCAGTTTTAGCAACGTTAATGATGGGTACTTCTGTGAATGCATTTGCACACAAAGTGGGTATTGTTGATATGCAGGAAATCTACAAGCAAATTCCTCAAATGGCTAAAATTGAACAGTCTTTACAAACTGAGTTTGCTGAACGTCGTCAAGAGCTTGAAAAGTTACAAGGCGATATTCGTTTTGAAGCTGAAAAATTTAAACGTGAAAGTACAACTATGAGCCAAGCTCAAAAAGATACTCTGCGTGAAAAAATTCAAGGCATGCAAAAAAATCTTGCTGAACAAGGTCGCCCTTTAGAGCAAGAGATTAAAGCGCGTCAAAACCAAGAGCTTGCTAAAGTTCAAGGTGTAATCATCAAAACAATTGAAGAGATTGCTAAAGACGGCGACTTCGACGAAGTTAAAGTAAAAGACACTACTATTTACTTTAACCCTAAAGAAGTGACTGATCTTTCATCTAAAGTTGTAGCCGCTGTTAGTAAGAAATAATCACTCTATGCAAAATTATACGCTTTCGCAAATTGCGGAACTTCTAGGCGCCGAACTTCAGGGTGATGGCGCTTTAGAAATAAAAAAAATAGCGACACTTGCAAATGCCCATTCTGGGCATATTGCATTTTTAGCGAACTCAAAATATCGATCGCAACTTGAAACTACCCAAGCTAGTGCTGTAATAGTAAGCCAAGCCGATGCAGAGTACTTTAGTGGCAGCAAAATTATTGTTGCTAATCCGTATGTAAGTTACGCAAAATTAGCGCAATTTATGGATACAACACCACGCTCAGCCTCGACGGGTATTCATCCAAGTGCAACTGTTCATTCAACAGCGATTGTTAGTGATAGCGCCGCTATTGGTGCTAACGCAGTCATTGAAGCTCATGCAGTGATAGGTAACAACGCGCAAATTGGTCCGAACAGTTTTATCGGGGAACGTGTTAAAATAGGTTCTGGCACTAAGCTTTGGCCTAGTGTGACTATTTATCACGATGTTGAAATTGGTTCAGATTGTTTGTTTCAAGCAAATAGTGTTGTAGGTAGTGATGGGTTTGGCTATGCAAATGAGCGCGGGCAGTGGGTTAAAATACCTCAGCTTGGTTCAGTGATCATAGGCAACAAAGTTGAAATTGGTGCAAGTACGACAATTGATCGTGGTGCACTGGACAATACCATCATTCATAGCAACGTTATTATCGATAATCAGTGTCAAATAGCGCACAACGTTGAAGTTAATTCAGGCACCGCAATAGCGGGCTGCACTGTACTTGCAGGAAGCGTTACCATTGGCAAAAACTGTCAAATTGGTGGCATGGTTGCAATTAATGGTCACATGTCTGTATGTGATGGTGTTATAATTACCGGCATGAGTATGGTGACAAAATCAATCACCGAACCAGGTATTTACTCATCTGGTATGCCCCATACAACAAACAAAGAATGGCGTAAATCAATAGCTCACTTGCGTAACCTTTCAGACATGAAATCTCGTCTTAAAGCGCTTGAAGCATTGGCTAAGTCATAACGTTGAACACTAATAAGGATGCTATTTTGGCAAACGAATTAAATAGCCTTGATATTCAAGAAATTTTAAGTTTATTACCGCACCGTTACCCGATGCTATTAATTGATCGTGTTATTGATTTTACACCTGGCAAGTCTTTACATGCTATTAAAAATGTTTCTATAAATGAACCGATTTTTACTGGGCACTTTCCAAATCAGCCAATTTTTCCTGGTGTGCTAATATTAGAATCAATGGCGCAAGCAACGGGTTTATTAGGTTTTAAAACAGTAGAAAACCGTAGCGAAAACGAATTGTATTTGTTTGCTGCTGTTGATAACGCACGTTTTAAACAACCTGTAATTCCTGGTGATACAATGCATCTTCATGTTGAGTTTTTAAAAGAACGTCGCAACATTTGGAAGTTTGCTGCAGAAGCTAGAGTCGACGGCAAAATAGTGTGTAGTGCCGAAATTATGTGTGCGAGAAGAGAGTTTTAATAGTGATCCATTCTACAGCAATAATCGAACCTGGCGCTAAACTAGGCAACAATGTCTCAGTTGGTCCGTATAGTTATATTGGCAATGATGTTGTTATCGGTGATAACTGTATTATTGAGTCTCACGTTGTTGTTAAAGGGCCGTCAACTATTGGCTCTGGCAATCATATTTTTCAGTTTGCGTCTGTGGGTGAAGCCTGCCAAGACAAAAAATACAACAACGAGCCAACCACTTTAATAATGGGTGATAACAACGTTATCCGTGAATGTGCCACTATTCACCGTGGTACGATTCAAGACCAAGGTGTTACTAAAATTGGTAGTAATAATTTGTTTATGGCTTATACACACGTTGCACATGACGCGGTAATTGGCGATAACGTAATTTTTGCTAACAACGCAAGTGTGGCCGGCCATGTACATGTAGGCGATTGGGTTATCCTTGGTGGTAATTCGGGTGTTCATCAGTTTTGTAAAATTGGTGCACATGCCTTTATTGGTATGTATTCAGGTGTTAACAAAGATGTACCACCATTTGTTACTACCATTGGTATGCCAGCAGGTCCTGCAGCTATCAATAAAGAAGGCATGAAGCGTCGTGGTTTCGAAAGTGATGAAATTATGGCTGTACGCCGTGCATACAAAGCATTTTATCGTAAAAGCTTAGGTGCTGAAGAAGCTATTGAGTCGCTTAGTGAAGATGCCGCAAAGTATCCTGCTGTGAAATTGATGGTAGACTTTGTTAAAAACTCAGAGCGCGGCATCGTAAGATAATTCGCGGGTTTGCTTTAAGCATTAAAAAACCACCCTAGATGATAAATCGAAGGTGGTTTTTTATTGCCCTGCTTTAAGCTAATTCAGTTAATACTCAGGGTAATTGAGTTAGTATGCGGGTAATTTATATAATAAAAGCCGTCCTATGCGTTTACCTAAGTTAGTTGTCACTCTTTTTATTACTTCAGTTTTAGCCGCTTGTAGTAGCCAGCCTATTGTTAAATCATCTGCTGGAGAAATCACTCAAGTTGGGAAAGCATCTTTTTATGCTGATAAATACCACGGAAGAACAACCGCCAACGGAGAGCGCTTTAGTCAACAAGCCGCCACGGCAGCCCATTTAGAATTCGATTTTGGTACTACGGTGGTTGTTACTAATCTAGCCAATAACAAATCAGTCACGGTAAGAATTAACGATAGAGGCCCGTATGTGCGAGGTCGTATTATTGATTTATCAAAAAGTATGTTTAAAAAGATAGCCGACCCTAAGGTCGGCGTTATTGATGTATCAGTAAAGGTTTTAAAACCGGGTAGTTAGCGCAACATAACCAGGATAAGCCCCACTGAGCTCTTTATGAGAGCCTTGTGCGACTACTTTACCGCCTTCCAACCATACAACATTATCCATTTGAGCAAGTAGAGCGGGATCGTGCGTAATTGTGAGCACGCTCGCGTTATTCATAACATGCATTATTGCTTGCATTACCCCTTGCTTAGACTGATTATCAAGACCTTCTGTTGGTTCATCAAGAACTAAAATAGCTGGGCTTTTAAGTAATGCTTGTGCAATGGCTATACGTCTAGACTGACCTTGCGACACATTACGCCCGCCAGTGCCTAATCGTGTTTTTAAACCTTCTTTTAGCTCATTAAACCACGGGCTTAATTGCGCTAACGAGAGGGCTTCAATCATTTGCTCTTTAGTTGCATTTGGCGCGGCATAACGTAAATTTTCACTCAGTGTGCCATCAAAAATATGGTGTTGCTGGGCTAATATATTGATAACACTTGCGCGTATATCATTATTTAACGAATGTAAGTCAACAACGCTATTTTGATTGTTTAGCGTTATGCTGCCTTGTTGTAAAGGCCATAAACCAGTAAGTAGATTTACAAGCGTTGTTTTACCGCTGCCGCTTCTACCTACAATCGCTACTTTTTGCTGGGGCATTAGCTCAAAACTGATATTAGTAAGCGCTGTTTGCTCACCATATTGGTAGCTAATATTGTTAAGTGCTAACGTGTGGTTTTGCGCGCTAAAGTTTTCATCAACGTCTACATGTGCATCTTTAGCTTGTGAGTTAGCGGCTTTATCTTCAAGTGTAAACAACCGCTCTGCTGCTTTTAATACACTAGGAAGCTCTATAAACGCATTGGGTAGTAGCAATACGCTTTCAAAGCTTGCCAGTACAAATAAACTTAACATAGCAAGTTCTACATTTACCATACTGTTGGTGTAAACCAGTGGGACAATGGTTACTATGCTAGCAAGCATCGCTAATTGAACAACTAACAAGCTTAACCCATCTGAGTTTGCTAGTGCTTTGTGGCGAATAAATAATTGCTGATTGTACTGCTCGCTTAATTCGTCGCACTTATTAAGTTGCTGCGAACGGGCTTGATAAATACTAAGCTCTCTAAGGCCTGTGAGTGTATCTGAAAGCTCAGAGCGAAGTTGTGCACTAAGTTGTGTTTCTTTATGGCTGTTTTTAGTGAGCTTTGCGCTGAGTAGGGCAGGTATAACCACACCAATAAGTATAATGCCAGTAAAGCAAATAAGGGCGACGTTGCCATTATAGGCCGACATAAACAGCATGATGATTGGCACACTTAAAAGAGCGACCAGCATAGGAAGCAAAACGTTTAAATAAAACTTGTCGAGTGCGTCTACATCGTTTTGTAATCGGTTAACTAGATCAGCGCTGCGGCTCATTGCTAAATCAACATTGTTAAGCTTACTTAACGTTGCAAAGACATTGGTACGTATTTCACTTAGTAATAAAAACGTGGCGTTATGAGTAACTAGGCGTTCGCCATAGCGCGATGCAGTTCGTACAATTGCTAAAAACCGAATCGTTCCTGCTGGAGTAAAGTAGTTCATTTGCACGCCCGCAAGACCTGCAGCTGCCATTGATGCTAAAAACCAGCCAGAAATAGCCAACAAGCCCACATTAGCTAATACCGTAATCGTTGCTAAAAATGTACCCAATAGCATCGCTTTATAATGAGGAGCACAAAGCTTTAATAAGCGAATAAAATTATGCATGCGCAACCCCTTGTTTGGCCGTTTTTAATAAATCAGCAAATGCACCATTTTGCGCTGCAAGTGTTTCAAAGTGACCTTGCTCAGCTATTTTCCCATCGTGCATAACAATGATATTGCTGGCATGTTTAACGGTATTTAGTCGATGAGCAATGACTAATACTAAGTTATTTTTAGCATATTCATTAATAGCATCTTGAATAAGCTGCTCTGTTTGGCTATCAAGGTGCGCTGTAGGCTCATCAAGCACTAAAACTGGTGCTTGTTTTATGAATGCACGTGCGAGTGCGATACGTTGCTTTTGCCCGCCAGAAAGTCCTTCCCCTTGCTCACCTATCAGTGTGTTAAAACCATCGGGTAGGGTATTTATAAATTCAAGCACACCAGCTTGCTTTGCTGCATGTTCAAGCTCTTGCTGTGTGGCAGTTGGTTTGGCCAATTTAATGTTGGCAGCAATGGTGTCGAAAAACAGCGTCGCTTTTTGTGGTATCCATGCAATGTTATTTTGCAGGTAAGTAATATCGGTTGTGCTTAAACTCTGCCCATTAATAGATAGGTGGTTAATCACCTCAGGGTGAAACCCTAATAGGCAATCAAACAACGTACTTTTACCTGATCCACTACTGCCCACAACGGCAATTAAGCCTTTATTTGGCAGTGTTAAATTTATATTTTTAATCCCTTCGTTACTATCTGGGTATATAAAATTAAGGTCGGTAATACTTATGGAGTTAATTGCACTTAAAGTAAAATTGTTTTCAGGCGTGCTGGTAGTTACGGGCTCACTTTCGTCACTTGGCAGTGGTGCATTTAAAATCGCAACCATATCGGCAGCGGCACTAATGCCTTGTAATCGTGCATGGTAATGGCTACCTAGCTGGCGCAGTGGTAAATAAAATTCAGGCGCTAAAAGTAGCACCACAAAGCCAGTAGCAAAATCAAGAGTGCCAAAAAACAGTCTAAAACCAATAATTACTGCGACTAATGCCACGCTAATGGTGGCTAAAAACTCAAGTGCAAATGATGATAAAAACGCGATTTTTAAAACATCGAGTGTAGCGTGTCTAAAATCATCTGAAATTTTAGCTATTTGTTTAAGCTCGGTACGTGTTGCATTAAATAGCTTGAGTTGAGTTAAACCTTGTACGCGGTCAAAAAAGTAATTGCCCAGTACAGCAAGTTGCTTCCAGCGTTTTTGGTTTAAAGCTTCGGCTTTTGAGCCTACCAAAATCATGAAAAAAGGAATGAGCGGGGCGGTTAATAAAAATATCAACCCAGCTTTATAATCTGTCGGAAAAATAACAACCAATATTGCCAGCGGAATAAGCGCGCTGTAAGCAGCACCGGGTAGGTATTTAGCATAATAGTCGTGGAGTGCTTCTACGCCATTATGTAGGGTATTTAATGTAGCGCCTTGGCCGTGTTGTTCTATATAGCTTGGGCCAAGTAAGCTGAGCTTATTTAGAAGTGTTTGGCGCATAGCCGATTTTATTTTAAGTGCAGCATATGCACTCAAGCGTTCGCTTAATGCTAAAAACACCGCGCGCAATAAAATAATGCCTGCTAAGGGCCATAATAAATGAGTAACTTGGGCTAAATTATTACCTTCAAACATAACGTTGTGAATAGTTTGCGCAAGTAAATAAGCACCTGCAATCATCAGTAATGCGTTAAAAGTACCCAGTGCAATGCTTAACTTTAACCACACTGCAGCGGGTTTACTTTGACGCTTTAAAAAAGCGCGCAGTGATTGCTGCTGCGCGCGATCTGGTCGGGGGTTAGTCGTCATCTTTTGTGTTGTTAGCATCGTTTAATAAATCGTGCATGGCTTGTTCATCATCAGCAATGCTGTTTTTATTTTGATGAAATTCGTACCACATTACATTTATTACACCTAAGGTACAGGCCAAAAGTACACCTAAAATCCAAGCGAAATACCACATAGTTTAGTCTCCTTAGTAGCTACCGTGAGTGTTGTTTTCAATTTCTTCAACCGTTACTCTGCGCCACATTTTTACATAACACCAGGTGGTGTAAGTTAAAATAAGTGGGACAAAAATACACACTGCAACAAACATTACATTGAGCGTTTTATGACTCGATACCGCATCCCAAATTGTTAAGCTAATATTTGGATTGTTGCTTGATGGCATAATAAATGGGAACAGTGAAACACCGGCCGTCATAATCACGCCAATTAACATTAAGCTTGTTGAAATAAGTCCAAGTGCTGGTTTGTTCAATTTAGAAAACAATAGCGCACTTAGTGCCATTACAAACGCTAAAATAGGAAAGGTCATAGTCCATGGGCGTTCACTGTAATTGCTAAGCCACGCGCCTTGGGCTGTTGTTACTACTTTAGCTAATGGATCTGCATGGCTTTGTGTATCAGGCATAGATACAATTTGGTAACCCGTTAAATTAGCAACCCAAAAACCAGCGCCTGCAAACAGTATAATAAACACAATCAGTGAATAACGACCATATTGCCCTGAGCGATCTGCTACTGCATCAGCTGTACGAAGCTGTAACCACATACCAGCATGAGCAATTAGCATAGTGATACTCACTAAACCAGCAAGCAAACCAAACGGGTTAAGTAAACCAAAAAATGAACCTTGGTAGCTAACACGCATTAAGTTATCAATATTAAATGGTACGCCTAAAAATAAGTTACCAAAAGCAACACCAAAAACTAATGCTGGAATCGCGCTGCCTGCAAGCAAGCCCCAATCCCAGTTATTGCGCCAGCGTTTTGAGTCTACTTTACTGCGGTAATCAAACCCAAGTGGTCTAAAAAACAAAGCAAAGAGTACTAGCATCATGGCAAAGTAAAAGCCCGAAAATGCAGCTGCATAAACCATAGGCCACGCCGCAAATAACGCGCCGCCTGCAGTTATAAACCATACTTGGTTACCATCCCAATGCGGGCCAATTGTGTTTATTACTGTGCGGCGCTCTGAATCTGTTTTACCAACGAGGCGAAGCAACATAGCAACGCCCATATCCATGCCATCGGTAATAGCAAAGCCAATAAGCAGCACACCAATGATCAACCACCAAAGCATTTTTAATGTTTCATAATCAAAAATCATGATTGCTCTCCTTCAGTTTGATCAGTTTTATTTGGCAATTCAAAATGATATTTACCAGTATGTAGCGAGCTTGGTCCTTGCTTAACAAAGCGGATCATCAACCAACCTTCAACAATGGCTAAACCAGTATAGAAAACAATAAATCCAGTTAAGCTAATTAAAATATCGTTTACTGTTAGTGACGACGTGGCTAAAAAGGTCGGCAGTATTTCAGATATAGCCCAAGGTTGACGTCCATACTCAGCAACTATCCAGCCAAATTCAATAGCTATCCACGGTAGTGGAATGCTCAATACGGCAGCCCATAACAACCAGCGTTTTTGCTCAATAACGCGATGTGCGTTGTAGTAAAATGCCAATATAAATACACCCAACATGGCTACACCACAGGCAACCATAATCCTAAATGACCAAAACATAGGGCCTACTTTAGGGAAAGAGTCTTTAACGGCTTTTTGAATGTGCTCTTCGGTAGCATCTACAACATCAGGTGTGTAGCGCTTAAGTAGCAAGCCATAACCTAAATCATCTTTTAGGGTATTAAACTTAGCAACATTTTCTGGCGTATCTTCACCGTTTCTGAGTTTTGTAAGGTATTCATAAGCAATCATACCGTTGCGAATACGTACTTCGTGTTGTTTTTCTAGGTCGTTAATACCCGTTACTTGCTCATCAAGTGAACGCGTAGCAATTAACCCAAGTGCGTAAGGTATTTTAACCGCAGCATGTGTTACTTGCTCTTCTGAATCAGGAAAACCAAATGCGGTAAACGCAGCCGGAGCTTCTTCTGTGTGCCATTCAGCTTCAATCGTGGCAAGTTTTACTTTTTGAACTTCACCTACTTCGTAGCCTGATTCGTCACCAAGTAAAATTACACATAAAATTGATGCTAAACCAAAGCCCGATGCGACCGAAAAAGAACGTTTAGCAAACGCTAAATCACGACCTTTTAATATGTACCAACTACTTATGCCCAGTACAAACATAGATGCAGCTACATAACCTGCCGATACGGTATGAATAAACTTAACTTGTGCTACAGGGTTAAACACAAGCTCTGCAAAGCTGGTCATTTCCATGCGCATGGTTTGATAGTTAAATTCAGCACCTACTGGGTTTTGCATCCAACCGTTGGCAATTAAAATCCACAGGGCTGACATGTTAGTACCAATGGCCATTAAAAAGGTTGCACCTAAATGTTGGCGTTTAGAGAGTCTGTCCCAACCTAAAAAGAACATACCTACAAAGGTCGATTCTAAAAAGAATGCCATTAAACCTTCAATTGCCAGGGGAGCCCCAAAAACATCACCTACGTAATGGGAATAATAAGACCAGTTAGTACCAAACTCAAATTCCATGGTAAGGCCTGTCGCCACACCAATTGCAAAGTTAATACCAAACAATTTTCCCCAAAACTTAGTCATATCACGATAAATTTCGCGACCGGTCATAACATAAACCGATTCCATAATAACTAAAATCCAGGTCATACCTATCGTTAACGGTACGAATAAGAAATGAAAGAGAGCGGTAACAGCAAACTGTAATCGCGATAGATCCACAAAGGTTTCATCTATCATTATTGGCTCCTTGAGAGTGACGGATTAACAGGGCAACATTTAATTGGCAAAGTTAAGGCTTAATGAACTTTCAGTAATTACTGAAAGTTTGTAATAGTATTTACTTTTGTGCAATTTTTGTCAACATACATATTAGTAAAACTTAATATATATTTCCTATGCTACATCAGTATTAAAAACAAACAACATAAAGCCTTAACTTACGTGATAAAAAACCAGTTATTTAAAGCGTTTAACCAAACAGTAAAACACGGTAAACTAACAAGCATGAACGCCTGGTTTACTTGTGAAATAAAATCAAATGAATAAAGATAAAAAACAACTACGTATTGGTATTGTGGCAGGTGAACTGTCGGGCGATATTTTAGGTGAAGGTTTAATTAAAGCCCTTAAAAAACATTTTCCGGACGCTATTTTTGAAGGAATAGCAGGACCTAAAATGCAAGCGCAGGGCTGTAAAACACTTTACGACATGGATGAGCTTTCGGTAATGGGGCTTGTTGAGGTGCTAGGGCGTTTGCCGCGTTTGCTTAAAATACGTAAACAACTCGTGCAGCATTTTGTAGATAACCCACCTGATGTATTTATTGGTATTGATGCACCCGATTTTAACTTACGCGTTGAAAAGCCACTTAAAGATGCGGGCATTAAAACAGTACAGTATGTAAGTCCATCTGTTTGGGCGTGGCGCGAAAAGCGTATACATACAATAAGTGCAGCCACTAACTTAGTGCTTGCGTTACTGCCATTTGAAAAAGAGTTTTACGATAAACACCAAGTGCCATGTACATTTGTAGGTCATACCTTGGCAGACGATATAGCGCTTGAGCACGATGATACTAAAGCACGTGCAGAACTCGGCTTAAGCCTTGATGACAAAGTACTGGCGTTACTTCCTGGTAGCCGAGGCTCAGAAGTTGGTTTACTAAGTGAAACTTACATTAAAACAGCCGCAGAGCTGCAAGCTAAAAACCCCAATCTTAAAGTTGTGGTGCCATTGGTTAACGAAAAACGCAAAGCGCAGTTTACTGATATATTAAACGCTACCGCGCCAAACCTTAAGGTTAGCCTGCTTGATGGACAATCAAAATTAGCGATGCAAGCTGCTGATGCTATTTTATTAGCGTCGGGCACTGCAACACTTGAAGGTATGCTTTATAAAAAGCCAATGGTAGTCGGTTATAAAATAAAGCCGTTGAGCTATTGGATTTTTAAAACCTTATTTACGTTTAATATTAAGTATTTTTCGTTGCCTAATTTATTAGCCGACGAAGAGTTAGTGCCTGAGTTTTTACAAAGTGAGTGTAATGTGGCTAATTTAACCAATGCGCTTACTCCTATGCTTAATACAGATAACATTGAGCTAAAAGCACGCTTTTTAGCTATTCACGAAAAAATTAGATTAAATGCCAGCGAACAAGCAGCCAACGCTGTGGCGGAGTTAATAAATGCAAATTGATAGACCTAATGTATCCTTAATTGCCGGTGTAGATGAAGTAGGGCGCGGCCCGCTTGTTGGTGATGTAGTTACTGCCGCCGTCATTTTAGATCCCACTAAACCAATAGCTGGCTTAGCGGATTCTAAAAAATTAACAGATAAAAAACGCCAAGCGCTTGCGATTGAAATAAAAGAAAAAGCATTGTGTTATGCCTATGGGCGCTGCAATCCAACAGAAATTGATGAGTTAAATATTCTGCACGCGACTATGCTTGCCATGACCCGTGCAGTAGAGGCATTAAGTACGCAACCTGAATTTGTATTTATAGATGGTAATCGTTTGCCAAAACTCACTATGCCAGCGCAAGCTATTGTTAAAGGCGATAGCTTAGTGGCAGAAATTTCAGCGGCGTCTATTTTAGCTAAAGTAGCACGCGATGATGAAATGATTGAGCTTGATAAACGCCACCCTGAATATGGCTTTGCAGGGCACAAAGGGTATCCAACAAAAGCACATTTTGCAGCGCTTGAGCAGTACGGCGCGATTGATGAGCATCGTAAAAGCTTTAAACCTGTGCAGCGTGTATTGGCGCAAGCCAATGGTGAGGGTTAAGCATGGCTGCTCCTGATTTTGTTCATTTAAGAGTTCATTCAGATTTTTCGATGGTTGACGGCCTTGCTAAAACAAAGCCAATAGTTGCTAAAGCGCAAGAGCTGCAAATGCCCGCTATTGCGATTACCGATCAAATGAACTTTTGTGGCTTAGTGCGTTTTTACGGCGCAACACATAACGCCGGTATTAAGCCTATTGTGGGTGCTGACTTTTGGGTTCGTAGCCCAGAATTTCCTGATGAGCCAAGCCGCTTAACCATATTAGCCAAAGACAACGACGGCTATAAAAATATTACCTTATTAATATCTAAAGCGTATCAACGTGGGCATGTGTTTCATCGCCCAGTGATTGACCGAGAATGGCTGGTGGAGCATAAAACGGGCTTAATTATTCTCTCGGGCGCTAAAGATGGTGACTTAGGTAAAGCGTTATTAAAAAATAATCCAAGTGTTATTGAATCGGTAGTTAGCTTTTACAAGCAGCATTTTAGCGATAACTACTACCTTGAACTTGTGCGCACTAACCGACCGCTTGAAGAAGACTACTTACACATGGCGGTAGAGCTTGCTACCAAAGAGCAGTTACCTGTTGTAGCGACCAACGAAGTAGTGTTTTTAAAGCCTGAAAACTTTGAAGCGCACGAAATTCGCGTTGCTATTTTTGACGGCTACACGCTTGACGATAAACGCAGGCCTAAACGATTCTCTGAAGAACAATACCTAAAAACATCAGAGCAAATGGCTGAGCTGTTTAGCGACATTCCAGAAGCGCTACAAAACACAGTAGAAATAGCTAAACGTTGTAATGTAACGGTTCAGCTAGGGACTTACTTTTTACCTGATTACCCAACTGGCTCACTTAAGATTGATGAGTTTTTAGTTAAAGTGTCAGAAGATGGCCTTGAAGAGCGATTACAGTTTTTATTCCCCGACGAAGAAGAGCGAAAAGTAAAACGTGTAGAATACGATGAGCGACTTGATATAGAGCTTGGCGTAATTAACCAAATGGGATTCCCAGGTTACTTCTTAATCGTAATGGAGTTTATTCAGTGGAGTAAAGATAACAATATTCCTGTTGGACCTGGCCGTGGTTCAGGTGCTGGTTCATTGGTTGCTTACGCACTTAAAATTACTGACTTGGATCCGCTTGAGTTCGATTTGCTTTTTGAACGATTTTTGAATCCTGAACGTGTATCAATGCCCGATTTCGACGTCGATTTTTGTATGGACAGACGAGACGAAGTAATTGATCACGTGTCGGCTTTGTATGGGCGTAATGCGGTATCGCAAATTATTACCTTTGGCACCATGGCTGCAAAAGCGGTAATACGCGATGTAGGGCGAGTGCTTGGGCACCCTTACGGGTTTGTTGATCGTATTTCTAAAATGATTCCAGGCGATCCTGGGATGACACTTGCTAAAGCGTTTGATATAGAACCGCGCTTGCAAGAAGCCTACGATGGCGATAACGAAGTAAAAGATTTAATCGACATGTGTCGCATCCTAGAAGGGTGTACACGTAACGCCGGTAAACATGCGGGTGGCGTAGTAATATCGCCAACCACTATTACCGACTTTGCCGCGCTTTATTGCGATGACGAAGGTAAGTTTCCGGTAACGCAATTTGATAAAAACGACGTAGAAACTGCAGGCTTAGTTAAGTTCGATTTCTTGGGTTTACGTACACTGACTATATTGCAGTGGGCGGTCGAAATGACCAATGTGCGCATGGAGCGCCAAGGTAAAGACCTCGTTGATATAAATACCATCCCACTTGATGATAAAAAAAGTATTGAGTTGCTACTTCGCGCTGAAACGACTGCTGTATTCCAGCTAGAGTCGCGCGGTATGAAAGACTTAGTACGCCGACTTAAGCCCGACTGCTTTGAAGATATGATTGCACTCGTGGCCTTGTTCCGACCAGGTCCGCTGCAATCTGGCATGGTAGATAACTTTATCGACCGAAAACTGGGCCGCGAAGAAATCTCATACCCAGATGCGCAGTATCAGCACGAAAGCTTAAAACCAATACTTGATCCAACGTACGGCATTATCTTGTATCAAGAACAAGTAATGCAAATTGCGCAAGTACTAGCAGGTTACACGCTAGGTGGCGCCGACATGCTGCGTCGTGCAATGGGTAAGAAAAAACCCGAAGAAATGGCAAAGCAGCGTTCAACGTTTGAAGATGGCGCAAGAAATAACGGCATTGACGGCGAACTCGCAATAAAAATCTTCGACTTGGTAGAAAAGTTCGCAGGTTACGGTTTTAATAAATCTCACTCGGCGGCGTATGCACTTGTTTCGTATCAAACGCTGTGGATGAAAACGCATCATCCTGCAGAGTTTATGGCTGCGGTAATGTCGGCTGATATGGATAACACCGACAAAATCGTTATTTTGGTGGATGAATGTGAAAACATGAAGCTCACCTTATTGCCGCCAGATGTGAATGCAGGTGAGTTTAAGTTTACAGTAAACTTGCAAGGCGAGATTGTTTACGGCATTGGCGCGATAAAAGGCGTGGGTGAAGCACCGGTTGATGCAATATTAGAAGCGCGTGCAAAAGGGGGCCCATTTAAAGATTTATTTGATTTTTGTGCTCGAGTTGATTTAAAACGCTTAAATAAACGCGTGACCGAAAAATTAATTTATTCAGGTGCACTCGATAATTTAGGGCCAGAAAAAACCCAAGCTGGCCGTGCTACATTACTAGCTAGTTTAAAAAGTGCAATGCGGGCAGCCGACCAACACAACAAAGCTGAGCTATTAGGGCAAAGTGATTTGTTTGGTTTATTAGCCACTGAGCCTGACGAAGTTGAACAAGCCTTTATTAAAGCCACAGGCCTAACTGATAACGAATGGTTAGATGGTGAAAAAGAAACCCTAGGCCTTTATTTAACTGGGCATCCGATAAATCAGTACCGCCGTGAGCTTAGGCATTATACCAGCGGGAAAATAGTTGATTTACAGCCAACGAACCGCGATGTATTTGCAACAGCCGCAGGTTTGGTGATTGCTTCTAGGGTATTAATTAATAAAAAAGGAAATCGTTGGGCCTTAGTAACTTTAGATGACAAGAGTGCACGGATTGATGTACGCTTGTATTCAGACGAGTTTGAAAAGTACCAAGATATGCTCCAAGTTAACAATATCTTGGTAATATCTGGACAGGTCAGCTTTGATAACTTCTCCGGTGGTATTACAATGACCGCCAGAGAAATAAACACCATTGCTCAAGCGCGTGAAAAGCGTATTAAAGCGATTAAAATGACGCTGAACATGGTGCAAGTCGAGGCAGGTTTCTTCGATAAATTACAAAAAGTACTCGAACCCTATAAAATGGGAACGTGTCCGATCAAGGTTTATTACCAACGTCCAGATGCGTTGGCACAATTAACTCTTGGGATCGAATGGTGTGTTACGCCAAGTGACGATTTAATTCATAAGTTATCACTAATGGCTGCGCAAGATGTAGAACTAGAATTTAACTGATTAGGTAGTTTAGAGCATGAGCCTCAATTATCTTGATTTTGAGCTTCCAATTGCAGAATTAGAAGCAAAAATTGAAGAATTACAAAATATAAGCCGCGCTGGCGAATTAGACCTTGAGTTAGAAGAGGAAGTCAGCAAATTAAAAGAAAAAAGTGCCAAACAAAAACAGGAGATTTTTTCTAATTTAGGCGCTTGGCAAGTATCACAGTTAGCACGTCATCCGTTGCGTCCTTACACTCGAGATTATATCGAGCGCATTTTCACGGAATTTGACGAGTTTGCTGGCGATCGTACTTTTGCTAACGATCCGGCTATTTTAGGAGGCGTTGCGCGTTTAGATGGCGAACCAGTAATGGTTATTGGCCAACAAAAAGGCCGTGACACTGCTGAAAAAATTAAACGCAACTTTGGTATGCCAAAGCCAGAAGGTTACCGTAAAGCATTACGCTTAATGGAAATGGCTGAGCGTTTTAAAATGCCAATCATGACCTTTATCGACACGCCGGGTGCATACCCAGGTGTTGGCGCTGAAGAACGTGGTCAATCTGAAGCAATCGCGCGTAACTTAAAAGTAATGGCGACACTTAAAGTGCCGACAATATGTACGGTTATTGGTGAAGGCGGTTCAGGTGGTGCATTAGCGATTGGTGTTGGCGACAGAGTTAACATGTTGCAATACAGCACTTACTCTGTAATTTCGCCTGAAGGTTGTGCGTCTATTCTTTGGAAAAGCGCCGACAAAGCACCACTTGCAGCAGAAGCAATGGGTGTAACCGCAGAGCGAGTTAAAGAACTAGATTTAATCAGTAACTTAATTGATGAACCTCTAGGTGGCGCGCACCGCAATTACGATGCTATGGCACGTAACTTAAAAGTTCGCCTTAAACGTGACTTAGCAGACCTACAAGCGCTTACGCTTGAAGAAATGCTTGATCAACGTTACAAACGTTTAATGTCGTTTGGTTATTGCTAAACACATTAAATGTTAAAAAAAAGCCGCTTATGCGGCTTTTTTGCTTTAAAATGTTCAGAGTTTTTATATAAAAGTGCGCCCATATGCATACATCAGCAATTTATCAGCAATTAAAAAAATCATTAAATAGCTATATTGAGCAAGGTAACACCGCTTTTACAGTGGCGCTTTCTGGTGGCGTTGATTCTGTGGTGTTGTTGCATTTAATGCGCACTTTAAAAGTAGATAACCCTGCAATTAATGTATCGGCTATTTATGTCCACCATGGCTTGAGCCAGCATGCTGATGACTGGCAACACTTTTGCAAAAACGTATGCATTGAGCTTAATGTGCCTTTTGAAGCTGCGAAAGTTGTAATTGAGCAGCAGTCGCGCGCAAGTCTTGAAGCCCAAGCACGCGACGTCCGTTATAAAGCACTTGATGAACTAAGCCCACAAGGCAGCATTATTTTACTGGGCCAACACTTAAACGACCAAGTAGAAACGTTTTTACTGCGCTTAAAGCGTGGCTCGGGTTTAAAAGGGCTTGGCGCCATGCACCAAGCGCGTTTGCTGCAAAGTGGGCGTATATGTTTTAGACCATTGTTAAATGTAGCTCGCAGCGATATAGAAGCGTTTGCAACGCAGTTTAGTGTTAGCCACATAACCGATGACTCTAATACAGATGAAAGTTTTGATCGTAACTTTTTACGCTCAAAAATAGTACCTGTGTTAGCTGATCGCTTTAATGGGTTTGAACAATGCACTGCACGAAGTATTGAGCTACTACAACAGCAGCAAGCATTACTTGATGAATATACTCAGCTTGATTTAAATAAGTGTATTAACGAGCATCAAGCACTTTGCATTGGCCAGATAAGCGAATACAGCGCAGCGCGCATTGCAAATATAGTACGTGCGTGGCTTGCACTATTTACACAAGTGATGCCATCGCAAAAGCAGCTCGAGCAAATTATTAATCAAGCAATGTGCGCAAAAAACGATGCACAAATGCGTATTGATTTGCTCGATGGGCAAATACGTCGTCATCAAGGTTATTTGTATTTTGTAACACCAAGTGAAGTATTAACAGATATTGAGCTGAATCATTCACAGCTAAAACTGGCAGACGGGCGCTTATTAATCAAAAACACCGGTTGCGGAGTAAGACCTCCACACGCTAATGAGCAAGTAATTGTTCGCTTTAATTGCAATAGCGCACGCATTAAACCACTTAAAAAGCCTGGTAGTAATACAGTTAAGCATTGGTTTAAAGATGCAAAAATAGCGCCCTGGCTTCGCGCCAGTGTGCCGCTTATTTTTTATAATGATGAATTAGTTCAAGTGGTTGGTTATTTTATAAGTGCTAAGCATATTGATGAAAATGGTATTTTTTGGGAGTGTAAATAAATGAGTAAACAGCCGCATGTTGGTTTGTCGTTAGTTACTAAAGCGCCAGTGGGTATGCTAATAACGGCCGTTATAGCTATTATTGCTAATATTTTACTTGAGCTAAATATAGTTACGCTAGGTTATGCAGTTGCGGGTGGAATTGTATCTGCAGTGCTTTTATTAGCTTATTGGTTAGGTAAAGGTGGATTGTTTTTTATTTTAGGCGTGAGCCTGCCACTGCTTTTAGTATTATTTACACCGCTTGCTACTATTACCGCATTACTTAATTTAATTAGCGGATTCTTTTTTGGTTTTTGTGCTGCTTTGTTTATTTATAAATTGGTAAGTGCAAAGCCTAGCGGGGGAAGCTAGGCTTTTTTATTCAATTAGTGTGAACAAATGTTAGTAGGCTTTTGCGCAGTTTCTACCAGATGCTTTTGCTTTGTATAAGCCTTTATCGGCGCGAGCAAATATTTCAGTTTCGCTGTCTTGGCTGTTAGCTAAAGTAAAACCAACGCTGGTTGTTACTCTGTATTTAGACATTAGGGGCGATTTTCTTACTAAGCACATTATGCGCTCAGCGACGACCTTGTTAGTTGTAAACTCTGGGTCTTCAATAAGTAGAGCAAACTCATCACCACCAAATCTAAATACAGAGTCGGTACCGCGTATGCTGCTACACAGTACTTTTGAGAATTCTTTAAGTGTATCGTCACCAATTTTATGACCAAAGTTGTCGTTAACTTGTTTAAAGTTATCTAAATCAAGCAGCATTAAACTAAATGGGCGTTGATAACGACGACAGTTTTCAAGCTTTTGCAGTAAAAAGTCGTTAAATTGACTACGGTTGTTTAAGCCTGTTAATGCATCTTTTGTGGCAAGTTTTAGTACACGGCTATACATCATCGCATTACGAAGTGGATAAACCAGCGCAGTATGTAAAGTATGTAGTTTTTTCTCAATTGCTTGACCAAGCGGGAATTTACTAAAGTAAATTAGCTGGCCTAAATGATCTTTATCAATAGATAGATCAAAGGTATATGGAGTATTACCTGTATTGCTATCTGAAGTTTGAGCTGTACCTAAAGTTGATTGAAACTGCAATCCAGAAAAATTGAGCAATTGTTTTGCAAATTTAGCATAAATAGCCAGAACATCCTCGATCACTAAGCTTGTTTGTAGCTCTGCGACGAGTTTATGTGTTTCTGTTATTTCATTTGTTGGCGAATGTTCAGCTGAAAACGGCAAAAAATCACCGCGACCAGACACATGCTGCGTCAAAATATGGACGTTTTCCATTAAATTCTCCCCCGTGGGTATTACTTTGCAATACCTAAGCGATTTTTGTGCCATATTTTAAAACTGGCTGAAAAACAGAAGGTTGCTATATTTAAAGTAAGTCCCTTGGTTTAATTGACGCGTGAGGCCGAATTTGCAGAGTATTAACGTTCAAATTTTTGGCTTGCTAGTGGCAGCAGTTCTTTTTGTGTGGTTTTTTAAACGCATTGGCTTGCCGCCTATTTTGGCGTACCTAGCAACGGGGGTTTTAGCCGGTAGTCATGGTATTGGTTGGTTAGCGCAATCTCACGAAATAGAGTTTGTAGCAGAGCTTGGAATTGTGTTTTTGTTATTTAGTTTGGGGTTAGAATTTTCTATTTCGCGGCTAATGGCAATGCGAAGCCTAGTATTTGGGCTGGGCTCGTTACAAGTAGGTATAACCAGTTTACTCTTCATTATTATTTTATATTGTTTAGACTTTTCCCTACTCACCAGTTTTACCATTGGTACAATTATGGCGCTTTCTTCTACGGCTGTAGTGGTTAAGCTATTAAAAGAAACGGGTGAGCTTAATCAGCGCCGTGGGCAATTGGCCGTTGGTGTACTGCTTTTTCAAGATATTGCTGTTGTTCCTCTATTAATAATACTTCCTTTATTTGCATCAAGCGACTCTCAAAGTATTGGCTGGGCTTTAGCGTTTGCCCTAAGTAAGGGCGCATTTGTATGCGTGCTTCTTTGGGCAATTGGTAAATGGGTATTGCCCATTGTGTTTAAAGAAATAGCGCAAGTACGAACCGATGAGTTGTTTGTACTTACCACTATATTAGTCGCCTTATTTGCGGGCTTTTTAACGTATATGTTTGGCTTATCTATGGCATTGGGCGCTTTTTTAGCGGGAATGATGTTAGGTGAGAGCCATTACAGGCACCAGCTAGAGGCCGATATACGTCCATTTCGCGATATATTAATGGGGCTGTTTTTTGTAACTGTGGGTATGCAGTTGGATATTTTATTTGTACTGGCGCATATAGTAATAATTATTGGCGCATTGCTTGGGTTACTCGTATTAAAAATTACAGTAGTAGCACTTAGTGCGCGGCTAATGCATGAGCGAAACCAAGACTCGCTCGCCTGTGGCATTATGCTGTGGCAAATGGGGGAGTTTGGTTTTGTACTTATCGCACTTGCTGGCCAGCATCAGTTATTAAACTCAGAGCAAGCTTCATTTTTAATTGCCCTTGGTGTGTTATCAATGGCATTTACACCATTTTTGATTGATAAAACGCCATTTATTTTAAAGCGTTTTGGTATACTCGATCGCCCTAGTTTAGCGCTGGAGAGTGAGCCACAAAGTAGTACACTTTATAGTGACCATGTTGTTATTTGTGGTTTTTCGCGTGTTGGGCAAACTATAGCGCGTTTCTTAAAGCCCGAAGCAATAGACTACGTTGCCATTGAAAGTAACCCAATTTTAGTACAAGAAGGCAAAGCGGCAGGTGAGCCTGTTATATTTGGCTATGTTAAACAAAAAGATATTTTAAAGTGCGCAGGAGTAGAGCGAGCTCGCTTGGTTATTATTACTTTTACAGAGCTTGATCACGCACAAGTTGTTATTGATGCCATAAAACAAATAGCGCCCAACGTTAAAATACTTATTCGTACTCGTGACGATAGCCAGTTAGATTATTTAAAAGGGCTAGGCGTAACCGAAGTAGTGCCAGAGTCGTTAGAGGCGAGCTTAATGCTCGTGTCGCATGTGTTGTCTATGTCGGGCGTACCGATGACGCGTATTGTGCGTAGAGTAAGTAAAGAACGTCGTAATCGTTATCCGTTAATGCAAAGCTTTTACGCAGGGTATTTTAAAGATAGCGAAGATGCCTCAAGTGAACGATTAGAATACTTACATGTTGTAGCGCTACCTCAGCAAGCTTATGCCGTGGGTAAAACAATTGAAGATCTTAATTTAGAAAAGCGGCGAGTACTCGTAAAAGCACTGCGCAGAGAAGGATCCGAAATAGATACGCCATCAGCGCAAACAACATTATTGGCTAATGACGTTTTAGTATTACAAGGTAAACCAAGGCGTGTTGAGCGGGTAGAGCACTATCTGCTCGACGGAATCGAATAGTGACTTAGATTAATCTAACTCTAAAAGATTAATCTAACTCTAAAAATTCACGCATCTTAGGCAGCTGCGCCATACCATCTTCATAGCCAATTTGCATTAAATGCTGGGTGTAGCGTTTTTCAAACAATAGGTAACTGGTTAAGCTCGATTGCGAATGCTTTTTTACACCTATGGTACGTAGCAATACTTTAATGGCCCATGGCATATCGTCGTAATACTGCGCTGCAATTGCGTTAAAGTTTTGCGAAGGGTTAATGACAAAGGTATCTATTTGTTTAAGTTCTTGATGTTTGTCGCGAGCGGGTAATAGCCCTAATGTTCGGTTAACACGAGCCAAACGCTCCAAATCCGATTGCATAGTGTCGGTAAATACGCTATCGAGCAAATGCCCCGCAACAGCAGATAGACCCGGATAATGTGGCGAATAACCCGGTGGGTGTAATTCTTTGGGTTGGTCGACCCCAATAATAAATATTTTTTCAGCACCTAAATGAATCGACGGACTCAGCGGAGAAAGTTGATGTATAGAGCCATCACCAAAGTAATGGTTATAAATATTTACACTTGGAAACACCATAGGGATGGCACTCGATGCCATTAAGTGCTCAACATTAATACGAGTTGCACGGCCTTCGCGTTTAGCACGCTGCCAAGATGTTTGCGTATTAGATTGAAAAAATGCAACAGAGTCGCCCGTTGTATAACTTGAGGCCGTAATAGACAGCGCATCTAAATAATTACGATGTAAATTGCGCTCAATGCGGTGTAAATCTAAAATTTCGTTTAATAAACCACGCAGAGGGCGGTTGTTTAGCAAGCTTGCTGGTGGATGGTTAATATGTTCTGACTGAAAGCTCGTTAAAATATTACGCGCAATATGACCAAATACGCTTAAAAAATCACTTTTATAGACCATAGAGGTTGAAAAGTTTTTCCAAACTGATTCAAGTTTTCGTACAGCTAAATGAGCACAAGAGGCGTAACATGCTAAAGCCGCAGAGTTAATAGCCCCAGCAGAGGTGCCGTTTATTACTCTAAATGGCAATGGAGCAGTACGAGGCATACTGTGAGCTAGCGCTTTAAGGACACCCACTTGATAAGCAGCACGTGCGCCACCACCTGTGAGTAATAAGGCAATTTTAGGTTTTTGTGGATCAACTTGCTTGATTTTCATATTGGTGGTTAAACTGTTCTACGTCTTTACTTTATTTATTAACTGTAAGTCTTTAAGCTAGAAGAATCAAAGGATAACTGCCCTAATACTTATTACATTGTTTAATCACCCAATTTAGTATGTAACTTACTTTGCTATAATTGCCGTATTATAAAATGTCATAGTATTTGTGTAAGAATGAATTTAATCCACTTAGCGTACTCTAAGTGATATCGCATTTTAATTTTTATGGAGTTCGTATGTCAGATAAACCAGAAGCATCAGATGTTCAAAAACGTCCACCTAATAACAATATTCTTTTCGCCGTTATTATTTTAATAGTCGTAGCATGTGCGGCCGCCTTCGTATTGCTAACACCCAGTGACGAGCAAGCAACACGCACTGAGGTAGAGCCCACAGTTAAAGAACAACCTATGATGGAGCTTAAACCCGAGAACGACCCTGTGGTAGATGCGCCGTCTGTAAATCCAGAAAAACCAGCCGAGCTTGAAGTACCAGCACAAAGCCCAAGCGAGCCTGTGCCAGAAGTAGAGCCACTACCAACGCTTAACGAAAGTGATGCAGTTGTTGTTGCTAAAATGGACGAGTACCTAAGCGACTCAGTAATGAGCTTAATGGTGACCGATGATATTATTCGTCGTGGTGTGGTATATGTAGATAACTTAGCAAAAGGAAAAATAGCTAAAAAACACATGCCTGTTGTACAGCCAGAAGAAAAATTTAGCGTGAATGAAGGTGATATCTTAACGATTAACCCTAACAGCTACGAGCGTTATACACCGTATGTGAAAATATTTACCAGTATGAGTGCAGCGCAAGCCGTTCGCATGTACGAAGAGTACAAGCCACTTATTAATAATGCATACAGTGAAATTGGTTACGGCGATGACGAATTTAATCAAACGCTAACTGATGCAATCGATTTATTACTTGATACGCCAGAGCCTGAAGGTGACTTGCCGTTACTTCGTGATTCAGTAACGTACCAGTATGCGTTTTCGGAGTGGGAGCAATTACCAGATGCACAAAAACAGCTTTTACGTATGGGTCCAGAAAACATGAAAAAAGTAAAAGCAGCATTACGTAATATAAAAGCGCAGTTAGAGAACAATTAATATGCACTAAAACAGCTAAATACGCCGCGATTGTATATGAAGTATGCAATCGCACTTTCTTTTTAGATTATCCCTTGAATAACAGAGCAAAAGTAGAGATAATCCCTCCCGCGCCAACCAAGGCCCTCAATGGTAGTCTTATTGGTCCTCTCGCAACACTAGCAGGCGAACCTGGTCAGGCCCGGAAGGGAGCAGCCACAGTTTGTGACGTGTGTGCCGAGATGTGGCTGGTAAGACTGCCACCCAAATTCCTCATTTGGGTGTTTGAACTAATAAAGTTAATTCCTCAAAAATAATTCCTCTAATTAAATAATACTATTTATTTATAGATTACTTTATAAATTACTTTATAGATTGTTATGTCATTTTTGTTAAAAATATTACTAATAACTACATGATAGTATTAATTAAAAGTAAATTAACCTCCCTTTTAAACATGTTGCTCATCCTCGATTCGTAAATACGACTTAAGTCTAGATTGTGTAGTACGAAGTTAGGATTAGAATAATGTCAAATTTAGAGAGGAGCTCAGTATGCACTTGGAACGTATTCGCAATAGTAACCTGCATGACAAGGTGATGCCTGCAGAACAAGCAAGCCAATTTATTAAAGATGGAATGACTGTAGGGATGAGTGGCTTCACTCGTGCCGGAGAAGCTAAAGCAGTACCCAGAGCGTTAATTGAGCAAGTCAAAAAAAATCCAATAAAAATAAATTTAATGACTGGCGCATCTTTAGGTAATGATTTAGATAAACTACTTACCGAAGCGGGCATTTTAGCGCGTCGTATGCCTTTTCAAGTAGACAGTACTTTACGTAAAGCGATTAATAACGGTGAAGTAATGTTTATTGATCAGCATTTATCTGAAACGGTTGAGCATCTACGAAATCATCAATTAACCATGCCTGATGTAGCTGTTATTGAAGCAGTCGCTATTACCGAAGAAGGGCATATTGTGCCAACTACATCGGTTGGTAACTCAGCCAGTTTTGCTATTTTTGCCAAACAAGTCATCGTTGAAATTAATATGCTGCATAACCCGAATCTTGAAGGTTTGCATGACATATACATTCCATCTTATCGTCCTACTCGCCAACCAATGCCGTTAGTTAAAGTAGATGATAGAATTGGTAGCACTGCTATTCCTATCGATCCTGCAAAAATTGTTGGTATTGTTTTTACTAACCAAAGCGACTCGTTTTCTACCGTTACCGACCCTGATGAAGACACCGCCGCTATTGCGCGCCATTTAGTTAACTTTTTTAAAGATGAAGTGGCTCAAAATAAATTGCCAGCTAATTTAGGTCCGCTGCAAGCAGGCATTGGTAACATTGCTAATGCTGTAATGATGGGACTACTCGATTCTGACTTTAAAGACCTAACAATGTACTCTGAAGTACTACAAGATTCGACGTTTGACCTAATTGACGCAGGTAAGCTTAGTTTTGCATCGGGCAGCTCAATTGTTTTGTCTGAGCGTTGTAATGCGCAAGTATTTAATAATTTAGAACAATACAAAGATAAACTAGTGTTACGCCCTCAAGAAATTTCGAACCACCCTGAAATAGTGCGCCGTTTAGGTATTATTGCCATTAATACTGCACTTGAGTTTGATATGTATGGCAACGTAAATTCAACACATGTGTGTGGCACACGAATGATGAATGGTATTGGCGGCTCTGGTGATTTTGCTCGTAATGCTCATTTAGCAATATTTGTGACTAAATCGATTGCTAAAAATGGCGCTATTTCAAGCGTAGTGCCTATGGCGAGCCACGTTGATCATAACGAGCATGATGTTGATATATTAGTAACTGAGCAAGGTTTAGCTGATTTACGCGGTTTAGCACCGCGTGAGCGTGCTGTACAAGTTATTAAGCATTGTGTGCACCCAGAATATCGCGAAGCGATGTTAGACTATTATGAGCGCGCTTGTGAGCGTGGCGGGCATACCCCTCATTTACTAGAAGAAGCGTTTAGCTGGCATATTCGTCTTGAACAACAAGGCAGCATGAAAAAAGTATCTGCAGCAGATGCTCAAGTGCAGCTGTCTGCATGAGCATTTTGGTTTATTAATATTGAATTAGTAAGTTTTATACTTACTTTTGAACCGCACTAGTGTCAGCTCAATCAGCTTTGATTAGTGCGGTTTAATAAAAACTTTAAGCCCAAAATAATTTTATACCTACTCTTTGCATACCTTTCCCAGCCACCTTTTATTATTTTATTTACTTAGGTTTAGGTGCTATTACCGTTATTAAGTGTGTAATGTGTTTATTAAAAAAAGAGATACTAAAATGGCGTTTGACAGAGGGTTAGAAGAGCGACTTTATGAGTTGTTTAATGCGCGCCACGATTTAGTCGTTAAGAAAATGTTTGGTGGTTTATGTTTTATAATTTCGGATTATATGTGCTGCGTAATAATAGGCAACAAGCTGATGGTGCGAGTAGGGCCTGAAAACTACAGCGATTGTTTAGCTAAACCTCATGTAACTGAAATGGACTTTACCGGAAAGCCAGTTAAGGGCTTGGTTTATATTTTGCCTGAAGGTTTTGAGTCTGATTCTGATTTAGCATATTGGGTAAATACGTGCGTTAACTTTGTAGAGTCTTTGCCGCCCAAACCTTTTAAAAAACGACCCGCACTTAAGTAAATTAGCGAAGTATCACCTTAATTAAAATAAGTACTGCAATCAAATTACTGGCGCTATGAGTATGAATAACGCATAATTGAGCGACTGCTCACTTATGCGTTTTTTTACTTATGTATGATACATACTATTTCAAAAGACGCTTTGAACACTAGTTTGTAAAGCTGTTTATTAGCACAGCTTTAAATTTTTTAGTAAATAAAAGAGAGAATGTAATGATTAAAGTAAGCGTATTATACCCAAATAATGAAAGTGCTACTTTCGATATGGACTACTACTGTAAAACACATTTACCACTAGTTGCAGAGTTAGTTGGTAAAGCGCTTATATCAAGTAGTGCAGATGCAGGTTTAGCAGGTGGCGCACCGGGCGAAGCGCCAACTTATATTGCTATGGGGCATTTAGTGTTTGAATCGGTAGAATCTTTTCAGCAAGCCTTTGCACCTCATCAAGAGGTAATAGCGGCTGATTTAGTTAATTTTACTAACGTGTCTCCAGTAATTCAAATTAGCAATATTGCGGGATAAATTACACGCTAAATACTAATTTAAGCGTCACTTAATAACCCTTACTGTATTTAATACAGTAGGGGTTTTATTTTAACTGCAATAAAAGGGCTAGCGCTCTGTTTTAAGTAATATTAGTTCTAATATTTAGATGTATTAAACCCGCCCTTGTGTTGATTATGAAAATGATAAAAGTTATCATTTAGGTTGTTGGCTATCTACACTTCTCCCAGGAATTATCATGTTTAACCCTAATTATTTGGCATTAAGTATTGCTGCGTCTTTATCTGTTTTTTCTAATATAGCTTTTTCACAACAAAACGACGATATTGAAAAAATAGAAGTAACTGGCCGTGCCCAGCAATTTTATCTAGAAACCGAAAGTAAAATTGGGACTAAAACTAATTTAGATCTTATTAAGCTTCCGCAATCGGCTCAGGTTTTAACAGAGCAACTTATAATTGACCAAGCAGCGCGTGACATTACCGACTTATACCGCTCAATTGCGGGAGTGAGCGAATATAGCTACTCAGGCGTAACTTTTCGTGGTTTTAGAGATGACGCAAATGTATTTTACGATGGTGTGCGTGGCGACCCATATTCGGGCTTTGGTGTACCGCAGTTATTTAATGTAGAACGTGTTGAAGTATTAAAGGGGCCAGCCTCTGCTTTGTATGGCGGTGGCGAACCTGGTGGGATGATTAATTACGTAACCAAAAAACCAAGCTACTTAGAAAAGCGCGAATTAAAGCTCACCTTGGGTAACTACAATACGCGTGGCGCATCACTCGATATGACCGGTGGTTTAAGCGATACAATGGCTTATAGGTTGGGTGGTTTTTATGAAGAGCAAGACAGCTTTCGTAACAATGCAGACTCAAAAAACACCGAGCTGACGGGTGGATTGTTATTTGATTTAAGTGATTCAACAACCCTAACCACAAGTGTTGACTACATTAAACAAGACCTAGGCGGTAACCGCTTACGGGGCGTACCGGTAGATGACAACGGCAACTTTTTAGTTGACCCAAGTTATAACGCTAATGAAGCGGTTGATTATCAAGATATGGAAGCGTTGGTGCTTCAAGCCGAGATAAGTCATTACTTTAGTGATGATTTTTCTGTAAGTAGCACACTGCGTTACATGGATAACGAACGCGATCAAGGCTACCATGAGTCGCAAAGTTGGGTAGATGTAAATGGTGATGGCGAAGCAAACATTGATGACGAAACCATCAAACGAGAATACCGTAAGCAATTTCGTGCCAATAAAGAAGCAAGTATAACCACCGACTTTGTTTATAACTTTGGACAAGGACAATTAACCCATCAGTTTTTATTTGGTGGTGATTACCACACCGTTGATACCGAATATGACTACTTACGTGCCCGATATGAGGCCGATGGCGTCGCTAATTTAAATATTTTTAATTTAAACTACGGTGAAACCAACCCAAGCACTTATAACCTCACCGACATGAACCGCGATGGCGTTGATACCGACCGATTTGGTGTGTATGCACAAGACGTAATTAGCATAGGCGAGCAGTGGACAATTATTGCAGGTTTGCGCTATGACCATTTTAAAGAGTTTAATCAAGAAACTGGCTTTAGTTACTCAGATAACGACATAACGCCGCGCGTTGCTGTGACCTACCAACCAGTAGAAAACACATCGGTATATATTAACTACTCAGAGAGCTTTAATCCTACATCGTCAGCCGATCAAGAAGATGTAGAAGGCGAAGGTAATTTAGAACCAGAAACCGGCAAGCAAACCGAACTGGGTATGAAAAACCAATGGCTCGACGGCAAAATAATGAGCACCTTTGCAATTTACCAAATTAATAAAGAAAACGTGGTAATGAGCAACCCTGACGATACGGGAGCTGGAGATGGCATTGCTGCACTTTTAAATATAGGTGAAGTAGAAAGCCGAGGGTTTGAAACAACTTTAGTCGGCGATTTATCAGCGCACTGGACCGTAACGGCCAACTACGCTTACAACGATACGCAAGTGGTAGACGGCGTAACGGGTGATACGCTTTCAAATACATTTGGAGACGGTTCGCGCTTTGCTAATGCACCACGCCACCAGGCAGGTTTATGGACTCGCTACGCACTGGATTCGATTGACTCATCAATTGCCTTTGGTGCAAATTACGTAAGTGAGCAACTTAGTACCAGTGGTCAAAAAGTAAAACCATTTACCGTATTTGATATGAGCTGGACGAGTCGCTTTGATGACGTGTTATTGAGTGTAAATATTAATAACCTGTTTGATAAAGAATACGCGGTTAGTGGCTTTACTGAGCGTAATGGCCACTTTCCCGGTAGCCCTCGCGAAATTATTGGGCAAATTACCTACAAGTTTTAATACTTATTAGCGCGAGAGTTACTCGCGCTTTTTTTAAGTATCGCCTTGCACCTTTTTATCACTATTAAATTTAGCGGATTCTTGAGTCGTGTTAATAGCCGTAATAGGGAAGGGGATTACAATACCTTTTTTTTTATAGCGTTTATGCAAGGCTTTTATAAAAGCAGATTTAACCCAAAAGCGATTAAAGTATTCATAACCGTAAAGTTAATACTTGATCTGTCAAAGGTATGAAAAACCACAAAGGTATTGTAATCATCAACGCCCCATTCGTGTGAAATAAGTATTTCACGAGCCACTTCAAGTGTTACTTGTTCAACAAATTCTAAATCTGAATCGTAATGCACGCTTATATCAACAGGCACGCTAAGCTCTTTTTCAGGGTAAAAGTAATTAATAATACGCGATTTAGATAATTGGCTATTAGGTATAATAATCATATTGTTGGGTAGCATTTTAACCCATGTAGATCGCCAGCCTATATGATCAACAAAGCCTTGCTCCTTAGATTCAAGCTCAATAAAATCACCCACCCTTATAGGTTTATCTATTACCAGCTGCACGCCAGAAAAAAAGTTTTCGAGGGTAGGTTGCAAAGCAAGGGCAACAGCTAGTGATGTAATACCTAACGAGGCAATAATAGGTGTAATAGAAATACCTAACGTGCCCATTAATACCAGTAATCCCACTGACGATAATGTAACGCGTATCACGCCTTTAATTATGCTTTTTGAATTAAAAACCACGGCAGATTGTTTACCATAGTAATTAATAGTGCCAAAAATAAAGCGGTCTAAAAACATAATAAGTGCAAGCAGCGCTAATACAATATTAATGCTATTAAAAGGGAGCTGTTGAGAAATAGAAGTACTAATAATGAAGGTGTCGTGCTCTAAAATGGTGAGTAGCACAATAATTGTGCACAGTGTTAGCGGCTTAGATATTGACTCTATTAGTAAAGTATCGAATATAAATTTGGTTTTTGAAGTCCATTTTTTTAGCCAGTACATTACAAAAAAACGAATTAAAAACAGTAGTATAGCTATAAGTAATAGGGAGGACGCTGCGCCTAACCAAGGTGTGTTGTTAGAAAATTCCAGCGCTTTATTTAGCATAACTTAAACCTGTTCAATATAGTTTTATATATATTGCAGCAAGTTATGTACCTTTGTTTGGGTAAAAGTAGCTGCCGAGTTTAGTCGGCAGCAAATATTATACTTTTTTGGCTAACCACATACCGCCTAGCACGGCTGCAAAAAACAATAAAAACTCCATTTTAAGAGATACTAATTGAACCAAGCCCGGGCCTGGGCATATACCACTTAAACCCCAGCCTAAACCAAAAAGTACCGAGCCGATAATTAAGCGTGCATCAATTTTTTTTAAATCACTTAAATTAAACGTTCCTGAAAGAAGTGGCTTCTCTTTTTTTGCAACCCATAACCATGTCAGCATCATTATTAGCATGGCAACAGCCATCACTATAATTAAGCTTGCGTCCCATTGGTTTCCATAGGTAAGAAAGTTAATCACTTTAGCAGGGTTTGTCATCCCGCTAATAATAAGTCCTAAGCCAAATATAAAGCCTATAACAACCATCATAATTGCTTTCATTATTTATCCTACAAGGTTTGCTGTAATGAAGGCGACAAGCATAAATGTGCATGTTGCAACCCAAGAGCGAGTAGAAAAGCGCGACATGCCGCACACACCATGGCCACTTGTGCACCCATTAGCTAACGTTGTACCCGCGCCAACTAAAAGCCCTGCAACAACAATAAGCCAAGGCGGTAATTGCAATTCGCCTTCTAATAAAGAAGGCGCAAAGACCCTTACAGCCACTCCTGCCAACAACAACCCTAAAATAAAGTATAACTGCCAACGAGAGTCTGAATTTGCTTTAGCGAATACAGATTTAACAATGCCTGATATGCCCGCAATTTTTCCGTATAAAACCAGTAATAACGTACACGCTATACCTATTAATGCACCGCCTATTGCTGCCGATACTGGGGTGAATTCTGTTATCATTTTTAAATTTCCCAAACAATAGAAACGCCTAAACCGGTTTGTTTCATTTCGATTGATAATTGTTGATTAGGTGCTAAGTAGTTAGCACCCGTTACTTTTTTTGCTGGCGAATAAAAAGCCATAGCGTTTAATTGTACCTTGTTGGTAAAAGAATGGCTAAAGCCAGTAGTGAAATGCCACTCTTGAACGCCCGGGGCTAAAATATTAAGCAAAACGTTTGATGAAGGAATAGGTTGCTCGGTATAAGATACCCCAAAACGAATTTTTTGTTGCGATGTACGTTGCCACTGATAGCCAAGCTTATAAATAGTCATATCGTTCCAGCCAAACCCAGCTCCTGTATCAGCCCCTAAAGGCGCTGACATCAAGTTAGTGATAGGATTTGCAATACTTTTTACTTCGCTGTAATTTATTTTTTGCCAATCAAATACAACCTGATTAGCTGGGGTAAGCTTATAAGCTACACCAAGTTGAAACGAACTTGGCAGATCAAATCCGCCTTGCTCTGCAAACAAACCTTTATAGCTATCAAACTCTTGCATAGACACTGATGAGCGGTAACTTGCCCCCCAGCTTAATGACGAATTTATATCTTGGCTAATACCTAGTTGAATGCCTAAGCCTGTGCTTGTATCGGTGCCATTATTTGTAAGCGCTTCTGGTGATTGCGAAAAAGGAGCAAAGTTTCCAAGCCCTTGCGCTTCAAACTGTTGCACCACGTAAATAGGGGAAACACCAAGGCGTGTTTGTTCATTCAACTTATAGCTTACTGTTGGGCTAATAAAGAGTTGTTTTAAATCAACGCCCGTTGTACCAGCGTAAAAAGTCCCCTCAGGAGAGGATTCTGCGCTGTACTCGGTATTCATACCGCCGTTGCCATACACTAATAAACCAATATTTACTTTTTCATTTAATTGATGGCCAATAGCAAACTCTGGAATTGCAAATACGGTGTTGTCGCTTTTTTGTGTTTTTGCTTCAAGATAAAATGCGCCAGGGTAAAAAGTATCTACTTTTGATGCAGTATATTTTCGTTCAGGTGAAAAAAGCTCTAAGCCCAGAGATAGCTCTGTTCCATTAGGTAAAAAGGTTGCTGGATTATTAGCGCCAGACATTAATTCTTCTGACAGCGCTACACCTGCGCCAGCCATACCTTTGTGGGTCATGCCATAGCCGTGAGTAAAATAACCATTAGTAGCAAATGCACTGAACGAACCTAACGTACACGTTAAAGCTAAGCCTGAAATTAACTGTTTTTTCATTTTAGTAAATACATAAAGTTGGAATGGGCGGACAATAGCTAATTTTTGATATTCTAAAAAGGAATTTAAATAGATTAGTTATAATAAAAGGTAATACGGCAATAGTTATAAAGCTAAAATAAATGAGCGTAGATTGCTATTCAATCTTAGCTTAAGTTAAAAGGTTCGCTAACGTATTGAGCTATAGCGATATTTAAGTATGCAATCGGTAGCTATACACTTTGGTATTAAAAGTGTGCAGGTAAAAGGAGGGTTTACGTATCAACAGCAGTTTAAAATATATTTATTAATTAACGTTTAGCTCATCTAAACAATCATTCTTAAATAACGCCATTGTATGTAAAAGCAAAGCGGCGATTAATATCGCCGCTTTTAAAAATCACATAGATTCGAGCGTTTTACCGCGTGTTTCTTTAATGTATTTAACAACAAAAAATATGCTTATAAGTGCCGATAACGCATAAAATCCATAAGCGCCGGCAAGGCCAATGTTAGCCAGCATAATAGGGAAGGTCATGGTAATTGCAAAGTTAGCAATCCACTGCGCACTGGCAGCAACGGCAAGGGCAGCACCACGAATACGGTTATTAAACATTTCGCCTAATAATACCCATACAATTGGGCCCCAACTTAAGCCAAAAAATACCACAAATAAGTTAGCCATAATAAGTGCAAACGTACCCATGTTATCGCTAAGGGTAAGTTTGCCTGCTTCATCAAGGCCTGCACTGCCAAATATATAAGTAAGCGCGCTTAAGCTGATAAACATACCAATACTGCCTACAAGCAACAGTGGTTTACGGCCAACTTTGTCAACTAGGGCAATGGCAATAAAGGTCGATACAATATTAGTAGTACCTGCGAGCACATTTATAAATAGCGATTGCGATTCATCAAACCCAGCGGCTTGCCAAAGCTCAGAGCCGTAATAAAACACCACGTTAATACCCACAAATTGCTGAAACACACTCAGCGCTACACCCACCCAAACAATTGGGTGTACTTTTTTACTGCCATCAATAAATAAATCACGAAGACTTGGCTTTGTATCGCTATGCAATGAGCGTTTAACATCGCTTACTTGTGCATCGGCATTGTCGTTCGATATTTTGCTAAATACCGCTTTTGCATCATCCACTTTACCTTGCGCCACTAAATAACGAGGCGATTCAGGAATAAATAAAACACCCACTAAAAACAACACAGCAGGCACAAGCTCTGCCCAAAACATCCAGCGCCAAGCGGCTATATCAAGCATTAAAATATTTTGCGCGCTGCCTGCTGCATCAGCTATTAAATAGTTACTTAAAAACGCAGCAAATAACCCCAATACAATAGCGAGTTGTTGCAATGTAGCTAAACGACCACGAAGTGCTGGTGGCGCAACTTCAGCAATGTAAGCTGGCGCTAATACAGATGCAGCACCAATACCTAAACCACCAAATAAACGGTAAAAAATAAACTCCGCAGAGCTTTCGCTAATGCCCGAACCAAATGCACTAATGGCAAAAATAATCGCGGTGATGATCATAATTGCACGGCGACCAAACTTATCAGCCAGCGGCCCCGCAGCAAGCGCACCTAAGGCGCAGCCAAGTAAAACAGATGCTACGTTAAAGCCCGTAGCCACACTGCTTGAATTAAATGCATTACCGAGCGCGGACACCGTGCCGTTAATAACGCCCGAGTCAAAACCAAATAAAAAGCCACCAATAGCAGCAACGGCCGATATAAATATTACGTAAAAAAGAGAGGTGTTTTCAGCTGTGTTGGCTGAGTGGGAAGGCGGTGTGTGCGTTGTCATTATATGCCCTGAAAGTTAAATTAAATTTAAAGGAACATAATATCGTAAAGCGTTATGGTTGAATACGCTTGTGCGGGTATAAAGGGATTGGCGAGTATAAATTGAGCCATTTTTAAAGGCATTAGTTTAAAGGCTTTAGATTCAATGCTTTGAAATTAAGTAGCGCCTTTTTAAATAACACAGGCCGAATTTCAATAAACAATGTGCTTTGTATGGGAAGTGCCTGTTGGAACAATATTACTGATCTGTACCTTTAAGTGTGCTTTTGCAATTACATAAATTGATATGAGGTTTAGTAATTGTTTACAAGTGATTATTTGCTGGTTAAGGTGAATGCATTATAAAATAGGGACATTTGTCGGTCTAAAGTGACAGGTGTCGTAGACAAAGTTGTTAGCCCTTAGGAGTTAAATTGGAAGTTCCTAGCATTCTATATAAATATGCAACAGCATCTACAACAAATATCGTTTTAGAAACTGGGCGTCTTCGTTGGCAAAGTCCATGCCAGTTTAATGATATCCATGAATTACAGCGGATGCCTGTATTATCACCAAGCTTTGAAGAAGGTAAAGATACTTACGCCAATAAACTTGTAGATATTATTTTTAATGAACAAGAAATTGATTTTTCTAAATATTCTTTTTGGACTGAAGTTCTTTTAACTCAATTGAAAGAATTGAAAAGTAACAATGTCACAGCTAAAGAGGCATTAAGTTTATTGCAAAAACACATTCCTAGTAGTCAAGATAAGCTAGAAGATCTCTTCCGAAAAAGTACGGAACAAGCTAATGATGGTTCACTACGCTGTTTTTGCTTAACAGAAAATAACAATAATTCTTTAATGTGGGCTCATTATGGTGATAGCTATGCTGGCTGCATGCTAGGATTCAAACACATCGATAAACTGTCGACACCTTTTGCTGCGGCTGAAAAAGTAAACTACTCACCAAATGCCCCTATTATTGGTAGTGCAGTTGATTTTTATTTATATGGCCACAACCTTGAACAAAACAAGAAAACTCGTTTAGCAATTTATCATACAAAGAGTGAAGATTGGGCATACGAAAAAGAGTGGAGAGTTGTTTATAATATAAAATCTCCTAGCAACCAAAGATATTCAGACTTTAAATTTTATCCAGAAGAGTTAGAGTCGATTACATTTGGCCCAAAAATTAATCCGGACGAGAAAATCAACATTTTAAAATTAATTGAAAATAAATACTCTCATTGCAAGATCTATGAAATTAAAATAAATAATGGGCAATCAGTCAGGCAATTAGTTCAGGGCTAACAAGAAATTCCAGGTGACGCCTACGGTGCACCTGAATTAAGCATTGAGGCTGTAGGATTACTTTCTTAAAGAAAAACAGTCTGTTTTATGGGTTCCAAAAATGCATTACCTAATGCTTTAAAAACGCTTAGAGTTAATTACAGGAGCTCGATTTTAATTGAATTTGGTTGTTGAAGTTATTCTACAGTCTCGTTATATTTCAAGGAGTGATCGTGGTTGAATTTGTTAAGTCTGCATTACCTTTTCTGTCGCTTGTAATTGCGATGCTAGCTGTTGTAGTTGGCCCTATAGTTTCAATGCGGATATCTAAAAACCAAAATGCCAATAATTTACGTATTGCAAATAAGCAAATTATTGCACCTATTAGGCAGTCATGGATTAATGAATTGAGGGTTTTACTAGCTGATATAACTGGTAAATGCTCTCATTACTGGGCATCTGGCTACGAAGACCGTACAGACGCAGAGTATCAATATATTACTGAATCCATTAATAAGCTTAATTTATATATAAATTCTAAAGAAGAGAGTCATCTTAAATTGCTTGTCCATGTAACTGAGATGCATAATGCTTTACTGTCAGGCTGTTCTATTGAGAGTGATGCAGAGTTTTGGAATTCGCACAAATTAACCATAGAGCAGTCACAAATTGTTTTAAAGAAAGAGTGGGAGCGAGTTAAAAATGAAATATAACAAGTGGTTAAGCCTATCATCGCTAACTCATCACTAGCATAAAAGTATTCTTAGCACTATTTATAGTGCTAAATCCTCCGAAATTTCTGCCTTACACCTTAAAGCTCTCAAAGTACTCTTTTTGCAATTCTATAGTAAGCGCTTTAGGGCGAATGCCTTGTACTAGGTTGTATACCTCTTCTTTTGTGTAACCTGCCGAATTTAAAATAAGCGCAGCGACCAACCCTGTGCGGCCAGTGCTGCCTTTACAATGTATGGCAATGGTTTGCTTTTGTTGTATGTCGGTTTTACATTTAGTGCTTATCGACTCTACATTATTTTTATATGGCAACTATAAGCATTACCGATTACAAGTTTAAGATTGAATAATAAGCACAAATGCTAGATACTGTTTTTATATACAGTTGTGGCGATATTATGAAAAAAGAATTACCAGCAAAATACTATTTAGCGCATTTTAAAGAGCTTATTGAGTTTGTAACAAGTAAATGTATGCATTTACTTGAGCCTAAACATAGTGAATTTATTAGTAAAATTAACCAGCTAGATGAGCAAAGCCAGTGCATGTTGGCGCGGGTGTATTCGCGCAAGCCTTATTTGGTGCAGGCGCAATCGCTTAATTATGAAGAAATAACATCGCCGCATCAGGCTATTTATACGCTAAAAAAAGCGGGCATTTTATTTGAGCCAAACGAGCAGCATTATTCGCAGCTTTTAGCGCACTTAACCAAACCTTCTTTGGTTGAGTTGCTAAGTAATTACAGTGAGCAAATAAGCTTTAAAAAGAGCGCCGCTAAAGGCGCGCTGGTGGATATTGCGCGTGAGTTTTTTAAAGCATGCCCACAAGAGCTTGCGCCACTTTATAGCCAGTATGTAATTAATAACCGCAGTGATTACTACGAGTATTTTGAGTTTTTATTTGCAGGCAAGCTAAGCAGTGGAGATGTGAATCATCAAAACCGTTTTGTAATGCGAGATTTAGGTTTAACCGCTACGCGCGAAGGGCACAGTGAGAGCTTGTCACGCTTTGAAACACTTGACGAAGCGCAATCAAACTATTTATTAAACCGTTACCGGTTAGCATTTAAAAATATTACAGATGAGAGCGATTACGTTGCTTTAGCGTCGCAGGTTTTAGTGCAAGCTGCACATGGTGCCATTGCCGTTGTATTAAAAAACAAATTATTAGTTAGGCTTTATAGGCAGCTAAAAACAGTTGATAGCGAACTTGCTTTTAGCTTACTAGAAGGGTGCGCGGATGATAGCGAAGCACAAGAAATTCAAATAAGAGAGCAATACAGGCTTGGCAATAAAGAGTGGGTAAAAGCTCGATTAGAAGCCATTATCGAAAACCCGCTCACTGATGATTTACTGTATTTTGCTGACGATTTTTTAATGCGTAAGTTTAATAAAAAAACACGTTCTCGTTTAAGTGCCATGCTTGCCGACACCCAATGCGTGCTAGAAATAGATGAACTGTACCGAGGTGAAGTAGAGCAGGGCGTAAACGATTATTATACTCGCCAAGGTATGGCTGTATTTAATACCGAAAACACGCTTTGGCAAAGTTTGTTTGGTTTAGTATTTTGGCATGAGTTATTTGTGGAGTCGCCTTATCCACCATGCAATGAGTTTGATATTTATCCGCAAGTATTAAGGCTTGGTAATTTTTATGAAGCGCAGCAAACACAGATAAACGAGCGCTTAGCACAGTGCCAAACGTCGCAAGCATTACTTAATTTAGTATGCAAAAATGCAGCGCAATACTTTGACCAACCTAACGGTTTGTTTAGGTGGCGCAGCAATTTATTAGAGCCACTAGAGGCGCTTATTTTAAACAGCCCTATTAAGGCGCTAATTGCGCACTTAACAGCCATGAGCAAACATTATTTACAGCTAAAAGACGGCTACCCCGACTTAATGGTAATTAATAATGGCCAAGTACATTTTGAAGAGGTAAAAGCCCCGGGCGATAAGCTTAGGCGCAACCAACTTACCACTATTGATAATTTAAAAAATGTCGGCTTTACAGTACACATTGCTGCGGTTAAATGGTTTGTAGATCCTAACCGTATTTACAGTGTGGTCGATATAGAAACCACAGGCGGCTTAAAAGGCGGTAACCGTATTACCGAAATAGGCCTTGTAAAAGTACAGCACGGAAAAGTAATTGATACTTGGACAAGCTTAGTTAACCCCGAGCGCCATATACCTGGATTTATAACGTCACTAACTGGTATTAGCGACAGCATGGTTTATAACGCGCCCGTATTTGCAGAGGTTGTAAAGCCACTAATTGATAAACTCGCAGGCAGTATTTTTGTAGCCCATAACGTTAATTTTGACTACGGCTTTATTAAAAAAGAATGCGAGATGGCAGGGCACTTTTTTAAAATGCCAAAAATGTGCACCGTGGTTGAGTCGCGCAAAGCGTTTAAAGGCTTAAAGTCGTATTCGCTTGGTAATCTCTCATCGCATTTTAATTTAAATTTAACCAGCCATCACCGCGCACTTGCTGATGCAACGGCTACTGCTGAGTTATTGTTACTTATTCAGCAATCCCAAAGTAGTGAATAGATCCTCAGATTAACTAAAAGCCACTAAATAGTTATGCCATGAATAATCAGCACTTAATTGAAAATTAATTATGTGCTGACACTTAAAGTGGGTCTTTAATATAATTTAGACTTCGAAGTCTAAATTGCATGCTCTATTCGAATTTTATTCCTTTTCTTTGTTTAAATCCCTCACATTAAACTGATCAAACCAGTAATTTTAAATCAGCCATAAAAATTAAATTTGTTTACTATTAGCTGCTTGAGTTGGTTTTAAGCTTTTGTTTTTATAACACCTGTTAGTTACATGTAAAAGTTGCATTAATCGTTGTTGCATTCGAATGCAAAAGGCGGTAGTTTTTATGAGTCGAAAAAATAGTCATTTAAATACTGCGTTTTTAATAATTATAAATAATAAAAATTCGGTGGTGGATCATAGCGTCCATAAATGCTTAATAAAATTCATTTCAACAGGTGGAGAATTTATCTCATGACGACAAATATTTTACGTAAAACACTTATTTTTGCTGCTGTAAATACGGCGTTATTAGGCTCAGCATCTGTATTTTCACAAGAAGCAAAATTAAACCCCAATAAAGAGCTGGAGGTGATTTCTGTTACCTCTACTAAGCGAGTTAAAAGTATTCAGTCGGTGCCTTTAGCAGTTACTGCGGTGTCGGCTAAAGATTTACTAGAAAATGGCATTACCGATATTTTAAGCCTTGATAGCCTAGCGCCAGGTTTAAAGTCGGGTGTGTCGGGGAGCGATGCCCGTCCAGCTATGCGCGGTGCCAGAACAGAGCAAGTAGAGGCTAATGATGTTGCTATTGCATTTTACTCTAACGGTGTTTATCGCCCACGCCATGGGCAAGCACTCGCTGGCTTTGTTGATTTAGAACGTGTTGAAGTACTACGCGGCCCGCAAGGGACGTTGTTCGGGCGTAACTCATTTGGTGGCGTAATTGATGTAATAGCTAAAAAGCCTGAACTTGATATCACCGAAGGTGGTATGGCTACAACGTTTGGTAATTATGGCCATTTGCGCGGTGAAGGCTTTTTTAATGCTGCTTTAACCGATGACACCGCAGTACGCTTTACTGGGGTACGAGAAATACGTGACCCGTACGTAGAGAATTCGTTTAATGAATCAGCAGGCTTGAAAGATGCCGATATGTATTTTTTACGTGGCCAAGTATTTACTGAATTTAACGACGATGTAAATTTAAATGTAAAAGTAGAAACGTGGCAGGACGAGTCAAATGGCGGCGGTGCTTTTGGTTACCATATTTTAGGTGTACCTATAAACCCAGCGACAGGTAAAACAAGCTTATCGGCACCATTAACTCAGCGCATTGGTCGAGATGATGTGTGTGGCAGTAATTGTGGTCGTTTTGGTGCAGGCCTAGATAATGCAGCAACGCCTGGGCTTGATACTGCCCAAGGTGTATCGTCAGACCCATTTACTCAGCAGTTTGATTATAAGCCATCACGCAATGTGAGCGATGTAAGTATTAGCGCCGAGTTAAACTGGTCGCTTGAGTCGGTTGATTTAAAAGTAATTGCAGCCTCAATGGATTACGAAGAAACACGCCTTACCGATGGTGATTTTTCGACTTATGCAACCACAGTAGATGGTAACGCAATTGAATCTAAAACTAACTCGTTAGAAGTACAAGTTAGCTCTACCTACGAAAGTGATTTTGAATGGGTGGCTGGTATTTACTTATTTTCAGAGGACCTAGATAACGCTTTTTTAAATGCGAGCTACGGAGCTGTGGTTGATAATGTACCCGATACAACGCAGCCTCAAGCACTTCAATATGCACCATGGTTAAACCAAATTCAGCTAGAAACGCGATCAGCGGCGGCTTACTTTCAAGGTAACTACACATTTAGTGATGATACACGCGGTATAGCAGGTATAAGGTACACAAATGATAAACGTGAGTGGGATATCTACGGTCAAAATACCAATGATTTAAGCACGATCGATTTTTCAGAGTTAGAGGTAAAAGATGCAGATGGCGATTGGAGTAAAGTAACGTGGAAAGTTGGTATTGAACACGACTTAACAAACGATCAGCTACTATACGCTACAGTATCTACAGGCTTTTTAGCTGGTAATGCACAGGGCGCTTTTAACGGTGAAAACAGTTACGATGAGCAAACAGTAACGGCTTACGAAGTAGGCTTTAAAAGCATGCTGCTTGATAATTCATTAAGATTTAACGCCTCTTTATATTACAACCAATACGAAGATTTACTTTCTACGCGTTTTCAAAATGTAGGCGGTACGGCGGTATCATTTTTTGGTAATGCGGGCGAAATTGATGCAGCTGGTCTTGAGCTTGAAATTGATTGGCAAGCGAGTGATGCATTGCGCCTAGGTGCACGTGCCGCGTTTACAGATTCTACTTATGGTGACTTTGTTACGCCAAATGTGTTTGAAGAAGGCGGAGAGACTATAAATGGCGTAGATAACTTACTGCAACTTGACGGTAACGAAGTGCAGTTAAGTCCCAAATATAACATTACCCTTTTAGCGAGTTACGAGTTTGATTTAGGTGATAAAGGCCGCATTGTGCCTGCTACCAGTATTCAGTTATCGGATTCGTATACGACCAACGATCTCCCGTTTTCGTTTGGTACGCAAGGTAGCTATCAAAAATACGATGCCAGTATTGCATGGTATTCGGCCGATAATGAGTGGGCTGTACGCGCATATGTTCAAAATGCAGGCGATGAACTTATCTTGCTTAGAACGGTTCGCTTTGGCGGTAACGTAGCGGCTGCTGACTATGCTAATCCTCGCACTTATGGCGTAAGAATAGGTTATAACTTTTAAGCCAGTTATCGTTTTAACTGCTTTATACTCGGTTAGGGTTTAACTAAAGTTAAGTTATTAATAAAATTGGATATTATTTAAAAGGCCAGCAATATTGTATTGCTGGCCTTTTTATTTTATAGATTTCGAAATCATGATTATTTTTATTTTAAATCATTGTTATTTATGTTTTTTTATAGTTCAGGTTAATTATTGGGCAGAAAGTTGTTGATCTTTTTGACTTCGAAGTCTATTTTGTATCAATGCATTTTCAATTGATACAATTTGTTTACTGTAATAATTGAAAATGTAGAGTTGGGGAGAAGTAGACACGTTTTAAACTCGGGGGAATAATTATAATGAAAGCTAAATTTACACGGACTCTCGTTCATTTTGCTGTAACAACTGCTATTACAGCAACCACAATGAATGCTCACAGCGCCGAAGAAGCAACATCAACACAAACTCAGCAGCAAATTAAAGAACCAGCCATTGAACGCATAGCCGTTACTGCAAACCGTCGCTCACAAGATCTACAGGAAGTATCATCATCAATCACTGCACTAGGGGAGGCTGATATAGCCCGTGCAGGTATTATTGATGTTACGGGTCTTGAGCAGGTTGTACCGGGTTTACGTATGGGGTCATCCGGTGGTGAGGTTCGTCCTGCAATGCGCGGCGCACGCACTAATGAGGTGGGTGTAGCAGGCACCGGTATTGCTGAGCAAATAGTCGGTATATTTCAAGATGGTATTTACGTACCGACTACCTCATCTGGTTTAGGAGCATTGGTGGATGTGCAGCGCATAGAAGTGCTGCGTGGCCCACAAGGTACTCTATACGGACGTAACACCTTTGCTGGCAGTATTAATATAATTACTAATCAACCTGTTTTTGACGATTTACTGGGGAGTATAAAAGTTGAAACAGGGAGTTATAACCGCAGTGCTTACGAGGGTATTATAAATATACCTGTAAGCGATACGCTCGCGACCCGTTTTGTAGTGGCCTCTGATCGTCACGATGGCTATATCAATAACTTAGTGATTCCAGGGCCTTCGGATGATTTACGCGAAAAAAATCAGTTTTATATGCGTAATGTCACTAAGTGGCAACCAAACGATAAGTTTAACGCAACGGTACGTTTTGACTACTCGCGTAAAAACTCAAACTCAGAAGCTATTTGGGGCTATCAGCAAATTGCGGGTTACCAAATAAGCGAAACGTCACCTGGCTCCGGCATATTTGATCCTAACCCTACAATTACAGCTGGGCATATTTATCAGCCAAGTGATACGCAACATGACGACCTTGGTCCATATGATGTTTATCGCAATAGCTTTTCGCTTGATAAACAAGAAAGCTTTTCGACCACAGTAGCACTTGAGTGGTATACCGACTTTGCTGATATTAAGTGGACGACTAACTATTCAACCCTTAACGGCAAGCAATACTACGACAACGACTATAGCGATGGCGGTATTGATTTTGTAGGTGGTTTTGGGCGAGTGGACGACCAAAAAACATTATCGTCTGAGTTACAGTTTGCATCAAATAATGACGACTCTGATTTTTCGTGGATTGGTGGACTTTACTACTTTGATCAAGAAGCAGATTGGAGCTGGTTATCGCATGCAGATACAACAGGTGATGGTGTATCAGACTCTGTCGTTGTGCCTTCGTGGGGGAATCCAGATTATGACCCGCATACAGCTAAATCTATCGCAGCGTATGGGCAGTTACGTTATCAAATTAGTGAAGACTTACGTATTGTAGGTGGTTTACGTGTAAACCAAGACGATAAAACGTTTACTGGTGATGTCATTCCCGATTGGGATGATTCTGCAATGTTATATAAAGCAGCTGCAGAGTACGATATAAACAAAGACATAATGGTGTATGCAAGCGTCGCCACTGGTTACAGAACGGGTGGTGCAAACGATTCGCGCGTGGTAGCACGTGGTGCAGACCCCCTTTATGATAACGAAGATGTTATTTCGTATGAAATGGGTATGAAAAGCTACTTGCTAGATGGTGCAATGCGCTTAAATATATCGGTATTTATGAATAAGTACGAAGACGTAAAAGCACAGTTGTTTGCAACGTCATGTAACGATACAACAACGGGAGATACCGTTTTAGAATGTGTGTCTGCAGGTACAGCCACAACTTTTGAATATTACGAAAATGGCGGTGACGTTGAGACTAAAGGCCTTGAAGCCGACCTTCAATGGGTACCAATTGATAATTTAACGCTTACCGGTACGTTATCGTTATTGGATAGCGAATTTGCTGATGGTTACGCTGTGGGTAACGAGCAACTTCGTCCATTACTAGCACTTGGTAACCAAGGTGGCCGCCAAGATATAAACGATAATTCTAGCCAATTTAGTTTTGAAGGCTGGCGACCTGCAATGGCACCAGAATACAGCATGGGGCTTTCGGCGCGTTATGAGTTTAGTTTAGGGGGCGATTCGTACTTAGTACCGTATATTCAAATGAATTACTTAGACGATTACTACGCGTTTGATACAAACATCCCTGAGGTAAGAGTAGATGCGCATTTAATGGCTGATGCGCGTTTAACCTGGTTTATAAACGACAGCGTACAGGTTGAAGCATACGTTAAGAATATTGGTGACAAAGCCATATTAACGCGTGGTGTGGTGCATTCACAAATTGTTGATGGTTTGCCAGCTAACTCAGTACAAGCAAACTGGAGCAACCCGCGTACGTGGGGTGCGAGCTTGAAATACCAGTTTTAAGGTTTCCTAAATGGCCGCATGGCCATAACTTTCAGCCAGCTAATAAATTTATTAGCTGGCTTTTTTATTTAAAAAAAGCTATCGAATTAGTTCGCACTGAGCATTAGTATCATATTTGGCGAGTATTTTTTTGCATTCATCCAAGGCTCTTGTATTTGCTTTAGATTGTGAGCTGTAACCCTCTGAAAAGCCATAAAACTCGCCACCATTTTCGGTTTTCCCTAGTGCGAATGCTTTTCTGCCAGCTCTTGACTCGAATGTGGTTAATGCATTTACCGTCGCTACATTATAAGTACTTGAGTCACACAAAAGCGCGTTGGGTTCTACTTCACATAATGTAGGCGTAGATTGGCAGCCAGTTAAAAGTAAGACGATACCGATACTGAGATACTTCATTTATTGTCCTTAATTATTATAATTTGAGGTTTAATGTACCTAAAAAAGTTAAAATTATAAACAAAAAAAGCGCTCAGTGAGCGCTTGAAGGGAAGTAATAAGTGTTTACAGTGCGAATTGCTGATTTAACGCGAGGGTGTCAAATTGCATTACTTCGCTTGATATTAGAGTGTTAGTAATTGTAATAACTGTGAGTATTTGTTGGCGAACGCGTACGTTTTTAGTATTAAAAGTACCATCGAGTGTCCAGCAAATTGTTGCTTGGTTTAAGGCACTGTCAAACTGTACGGTTTCTAATTGGGCGTAGCATCTGCTTAGGGTTTGTGAAAGCGCTAAATGGCAATTTAACAGCGCATCTTTTGATTGTGTTTCGTTACTGCCAGCAAGAATAACGTCTGCATTTTTAGCATAAACACTTTCAAAATTAGTTAAGTTATTAAGCTGCCAAATTTGCCACCAATTATTTAATGTTTCGGCGGTTTGCGTTGGTAATTCACAAATATCACTGGGCGTTGCATGAAAGGTCGTTGGGTGCAGCTGGTTATCTAAATCGCAAACCATAATAGGGTCGCTTTTAGGTAACTTAGGGATCACCAGCGTATTATTACTTGCCTCACCTGTAAATTCGTTGTTAGCCAATAATAGCGTATCAACAACACATTTCACTGATTTTATGAAGGTATTATTGTGCTTAATTACAAACGAAAGTCTTACTGGTTTTAGTAATTTTTTAGGTTGTAATATCAGCTGTAAAGTCTCAAGTTCCTGGCCTTTACTGTGCGTTTTAGATATTAATTCTGATACGCCATATTGCGCCAAAAAATCAAGCCATAGCGGTTGTGCTTGCAATGACCCCATCGCGGTAAAGTGATGTTGTTGCCAACGGCTACTACGCAACAATTTACTTGAAATAGTTTTAATATCTGCTTTGGTGTATAAATCGATAATTGCGTTGATCATGCATTTACCTCCAATTCTGTTTGGCTATTTAATGCGTGTGATCTAAATAGGTTTGCGAGTAGCGCAACTTCGTCAAAAACGGTGACTTCTTCAATAATCTTTTGATTTTTGATACGTAAATGTGAGGCGCCTAACACAAAATAAGGAAGATTTTTTAGCTCACTTAGTTCATCGCTTTGTGGATTGAAATGCCCTGCAAGTGACCAACGAATAGCAACATCTGTGGTGCTCTCACCAAAGGGGGTAACTGCTAAGTGATCGACGGTTAGTTTGGCATCAGGGCAATTGGCAAAAAACTGTATAAAGACACCATTAATTTGTGCAAGGCCGGTTGCCATTCTGCCACTTGGCCATTGTTGTGTGGCCGTTAAGTTATAAAACTCGTGTATTTTAGCAAATTGCTTTTGGTTAAATAACGTATCTAACCAGTTATGCGCAAATGCGGCCAGTTCACCGTCTAAAATTGGAGTGCTTGGCGTGCGATGATCAATTGCTTGTACCCGGGTAAACTCTTCATCAAGCCATTGTATGTGTTTTTCTTTACTTGGTATTTTGGCCATGTGCTTGGCTACATTTATAATATTAAGGCCAAGTTGTTTAACTAAAAAGCCGTTGTCGCGTACTAGCCATTCTTTTACTATTTTATTTTCAAAACAAACGCAGTCGGCAATGGTTGTTACTCGGCCTGTTTTATTGGTAGCTGGGCCAAATTCTGAGTTACCGGTATTACTCATTACACTGCTAATTAAGTGTGATGAGTAGTAATGCTCATTACCGTCTTCTGAAAAAATAACATTTTCGCCAATAAGGCTTCTATCTGGGAATGCGGCAATGGTTTTAAGCGTGCCTTGAATAACATCTTCAATATTTTCGCCGTAAGCACCAAGTGTAAAAACAGGACATACATCAGCGTAATAGCGATAACATAAACCAATGTTTTTTTGCTCCCAAATGCGGTGCGTAATACGTAAAATGTAATCAACAATATCAACAAACTCTTCGTCAAACCCTACAAGCGCTTGCTGTTTTTTACTTTGCGGATTTAATACGCTCGATAAAGGCAGCCAGTAAGGTTGGGTAATTGTGTTTTGTGTGCTCATAAGTATCTCTTAGTTTGCTGCTGCTATTTTATTTTGCATTTGCTCGAATATATCAATACCCATTCCCTCTAATAAGTGAGGAATATCGATAGCGACCCAGTTCTCTTTTAAAATACCGTTTTCGCAGCGCCAAAAATCCATAACACGCGGAAACAGCTTATTACCCGATGCAGGTAAACCAAGCCAGTCATCCCCTGTATGAGTGCCGTACATATGCGGCCAACCGCCCGTTGCTACAAAGTTGTCGTGGCTTACTAAGCAGAGTGTTTTATTGATCCCACGATCAGGGAACCCTTTTAAGAATGGAGCTTGGTGGTGTTCTCTAAAACCACTAATGCCTCGAGTTGTTCCTATACCTGCAGGGCCATACCAAATAAAATCTGGGTGCCAGTATTTTTCTAAATTGATGCTGTACAGATCTTTACCATCGTAGCGGCCAAGCTCAGTAAGCATATCAATTACGAGCTGTTCGTTGGCTTTACTTAGTTCGTCGTTTTTAGCTGTAGCAGGCACACCATCAAGTGTAGTGGGGGGCATTATTAAACCCGGATAACCTAAGCTTGGACGCAGCGGGTTTACACCTACTTGGTTCATTACATCGATTAAATCTAAAAAGGTATAAACGTTAATTACTTTATTGTTTTCTATTTGAGCCATTTCGCTATAGCGAATAAAAATACTTTTACCGGTGGCTGGAATACCTAATAACGGTTTTGTAAATGTGCCGGTAAAGTAGCCTGTTGCACATATCCATTGCTCGCCTTTGTAGTCGCCCTTAATAGAAATAAAGGGTTTACGTTCTATATCGGGTAATGAGTTTTTAAGCACACCAAAGTAATTATTAATTACATTTTGTTTAGATGTAATTGGTTCAAAAGGGTGGCTTACTTGCCATTGAACGGTATCAGCAAGCAATGCTTGATTTGGTAATTTTGCAGCGCTGAAGTTTTCAAAAAGTTGTTCTAAAATATTCATTTATTTCACCTTATACAAAATGTTCAAATAACATGAGAGACGCGAAGCTCACTACAAAAAAGCCAAGTAACCAGTAGTTTATTGAGTCAAATTTACCAGGGACCAAATACCAGCCGTTTTCTTTTTCTGGTCGGTTTTGCTCTTTAAATACTTTTAACTGACCTTTAATGGTGTACTCGTTGTACTCCTCTTGAAAACCATCAAAAGCGATACTCAAAACAATACTAAACACTACACACGTTAGGGCACCAATTGCACAATACCAAGGCCATGCTATATCGGTGTAAAGGGCGCATATTGCAACGGTTACAAACGATACTAATGTGCCAATAAGTAGGCCTTTTTCGGTGGTGTGCTTAGAGAAAAATCCTAGTGCAAACATACCTAGCTGAGCACCTACAAAGTATGAACCTACCTTGGTGAGTATTTCTAAAATGGAGCCTTCGCTGTAAAGGTGATACATAATGGCGGGTACAATGATTATGATTGCCCAGCCAAGAGTAAATAAACGTGTTGCAGCTAAATAATGTGCGTCGTTTTTTTCAGGTGCAAAATACTTTTTGTAAAAGTCGATAGTACTAATTGTTGAAAGCGAATTAAGCGCTGAATCAAGGCTCGACATAGAAGCAGCCATTACTGCTGCAGCTATAATTCCCATTAATCCTGGCAGACCATAGTCGGATGCAAACTGTAAAATAATTAGGTTGTCGTTTTCAAATGTGCGTCCGCCGTAATAGCTATAAAACAACACGCCCATAAATATAAAGAACAGGTAAATAAAGAATGCAATAAAGCCCATTAGTAAGTACGACTTTTTAGCATCCCCAATATTTTTAGCTGCAAGGGTACGCTGTACCATCATTTGGTTAGTACCATAAACGGTGATGTGGTAGAGCGACATTGCTAGTACGCCAGACCAAACGGTGGTGACTTTTGTGAAGTCGAACGAGAAGTTAAGCGGGTCTAACTTGCCTTGTGCTTTTAATTCAGTAAGGGTTGAGCTAAATGAGCCATCCATAGAGGTAATAAGTGCATACATAATAATGCCGGCACCAATAAACAATATTGCTGATTGGATTACATCGGTCCATATTACGGCTGTTATACCTCCAAGCATGGTGTATATAAGCGCGATAATAGTGACTAAAAATATGGCGGTAATTACGTTTATATCAACAATAAAGGCAAGTACTAAAGAGGTTGCATAAAGTACGGCGGCTGACCCCATCGTTTGTGAAATAAGCCAGATTGTTGATATTAAAATACGTGCCTTTTTACCAAAACGACGTTCTTGGTATTCGTATATTGAGGCGACACCCGCGTTGTAAAAAAACGGGAAAAACAAACACACAACAGCCACTATAACGAGTGGATAGTTTAAGTGTATGGCAATAACCGATAAACCTTCTTTGTAAGACCACGCTGGTGCACCTAAAAATGTGAGCGCACTAACATAGGTTGCCACTACCGATATACCAATAGCCCACCAAGGTGTATTTTTTCGGCCAATATAAAAATCATTAGCACTGCTCACCTTTTTACTTATTACAAACCCAAGTATGAGGTTTGCAATAATGTACCCGATGAGAATGCTCCAATTCAATAATCCAAAATCATTCATAATTAATCCTGTTAGATTAGGTATTACGGGCTAATTAGCCTATTTATACTTTTTATTTTGAATCATCATGAATCACTTTGACTTCGAAGTCAATTGTCATTAGTATTATTTTAAATCGATTTATAACTTAGTATTTACAGGCTTTTAATTACTCTTTAAATAGAATACATTTTAGCAATGCGTATTTATTTGCGGTTTAAGAGTGTTAATTTGATTACGCAAACAACAAGGGAACATCATGGCAGAAATAATTAATAATAAGCAGTTGGTTCGTCAGTTTCATGCGGCATTAGAAAAAACGCAAGGTAATGACTTAAATGCTGTATTTAAAGAATACTTGGCAGATGATTACAGTTTTAAAGGTGTGCATCCGTTTAATGAATTAAACAATGCTAATGATGTAATTGAGCATGTTTGGCAGCCTTTATTCCACTCTTTTAAAGCACTTCAGCGCCGCGAAGATATTTTTATTGCAGGGCAAAGCGAAGCTGATGGCGGCGAGTGGGTAATGAGTATGGGCCACTTTATGGGCTTGTTTGATCGTGACTGGTTAGGTATTGCGCCTTCTCATAAATTGGCGACAATTCGCTACGCTGAATTTAACTGTGTTAAAGACGGTAAAATTATTCAAACTGGTTTTTTTGTCGATATTATTGGGGTTATGCTGCAAGTAGGCTTAAACCCGTTACCGCTCTCTACCGGGCAGTATTTTACATACCCAGGACCACGTACACACGATGGCGTGCGATTAGGTAAGGGTAGCGATGAGCAAGGTACGCGAACAATGAACTTGGTTAATCAGATGATTGATAACCTAACCGCGCTTAATCAAAGCGGTATAAATACTTGCCCACCCGAAGTGCTTGCAAAAACATGGGACGAGAACATGGTTTGGTATGGCCCTGCGGGGATTGGCGCTACATATACAATTGAGCGTTATCAGCAACAACATATGTATCCGTTTAGGGAAGGGTTAACGGGTAAAGTATTTAATGGCCATATTTGCCGGTTTGCTGAAGATGAGTATGCATGCTTTTTTGGTTGGCCAAACTTAACAAATACTGCCATTGGTGGTTTTTTAGGATTACCTGGAGCTAATACTCCTGCCGATATGCGCGTGGTTGATGTATATCATCGTGAAGGTGACAAATTAGTTGAAAACTGGGTAATCATTGACTTACCGTATTGGTTAAAACAACAAGGTTTAGATATTTTAAAACGCACGCAAAGTATTGCAAACCCGAGCACTTAATTTTTTCAAGTTATAAAAAGCTCTGTAATGACAGAGCTTTTCTTTTATAACGGTTATATAAAAGGCTACGGAGCAAAGCTTAAGTAGCGCGCTTTAGTTAGTTCTTTCATTCGGGCAAATATATCTACGCCAATTTGATTGTACACATCGAGTATATCTATCAGCACCCAGTTTTCACGAATTAAATTGTTTTCGGCTCGCCAAAAGTCGAGGCTACGCATAGTTATTTGCTGATTTGCGGGTGCAATACCTAACCAACCACCGTTACTAATAGTCATGCTCATACCTGGCCATGCAGTAAAACCTACGTAGTTTTCATCGGCAAATAAATAACCTTTATTAGCATCGCCTACACGATTGGGGAGGGCATTTAAAAACGGGATTTGATGCCAATTTCTAAAGCCTTTTATACCGCGTGCAGTGCCTATTGTGCTTGGTCCATACCAGCTACAATGCGGATGCCAAAATTGATCTAGCTTCATGGCTTCAATGCCACCTTTAGCATAAAATCCAAGATGCTCACACATATCGCCCACAAGCTTTAAACTTTGCGCAGCTTGTTCGCTATTATAAGGACGGGTGATTAACCCATCTTGTGTGGCAGGCCCTGGGACATGCCACTCTTTCCCTAAACTTGGAGACAGTGGCCATACGTTTGCTTGCATCATTACTTCGGGAATATCCCAAATAGTTTGTAATTCCACCACTTTATTATTTTTAATGCGATAGAACTCATGAAAGCGCATGCTTACTTGATGCCCTGTGGGTGGAATGCCTAGCCATGGTTTTTCAAATGAGCCAGTATAGTATCCACAGCAGCCAACCCAATCAGAGTCGTTTATTGAGCTACCCGCCATTACAATGGTATCACGGCGTTCAAGGCCTACAAATGCATTGCTAAGGGGGTTATAAACATCTTCAATAAGTGTATTAGGGTTTGTGAGTGTTTCAAACGGGTAACAAAGTTGTATTAACGCGTCATCAGCAAATAAGCTTGTCACTTCTTTTTTGAGCGTGTTTATATCAAAGTTATAAAGTGCATTTCTAAATTTTTTAAGTAACTCTTTATTTTTATTATGAATACTCATATTTTTGATTCACTTGTAGCTGATTCAAAGTCTGCACGTAATTGCTTAGCACCACTTAGTAAAAAGCTATGATCAGAGCCTAATAAATAAAAGCTTACGCCTAACGACTGCCAATGACTGAGCTCACTTAAATTACCAACAAACATGCCACAGCATTTATTATATTTTGCTGCTGCGTTAGCTATTTTAGTAACAGCATCAATAACAACAGGGGCGCTTGGGTTGGTCTCACCGAGGGAAATAGTTAAGTCCATTCGGCCTATAAAAATACAATCTATTTCGTCTATTTGGCACAATTCATCGATGCTCTTAAGCGCATCGGCATCCTCTATTTGAGCAATAATGCAGGTAGATGATTTGTTGGCTGCTAAGTTATTGGTTAATGCATGTGTAGTGTAGCCTGCAAAGCGGCTTGAACCTGCGTAACCTCTACCATTATTACCATAAAAACAGTTTTTGATAATCGCTTTTGCTTGCTCTGGCGTCTTAATATGAGGTAGTACTAAGCCGTCAGCACCGATATCTAAACTGCTCAGTATAGTGGCGTGATCGGTATTACTTACGCGAATAAGGGTCGGCATGTTTTTCGTACGCGCTGCCATAATACAGCTGTCTAAATCGCCTCGATCAAACGGGGCATGCTCTGCATCAAGGCACAGTACATCGAGGCTGGTGTGGGCAAGTACTTCGGTATTATGATAATGAGTACTTTTAATAAAAGTGCCTAATAGTAGCTCTTTACTGTTTAACTTTTGTTTTAAATTCATAATATTGACTCCAACCAATCTAAGAGTAGTGCGTTTAGGGTGTTACTTCTTTCAAGCGGTACGAAATGCCCACAATTACCTAATAAAATAAGATCGCTATTAGGGCAGGCGTTATGCATTGTTTTTTGAATAGTGCTTGGGCATAGAACGTCATGCTCACCACCAACAAAGAGTAATTTTTTATTGGTTTTTTCAATAACGTTTAAGGTATCTTCGCGCGTTGCAAGTGCATTTAATTGTGCACTAAAAGCATTAAGGCCAAGCTCATTTGCCATTTTTAATACAAGCTTATTGTGCTCTGAGTTTGGCTGGTGAAAATAATGTGGCATAAAGTCGTGTTTTAGCACATCAGCAGTGCTAGTTGCTTGTGCCCGCTTTATTTGCTTTTGCCTAATAGATGGACGTTCTGGTTTATCTGCCAAACTATTGCTGGAAATTAAACACAGCGACTGTATAAGCTCAGGATCTGATTTTAAAAGTGCAAGAGCAACAATGCCACCCATTGAAAAACCAATAAAAGGGGCAGGCTTTAGAGCTATAGTTTTAGTAAGCTCAGCCATTTGTGCAATGCTTGTTTGCTCTGTAAAGGGAATAACGTGAGGAGTATAACCCGCATTTTGCAGAGCAATTATTTGCGCTTCAAACATACGGTGGTTACATAAAGTACCAGGTAAAATATAAACAGGATTTTTGGCCACAAAAATTCCTTAACTTAACGTGTTTTAATAGAGTTCCCTGTTATCAATGAACCAGTGAAAACTCGTGCTTCAGCAGCTGCTTGAGGGTTTTCAATACGTTCCATGAGTATATCTACAGCGGCTTTAGTTAGCTGTTTCATAGGTTGTTGTATTGTGGTTATTTGATAGTTGTACCAAGACGCAGCACTAATACCATCAAACCCTACCACCGACACATCGTCGGGTACGCTTAAGTTTAAGTTTTGTTTGATTTCATCAATTACGCCAATGGCCATTACATCATTACTGCAAATAATGGCATCAGGTAGGGGGTTTGTTTTTAACCAATCTTCTAATGCACTTCGTGCTGATTTATAGCCATAATCACCATAAATAACAGGCGTATTTTGGATACCTAAAGTGTGTAAATAATTTTGAGCTATTTCGCGGCGCTCGTTAGCAACGTCAGAATCTTCTGGGCCGGCAATAATTAAATACGACTTATGATTAGATTGGTGTAATAAATCAATTAGCTGTTTAATGCCTTTATCGTGATTACAGCAAACTGTGTTTGCATTCGATTCAGGCACATTACGGTTATAAAGCACAATCGGTGTGCTGTGCTTGGCAAATAAATCTAAGCTTTTACTATCAAAGTGAGCCGCTAGAGCAATTACGCCATCAACCTGAAAGGTCCAAATGTTTTCGAGTAATTCGTCTAGTTCGTCTGCGTCATCAAGAGTAAAGAGCAGCACTCGTTTATTATTAAGTGCCAACTCTTTATTAAGCTCAGAGAGTACCTCAGGGTAGTTCAAGTTTGCTCGCGATGATAAAATAACCGCGACCATACCAGACTGTTTAGTGATCAACATACGGGCAATGGCATTAGGGCGATAGCCCATTTCATTGGCTGTTGCGACTACCTTTTCGCGGGTTTTTTTAGACACGCTAAATCCGGGTCTAAATACACGCGATACCGCTGATTGTGATACACCCGCTTCGCGGGCTACATCATATGAGGTGACTCGTTTTTGCTTTGACAATGATTTATTTCCTATATCGTCTTACTCGTATGTCTGCTTGTTCTTTGTGGCCAGCGAACCCTTCTGCAGCACATAAACGTGAACAATACTCACCAACAACAACCGAGGCTTCTTCTGTTACTCGTTGGAAAGTACATGTTTTTATGAATTTTCCTACCCATAGCCCACCAGTATAACGCGCTGCTTTACCTGTGGGTAGTGTATGGTTTGTACCAATACATTTATCGCCATAAGAAACGTTGGTTTGCGGCCCTAGGAACAATGCCCCATAGTTTTGCATGTTTTCTTTAAAGTAGTCGGTATTGCGAGTCATTACTTGTACGTGTTCAAATGCAAGATCGTTAGCAACGTCAATCATTTCCTCGTAGGTATCACATACAATAACTTCGCCATGATCTTTCCATGCTACACCTGCAATATCAGCAGTAGGTAATATGGTAAGTTGCCTCTCTACTTCAGCCATTGTATCAATTGCTAATTGCTCAGAGTTAGTTAGTAAAATAGCGGGAGACGTAGGACCGTGCTCTGCTTGGCCTAGTAAATCGGCAGCACATAGTTCGCCATCTACACTGTCATCAGCAATAACGAGTGTTTCGGTAGGACCTGCAAATAAATCGATACCAACTCGGCCAAATAACTGTCGTTTAGCCTCGGCTACAAAGGCGTTACCAGGTCCTACAATCATATCTACTGGGGCAATAGTTTGTGTTCCAATAGCCATTGCGGCAACGGCTTGTACACCACCGAGACAGTAAATTTCATCTGCGCCCGCCATGTCCATTGCAACCACAATTTCTGGTGATGGCTTGCCATTAAAAGGCGGAGCCATAGCTATAACACGTTTAACACCGGCTACTTTAGCCGTTAATACACTCATATGAGCAGATGCTAGTAGTGGATATTTTCCACCTGGTACGTAACAACCTACGCTGTCCATTGCTAAATGTTTATGACCAAGCGTAACGCCAGGTAGCGTCTCTACTTCAACGTCTTTCATTGAGTCGCGTTGAATTTGAGCAAAATTACGGACTTGGCTTTGTGCCCATTTTATATCGTTGATTAATTGATCATCAAGCTGTGCGTAACATACTTTAATTTCGTCAGCAGAAAGCTTGAAAGACTTCGGAGTCCACTTGTCGAATTTTTCAGAATATTCACGAATTGCTGCATCACCTTCAGATTCAACGCGCGTTAAAATATTTTCTACAATATCTCTTACTGGCTGATTTTGTTCTTTTTTTGAGTCAGCAGGCTGACCTTTTTTTAAATGCTTTATCATTGTTTATATCCTTAGTGATTAGTTTTTTTATACACTGTTGATGAGACGTACTGGTTAAATAATGTCTTGCATCTGGGGGTACTCTAATTAATAATGACTTCGAATGCAATATAGATTTTAGGTGAACAAATGGGATTTGATAAAACTCTTTTACTTGGTAAAACCATTTTGATAACGGGTGCAGGTAAAGGGATTGGTAAATCATGCGTACAAAAGTGTGTAGATGCGGGTGCAAATATAATTGCTGTGGCGCGTACAAAACACGATTTGGAGCAGCTCAAGCAATATGCTCCTTCGCAAATAGAAATCTGGCCGCTTGATATAAACAGTGATGCTTTTTATGAGCGTTTACGCGGACTTTCTAAATTAGACGGTTTACTTAACAACGCAGGTATTAACCGTGTTGCGCCAATGCTTGAGCAAACCGATGAGAACATTGACGATGTTATTGCGATGAATATTCGCAGTGTTTATCGAATAAGCCAAGCGGCATTACCGGCCTTAATCAACTCTGGTGCCGGTGCTGTGGTTAATATGTCATCGCAAATGGGATTTGTCGGCTCGCCTAATCGCACTTTGTATTGCATGAGTAAACATGCAGTAGAGGGGTTAACAAAGGCGCTGGCAGTTGAGCTTGCAACGCAAAATGTACGTGTTAATACCGTTGCTCCTACGTTTGTTGAAACCCCAATGACTAAGCCCATGCTTGAAAATCCCGATTTCAAAAAATTTGTTTATGACATGATCCCAATGAAAAAAATTGCTCAAACGGATGATGTCGCAAATGCTTGTGTATTTTTACTGAGTGAACTGTCAGCAATGATCACAGGAACAAGTATAAAAATTGATGGCGGCTGGACCGCTCAGTAATTAATTTAGGAGAGAATAATGAGTTTATTTGCAGATCGCTTAGTACGATACGATGATTTAATTCCGTGTAAGAACGCCTTTATTGATACGCGATCGCCTGGTAGTGATCAAAAAGAAAATTTTACTATTATAGGTCCAGGTGTTGCAGAGAACCCTAATCAGCATGTGCATATTTCCATACCTCATGGGTTTAATATTGGTGGTGCTCGTCAACCTGCTGGGTGCTTAAACTCGCAGCATAGCCACTTAACAGAAGAAATATTTGTTGTACACAGTGGCACATGGGCATTTTATACCGGTGTAGATGGTAAAGATGCCAGGGTAATTTTAAATGAAGGCGATATTATTTCGATTCCTTTAGATATTTTTAGAGGATTTGAAAACGTAGGTGATGGTATAGGTTACTTGTATGCAGTACTTGGCAGTGACGATCCTGGCAGAGTGCTTTGGGCTCCACAAGTATTTGATATGGCAAAAGAGTTCGGTCTTATTTTGCTAGAAAATGGCAGCTTAGTAGACACAACGCTCAATGAGAAAATCCCAGATGGGGTAAAACCAATGGCTGTTACAAGTAGTGATCAAATAGCGCAGCACCGAGTAATAACAGACGAAGAGCTTGCGCAAACAGTGGTCAAGGCACGAGATTTTAATTGGAACAAGCACTCTTACTTAAGCCAATCCGAAGGTGTTTACGAAGCACCGTTAGTTGGTAATTTAAATGCTGATACGCTTATTCAAACGCAATTAAATTGGGCGCATGGATTTAATATATCAGCGTTAAAACTACAGCCAAATGCAAAAATAGCAAAACACATTCGTTTTGAAGAAGAGGTTATTTTTGTTCATCAAGGTAGTTTAACCATTGATTTAGGCGATGAAGTACTAACGCTTACTCAAGGTGATACATTTTCAGTCCCTATTGAACATAGCCGAGCGCTTAGTAATGAAGCGCAAGGTGATTGCATTATGTATATCACTCGCAGAAATGATGCGCCAAAAGATCCGCAATTTATTTAAACTCTAATGCCATATGTAATTTAAAGCACTTAGCTTGTTTTAGCTAAGTGCTTCTTTCGTGGTAAAAAACCAGTAACCAGCATAGTGCCTACAATTACAAATAGTGCGCCTAGTAATGTATTTGGCCCTATTTGCTCATCTAAAAATAAATGCCCCCAAAATATGCCAAATAATGGAATTAAAAATGTAACCGTGAGTGCTGAGGTTGGGCCAATATCGTCGATTAATTTAAAAAATAAAATATAAGCAAGGGCGGTACATACTACGCCCAGTACTAATACACCTAGCATAATGTTGGTGCTTGGTATTTCTCGAATTGGCATAAATAAGATAAGCGGTAATACCATAAAGCTCGAAGCCCACATTGAGCCATGGGCGTTATCGAATGGGGCCAGTTTAGGCGCATTTTTAGTGTAATGCGATGCAATGGCATAGCAAAGTGAAGCGCTTAATGCCGCTACTATGGCCAAAATTGATTGGCTATTTAACACAAAATGATTTTGCCCAACCAAAATAGCTACGCCAATTAAACCCAGCAGTAAACCAATCACCATACTTTTATTGGGCTTTGTTTTTGTCCATAAAATTCCAACAACAACACCCCATATTGGTGTTGTAGAATTTAAAATTGAGAGTGTGGATGCGCTGATAGTTTGGGCTGCGTAAGCAAAAAATAAAAACGGAAGAGCAGAATTAAACGCGCCTATAATAAAAAAGTGTTTTTTATGTTGGATAAACGCCAAGCGGCGTTTTAAGTACAGCGCCATAATAAATAGGGTGAGTGCAGCAAAGCCTACTCTAAACTCAATTAATACCGCAGGCCCCAAGCTGTTAGCTGCCATTCGCATAAATAAAAAAGAAGCGCCCCAAATAGCGGCCAGAAAAAATAATCGCAGTAAGCTTGCTAAGGTCATGATAGTATTTTAATTATGCTGATTGGTTTTTAGAATAACAGGGTTTATAAAAAGTGTAAGCCATATTCGGAACTGGCATATAAAAATAATAAATTAAGGATAAGAATGAAAAAGTTCTCAGTAGTTTCTATGGTGTTTATCACTTTTTTGGGTGGATGTAATTCAAGCCCAATCAACCTTTACAGTGATACCACCATGAAAAAGAATGAATACAATGGTATTAAAGCGTATCGAAAAGGACAGTTTGAAGCCGCTTTCAATTATTTAAAAGAGCCTGCTGGGCTAGGCTATAAAAGCGCACAATACACGTTGGCGTTTATGTTTTTGAAAGGCCAATACTTGGAGCAATCTACTAAACTAGGGATGGGCTGGCTAGGCGTTGCAAAAGAAGCGGGGGTTGAAAATTGGTCTGCGCAATACGATGTATTTTACAGTGCAGCAACTACGCAGCAAAAACAACAAATAGACGAAACAGTTGCGTTGTATTAACGCAATTTGGCGTTAAAGCACAAAATATGACCTGTCGTCGTTCAACTTCGCCTAGGCGTACATTTGGTGAAGTTAAAATTGATTGCACTAAGCACGAAGGTAGCGTTACCGAGCACGGCATACAAATAATAGAATAGAGTTATGGCTTTTCTAGCTTTTTTTCAAAGTCGCTTTTAACAATATCGAGTGCTTTTAAGACCTCTTCTGGAGCAACATCGTGTTGCTCTAGTATCATAATTAAATCTACTGCAAGTTTAATATGTGTAGGGGCTTGATCAAGTGGACTTGTCATTTAACTCTTTCTTTTTTGATATTTGGCTAATGGCAACATTTATTGCTGTTTGTACACGTTGTTCCATATGTATGCGTTCTGATTGCGGTAAATAAAACGCCATATCTACATCGTAGCGAATATATCGTGGCGGGAGCTGATTTAGTACCGTACAACAAAAGTCAGCCATTACATCTTCATCATATTTTTCATCAAGTTTAAGTTTGATGATTTCTTCAACTACAATCTTTTCGTAATAGTTGTGTATGTCTTCGTGTAATCGCATATTCCCACCGCTTTAAAATAATCCGTTTAACTGAGTCTATACTAAGGCTTACTATAAATCGATAGCGGCTTTAAATAGTTGTTTATGAACATTAATTAGTGAACTCAAATTACGCTGATAACCGCCACCTAAAGCGCACATTAGTGGGATTTGATGTTGCTTACAGAAGTTGAGAACAAACAAGTCGCGCTCATATACGCCATTGAGCGATATATTAAACAAGCCTAACTCGTCTTTAGTGTAAATATCAGCGCCTGCATTATACAAAATAATATCAGGGTTATGTATGCGCACGCAAAAATCGAGTGCTTGCTTTAATGTAGCAAGGTACTCATCGTCGGCTGTTTTAGCGGGCAATGCAAAATCGTAAGTAGACTCTTGCTTATTACGAGGAAAATTTTGTTCACAATGAATTGAGCAGGTAATAATTTGGTTATGGTTTTGAGTGATTTGTGCTGTGCCATCGCCTTGGTGTACGTCGCAATCAAAAATTAAAACAGTGTCGGCTTGCTCTGTATTTATTAAATGTGCTGCTGCAATAGCTAAATCATTAAAAATACAAAAGCCACTGCCAAAATCGCTATGAGAATGATGATAACCACCGCTTAAATTGAAGGTTAGATCGTGGCTAAAAGCCGCTTCAGCAGCTTGAATACTCCCGCCAATAGATAAAAGAGTACGCTCTACAAGTTGTTGCGAATAGGGAAATCCCATCTTTTTAATTGCTTTATCGCTTAGTGTTCCATTTAAAAAGTCATCTATATAACGTTGGCTATGACATAGCGCAAGTTGAGATACGGTTACTTTTTTAGGCTCTTGAAAGTGAATAGCCGAAACACCTAGATTTTCTATTTCGGTTTTAAGTAACTTATACTTTTGAATAGGGAATCGATGACGTTCTGCAAGGATAAGGTCTGAATACAATGGATGATAATAAAGCTGCATAGTAAAGTTCGGCTTAACGCAGCTGCTGTTTTTCTACTTGTTGTATTTTGTCCTCGGTGGCAGAAATTGCTTTTCTGCAGCGGCCTAATCGAGCGTGTGTGCTTAATATTTCAAGGTTAAGCTTTTGTGCTTTAGCTGGCGAGGCTTTATCCATTTGCATTTTACGCTCTTCAATCATGAGCACTAAACGGCGTTCAAACTCATGGTTTTGTTTTAATTCGTCGTAAAGCTCGTGCGATGATTGCATTATTTTTTGTACCGCTTGCTTATAAACGGTTTGCTTAGGGCGTGGTTTATAATGGCTTTTGTTTTCTTTAACCCAAATAGGCGTTGATTTAATAACATTGAATACAGCTTGTACCTGAGCTCCTATACGTTCAAGCGCGTAGGTATAAGCATGGCGATGCTCACTTGGCGGTAACCTTGACACTTCATCTTCTATTTCTATTACGTAATCGACTAGGTTCATGCTTTTTGTACTAAAAACTGCGCGGTCAAACAAGCTAGGTTGCGCTTGCATGTAACGATTTTTAGAAAAAAGTTTAGCTTTATCAAATTGCTCAGCTTGTTGTTTTAGCGTTGCAACTTGTTGGCGTAGTTTATCTAAAGCTGTAGGGTGCATATTAAAAGTAAGCCTCGTAAATTAGTTTTAATGCTAAAAGTATAACCATAGTATTAAATACAGGGCGAATAAATTTACTACCAAAACGTATTGCTGAATGTGCTCCAAACCATGCGCCTAGCATAATAAAAAAGCCCATTGTTATGCCAAGTAAAAAGTTTACATGGCCGAGTGCTACAAAGGTGATGAGCGATATAAAATTAGAAACAAAGTTCATTGAACGCGCTAAACCACAATTGAGTAGCAAGTTCATTTTATAAAGCATGCCATTAGAAGCGGTCCAAAATGTCCCCGTACCTGGCCCTGCTAAACCATCAAAAAAGCCTAATGCTAAACCCTGTAGCCATTGTTTTATTTTCATCGCTTTGTTTAGTTTAGGGAGCTCATCGCCTTCTGTGGTACTTAAATTACCAAATAAGCTATAGGCGGCAACTAAAATAATAATAATGGGGAGTAGTTTGTTTAAAAAATCGATACTTAAATGATCAACAATAACAGTACCTATCAATGCACCTATTGCAGTAGCAATTACGGAGGCAGCCCAAAACTTTGGACTAAATAAGTTCTTTTTATAATAAGTATAGCTTGCCGTTAACGAGCCAAAACTTGCTGCTAGTTTATTGGTGCCTAATGTTAAATGTGGAGGTAAGCCTGCAGTTAATAAAGCGGGCACAGTTAACATACCACCGCCACCGGCGATAGCGTCTATAAAACCTGCGGCAAGTGCAACAGCACATAAAACAGCCCAAGTTGTTGGATCGAGTGCGAGTTCAAACATTAATAATCTATTTGTCTTTTAAAAGGTGGTAGGGTGTCGAGCATGGCTTTACCGTATCGCTTAGTAATTAAGCGCCTATCGAGAATAGTAATACAGCCTTCATCACTCTCTTTTCGCAGCAGTCTACCACAGCTTTGTACCAATTTCTTTGCGGCGTCTGGCACGGTAATCGTTAAAAACGGGTTACCGCCTTTGCTTTGTACAAATTCTGCTTGCGCTTCTTCTATCGGCGAAGTAGGTACAGCAAACGGAATTTTAGTGATTATTAAGTTCTCTAAATATTTACCAGGTAAATCAAGACCTTCCGAAAGGCTTTGTGTTCCAAATAAAATACTGCCTTTGCCTTCGTCTACATTTTTAGTGTGTAATTTAAGCAACGCTTCTCGCGACATCTCACCTTGTACTAATAAGTTAAAACCTTTTGTTCTAAGAAACTTTGTTACGTGGTCCATTTGCCAGTAAGAAGCGAATAGTACAAGGTTCGCTTTTTTATCATTTAGGTACTCTGGTAATGTTTTAGCTAGGTGATCACTAAAGTCTTTATCGGTTGGTTCTACTTTAGATACCGGAATACGTAAAGTGGCTTGTTTGGGGTAATCAAAAGGAGAAGGTACTTTAATAAATTTAACGCCTTCTTCTTTAGCAAGTCCTGTTTCGTAAGCAAAGTGATCGAACGAGCCCAGTGCACTTAATGTAGCAGAGCACAAAACAGCGCCCGCGCATTCTCGCCACAATTTATCTTTTAAGTAATAACCGACTTCAATAGGGCAGTCGCTTAATAAGTGGTCGTGATGGCTTTTGTATTCAAGGCGTTTTATCCACCGTGCATGAGGAGCACCTTCGCCTTTTTTGGCGTAACTAAACCATAGTTTGTTTAGTTGCTCTAACCTGTTTATGTATTGACCGCTTTCGCCTAGTATTGGGTCGGCAACGTAAGGTTTTATGTCGCCATCGCTAACATCTTGGGTAAGGGTGTCGTGCATTTTGTTTAAACAGCGCAGCGCATCTTGCGTGGCTTCGCTTATGTCTTTTGCTTTACTGTGCAGCGATTGTGGAATTTCACCGTGCTCAAAGCGATAAGTATCATCTTTTGAGTATTCAAAGTCGGCATTATCAAGAATATCGCGAACTACTTTTAAATCTTTATTCGCGTCATTAATGCTGTCGCAAAGTTTAAAGTTTTGCCCAATAGCTCTTTGCCCCACTAAAATCTTCGCCATTTTCCCGCTAAACTTGGTGAGCTTATCAAGCCATTCTATCGTGCCTTTGATTGTTGCTGCGGCCGATGAAAAATCGCGTGTTATATGTGCTAAATGGTGCGCTTCATCAATTACATAAATGGTGTTGTCGGGCTCTGGTAAAATTTTACCACCGCCTAGGTCTAAATCGGCAAGTAATAAAGAGTGATTAATTACCAGTACATCCATTTGCATTAATTGATTACGAGCAAGCTGAAACGGACACGTTTGATGGGCCTTCATTTGGCGTTGGCATGAATGTTTATCGCACGCTATTAAGTTCCACACTCTATCGGGTACAGTATCGGCCCAACTGTCTCTATCGCCTTGCCATTTTTTATTCACATAGGCGTTATATAGCTCATTTAAACACTTGGTTTCCATTGCGCTCAATGGTGAAGTAAGCGTTGGCATAAAGTCCATTTGTGTTTGGCTATCGCCGTTTACAGCATTATGTAATTTGTGGGCGCAAATATAACGATGGCGACCTTTTACCAAATCAAATTTAAAGTCGAGGCCTGAATGCTTTTTAAAAAATGGGAGTTCTTTTGCTATTAATTGTTCTTGCAGTGCAACGGTTGCGGTAGAAATAACCAGCTTCTTTTTTTGCGCTAAGGCAAGCGGTAATGCGCCTAAACAATAGGCAAGAGACTTACCGGTACCGGTGCCTGCTTCAATTACGCAAATGCGCTGCTTTTTATGGTATTCGCCAGCAAGCGTTTTTGCTATTTCGGCTACAAGGTAGTTTTGACTGCTACGAGGGCGATAATCGTTTAGGTTGCTAGCCACATGCTGGTGTACTTGCCTAATTGTTTTTTTTAGTGAGTCAGAAAGCATGGGATGATTTACCTAAAGTATGTATATAATTACAGTGCTATGGATTTTAGAGTTATAAGAGTGTAACTACAAGAAGTGATGAGATTAATTTAGCAAATAAAGTATCTGAGTGTTTATTTAGGTTGAATGTATGGCTTTAAAGCATTTTGAATTAAGTAAAAACTTACATATATATGTATAAGGTTTAGTAATAATGTACTTAACAGCCGGTTTTATTGTTTCTTCTCATGCTTATGATACTGCTAACGGCATCTGCTACGAAGCGTGGTTTTGTAGTGATAAAGGGCCTATAAAAACTATATCAGTTAACGAAAATGCGCTGTTTTTTATCAAAAGTAAAGATGCTGAAATAGCGCATAAAATATTAGCAGCTGAGTCACTTATCTTTAATATTAAAAGTCTTGGATTAAAAAACTTTCAGCAAGAAGATATGTCGGCCTGTTACTTCAAATCACTAAATCATTTTTATTCTGCTGCTAAAGCTTTAAAGCAACGTGGAGTTGTATTATTTGAAGAAGATATTAGACCAATAGAGCGCTACTTAATGGAACGTTTTATAAAAGGAGGAGCTTGGGTAACGGGTAATGTTTTTTATCAAAATGGTTATACATTAGTAACAGAGGCAAAATTAAAAGCAAATGATGAGTACTCCCCAACTCTTAATAAACTCTCGTTAGACATTGAATGTAACGAAAGTGGCGTTTTGTTTTCTGTTGGGCTTGTGGGCTGTAATTTAGACTGTGTTTTAATGATTGGCGAGCCAGATAGAGAAGCTGAAAACCTAGAGTTTGATATTATTTGGTGTGTAGATGAGGCTGAGCTCTTAAAGGGATTGGAGCATTTTATCAAGCTTAGCGATCCTGATGTCATAATTGGCTGGAATGTAATTGAGTTCGATTTTTCGGTTATTCATGAAAGAGCTGAAGCACTAGGCATTAAGTTATTACTGGGTAGGGGAGATCAACCTTTATATGTTCGCAAAGGACACTTTACTCGAGTATCGATCCCTGGGCGATGTGTGGTTGATGGAATAGACACTTTAAAAAATGGTACATATAGCTTTGAAAGTTTTTCTTTAGCTAATGTTTCAAATCAAGTGTTGGGTGAGTCCAAATTAATCGACACGGCTAATAGTCTGCAGGAAATTATTAGGCAATTTAATGAAGATAAGCTTTCTTTAGCAAAATATAATCGACAAGATTGTATTTTGGTAAATAAAATTTTTGATAAATTAAAGCTACTCGATTTTTCTATTATAAGAACAAAGCTCACAGGATTAGAGCTTGAAAAAAAGGGCGGCTCTGTCGCTGCTTTTATTAATATGTATTTACCACTACTGCATCGCAGCGGTTATGTTGCCCCTAATATGGGCGATCATGGACTTACATTTGAAAGCCCAGGCGGTTATGTAATGGAGTCTATTCCTGGGCTTTATAAAAATGTCATTGTTTTAGATTTTAAAAGCTTGTACCCCAGTATTATGCAAACTTTCTACATTGATCCACTTGGACTGATAGAAGGTTTAAAAAATCCAAACCAAAGTGTGCAGGGTTTTAATAAAGCCCTATTCTCGCGAGACAAGCATCACTTACCTTTACTTGTTAAAAGCTTAGCGTCCCAAAGGCAGCTCGCCAAAGACAATCAAGATCAAATGCTTTCTCAAGCAATAAAAATAATAATGAATAGCTTATATGGTGTTTTAGGCTCAAAAGGGTGCAGGTTTTACGATCCCAGGTTATCTAGCTCTATTACGTTAAGAGGGCACGAAATAATGCTACAAACTAAAAAATGGATAGAAGAGCTTGGTTATAGCGTTATTTATGGTGATACCGATTCTACATTTATTAAGTTGGATGATGATTTAACCCACGACGAGTGTAATGAAATTGGCGTGTTTTTAGCTAAAAAGATAACTACAGATTGGATTAACGAAATTAAACAAACGCACAACTTAACAAGTCATTTAGAAATAGAATTTGAATCTCTTTATAGCCCTTTCTTTTTGCCAACCATAAGGGGGAAGCTAGTTGGCTCTAAAAAGCGCTATGTCGGTAAATTAATTAAACCAAACGAATCAAAACTAGTATTTAAAGGATTAGAAACAGTAAGAAGTGATTGGACTAAACTTGCTCAACAATTCCAGTTCGACCTATTTACTAGTCTTTTTGATGGAAATTTAAATATAAATGACCTTGTTAAAGACTATACAACAAAGTTATACCAAGGTGATTTTGATCATTTACTCATTTTTAAAAAGAGATTAGGTCAAAACTTAATCGATTATAAGAAAAATATCCCCCCTCATGTTCAAGCAGTTAAAAAACACCAGAAAAAAAATAGCGAATTTACGGTCAATAGGGGTGAATTTGTTACATTTGTTTACACAACTGCTGGAGTTGAACTGTATCAAGGCTTTCATAGCTATGACTATGCAATTTATGTAGAAAAGCAAATTGTACCGTTAATTGAAATGGTCGATCTTATTTCGAACTGCAATGTTTGTTTTGGGTTAAGTTCTCAGGGTGAGTTTTTTTAATAATACCTAAAACAGCAACGTTGTGGTGTTTTTATCTTCTAAACCTTCCTGCACTTCCTTTTTATTGCGTTATTTATTCTTTTCTGCAAAATTCCGTTAACTTTTGTTGGCTTTTCGATATTTTTTGTTTATTATTTGTTTTAGTTACTGTTAAGAAGCTGTAACAATAAAATAAATAATGATTGCTACTATTAAGTAGTGACACCAGGGAGAATCAAATGTTAAATAATCAAGTAGCTAAAGCGGTGCGTATCGCACTTGCTTTTAGCGCAGCCTCAACAGCTGTATTTTCTTCAAGCTCAATTGCTGCAGAAGACGGTATTGAGAAAGTTGAACGAATTCAAGTTACAGGTTCTCGTATTAAAAGAACTGACTTAGAAACATCTAGCCCAGTAACAGTAATGACTGCAGAAGAAATTAAATTAAGTGGTTTTACTCGTGTTGAAGATGTACTAAACCAACTTCCACAAATTGAAGCGGCGGAAAATTCATTTTTAGCAAATGGCGCAACAGGTACTGCAACTGTAGATTTACGTGGTTTAGGCTCAAACAGAACACTTGTGCTAATTAATGGTCGCAGAATGCAAGCGGGTAGTATTACTTCGCAAGTTGCAGATATCAACCAAATTCCAGCCTCTTTAATTAAGCGCGTTGATGTACTAACAGGTGGCGCAGCTGCAGTATACGGTGCAGATGCCGTTGCTGGTGTTGTTAACTTTGTTATGGATGATGAGTTTGATGGTATTTCATTAAATGTGGGCAGCTCAGGCTATCAACACAACAATGATAATAAATACATGCAAGGGTTAATGGATGATAGAGGCTACGACTACGATACTGGTAACACTGGTATTGATGGTAAAGCTTACAGCATCGATTTTACTATCGGTGGTGGATTTGATGGCGGTAAAGGTCATGCGGTAGGTTATGTTACTTACAACCGTCAAAATGAGTTAGTACAAGGTACTCGTGACTATTCATCATGTGCTTTGTCTGATGATGGCAAATCATGTGGTGGCTCTGCTACAGCACCAAATCCAAATTTTGATATTTACCCAGTTGTAGATGGTGTAGTTGATTACGAACAGAACTTTTTTGGTAACTTAAATCCAAATGGTCAGGGTTTTCTTGAGGATGATGGTACCCGTTACAACTTTGCTCCAGTTAACCATTTTTTACGTCCGAATGAGCGCTTTACGTTTGGTACGTTTATTGATTATGAAATCAATGAGCACTTTAGGCCATACTTAGAGTTTTCATTCATGCACAACAGAACAGCAGGTCAAATAGCTGAGTCTGGTACTTTCTTCAATGAAGAAATTTTGTTTGATTACAACAATCCTTTACTATCTGATATTCAAAAACAACAGCTTCAGACTTTATTTAACCAAAACGGCGATGATCAATTTGTTGCCTATATTGGTAAACGTAATGTTGAAGGCGGTCCACGAGCGGATAACCTAGAGCACACGTCATACCGCATTTTAACGGGTATGGAAGGTGAAATTAACGATAGCTGGTCTTACGATATTAGCTATAACTACTCTGCAACAACGTCAAGTTCAGTTTATAAAAATGACTTATTAGCCCCAAAAATTGCTCCGCGCGTGGGTGCTGTTGGCACTGAATGTGACGAAGCAGATGATTGTTTATTATATAACGTGTTTGAATTAGACGGTGTAACAGCTGAGCAAGCTGCACAGTTAGCTGGTGTTGGAACACAAACCGGTTTAGTAACACAGATTATTTACAGTGGTTACGTTACCGGTGAATTTGATTGGAGTCTACCTTCTGCATCAGCTCCTATCGCTGCAGTATTCGGTTTTGAACGTCGTGAGCAAGATTACGAACGTATTTCAGATACGGTATACGAAGAAGGTCAACTATTAGGTCAAGGTGGTCCATCTCCAAGTTTGTACGGTGCTATTGATGTAAATGAGCTTTACGCTGAATTACAAGTTCCAGTACTTGACGAGTTAAATGTATCAGCCGCTGCTCGCTGGTCAGATTACTCAACAACTGGTTCAGATACAACATACTCAATTGGTACAGATTACACGATTGCAGATGCATATAAACTAAGAGCAAGTTACGCAAAAGTTGTGCGCGCACCAAATATTGGTGAATTATTCTCTGCGCAAAGCATTAGTTTGTGGAGCGGTGTTGATTCTTGTGCTGGTGATACGCCAGTATTATCACAAAGCCAGTGTGCTAATACAGGTGTAAGTGCTTCACAATATGGAAATATAAGTTCATCTCCAGCTAGCCAATATAATCAATTTGCAGGCGGTAATCCGGAACTTGAGCCAGAAGAAGGCGATACAATTACAATTGGTTTAGTTGCCAACCCTTTCGATAACTTTAATTTCTCAATTGATTACTTCAAAATTGAAATTGAAAAAGTAGTTGGCACTGTAGGCGCAGAACGTATTGTTGATAACTGTGCTAAGACAGGCGACGCATTCTTCTGTGACAGTGTTTCTCGTAGTCCATCTGGCAGCTTATGGTTAGGGCAAACTGGCTTTGTTACAAACTTAAGTGACAACATTGGCGCACAAACATGGGAAGGCGTTGACTTTACAGCGGGTTACAAGATGGACCTAGAGCAAGGTGCATTAAACTTTGATATTAATGGCTTCTACAGTATTCAAAAAGAAGTTGAGCCAATTTTAGGTGATGCTGATTTAGCGTATGACTGTGCTGGTGTAGTTAGTACAGACTGTTTTGCTTCTCCAAAATGGCGTCACACAGCTAATGTAAATTACTTACGTGATGATTGGCGTGTTGGTGTTAAATGGCGCTATTACGGAACTGTAGATTATGAAGGTGCTACAGATTCATTACTAATTGAAGATGGTGGTATAGAAGCATATAACTTTATTGATGTTTCTGGTAGCTATTCATATAACGAGCATTTAAGCTTTACTGGTGGTATGAATAATATCTTTGATAAAGAGCCACCATTAGTTGGTGGTACAGTATCTTCAAATGCAAATACGATTGCAGGTTTTTATGACAGTTTAGGTCGTTTTGTTCATGTAAGCTTTAACTTGAAATTCTAATATTAGAAATTTAATTAAAAGGCCCATAGTCACGTGACTACGGGCCTTTTTTGTATTTATGTCTCGTCCTGAAATGTGTTTACACATTTAGGATTTACTATGACCAAGTCAAATAATACACCGTTCAAACGAACACAACGAGATTATTCATTAGGCTTTAAATTACAAGTTGTCGACGCTGTAGAAAAAGGCGATATGACTTATAAACAAGCCCAAAAAATTTATGGCATACAAGGTCGTTCTACCGTGCTTACTTGGTTAAGAAAACACGGTAAGATGGATTGGACTCAATCACCTAAGATAACTATGCCTACATCACCTAAAGCCAAAGAAAGTCCCGCTCAAAAAATCAAACGCCTCGAGCGAGAGCTTGAAGATGAGCACTTACGTAACCTGTTACTCAATGAAGTGGTTAATATTCTTGACGCTGAGCATGGAACAAGCCTTCGAAAAAAGTATATTGCCAAGGAGCAAGAAGCCTTCAAAAGCAAAAAATAGTTAGCTTAGAACGTGCTTGCATGCTGCTTGGTATAACGAGACAAGCGATATATCAACGAGAGAGCAGAGCTAAACTGCGTGCTATTGAACTAGCACCAGTTAAAGCGATGGTATTGGAAATACGACGTTTTATGCCGCGCTTAGGTGGAAGAGAGCTGTGTTTTTTACTTAAACCAAAATTCATAGAGCGAGGCATAAGTTTAGGTCGAGACGCTTTTTTTAGTTATTTGAAAAATGAACGTTTATTGGTTAAACCTAAGCGTAGTTACACTAAAACTACTTTTAGTAAACATTGGATGAAAAAGCATCCTAACTTGCTAAAAGATGTGCAACCATCGCGGCCAGAAGAGTTTTTTGTAAGTGATATAACCTACGTTCAATCAGCGCAAGGTGTTCACTATCTATCGCTAGTCACTGATGCTTATAGTCGCAAAATTATGGGTTATGAACTCAGTAATGAAATGAAGGCGACAGATGTTGTTAAGGCATTAGATATGACAATCAATAATCGTCAGTATCAATGTAGTACGATTCATCATTCAGATAGAGGATTGCAGTATTGCTCGCAGGTATATCAAGTAAAGCTTAATGAAAATGGCATTATTCCATCAATGACCGATGGCTATGACTGCTATCAAAATGCACTGGCGGAGCGTATTAACGGCATATTGAAGCAGGAGTTCTTACTCTATAAATGCCAAAATCTAAAAGAGCTACGTGAACTCGTCGAAGAATCAATATTAATATACAATGAAATGAGGCCGCATTTGAGTTTAGGAATGAAAACACCAAACCAAGTGCACAAAAAAAGCCAGGAGCAAAAGCTACTGGCCTCCAATCAAAACCGTCAACGTATTTTAGGGCGGGACATAACGCATTGCTTTAATAGGTGTTTTTAAATCTGACACTAATATGAATTTTTATACTTCTAGTTATCGTGAATTTTAAGTGTGATGTTTACTTTTTTAAATTTAACCTCCCCCGATTCAAGCTTTACCCCACTCTAAAAGATACACATTTACCTTTGTAACTCTTTTGCTGTAAGAAAATTGCAAAACTATTTTTCCAAATGTTTATTCTAAAAGCTAATAATTTACAAATTTGCATTAATGCATTGATGCGATT